>NZ_DASTRI010000216.1:0-35851 GCF_035761305.1 Chitinophaga sp. | reverse complement strand
AAAGCCCGGCCGCTTGGTACGACCGGGCTTTTTGACTGCACGCAGGGTTACTTATGTGCAGTGAATACCTGGCCGTTTATACCGGAAGTACCATTCAATATTTTCATTACTATGCTGCAGTTTACTGCATATGACGGGGCAGCTGCCTGGTAGCTGTTTACCATTCATGCCTGTAAATCGTATGCCCGTTATATTTAGTAACTGCATTTGTATGTTGTTGCTTTTCTTTTAATCAAAACATTTATTCCATTAAAATAAAAAACCCCGCAATTGCTTGCGGGGCTTGTGTTATATCGAATTCGTCATTTCAACTATTCTGCAGCATAACATGCCCCGCCAACGGTGCTGTCCTCCAGGGGACTAAAGCCGTTCGTTGCGATTTTATGTAATTGTATGCGTTGCATGTTTTGCTTTTTATGATTTTTTTAACAGTGCAAAGATGAGAACATTTTTTTGATAAAAACAACTTTTGATAAAAAAATTGTATAAATTTTTTTTCTGCTGTTACTAACGTAAACGGCTAATGGATTTGATAATTATTGCTATGGGATAAGGAGCGGTTGCAAAAATGCTATAGGTATAAAGTGATGAAGCGTGCGGGCCGACAGTGCTTGCAGGAGCGTGCAGTAATGCGCTATATGGGGGTAATGTTAGGGTTAGTGTATAGGCTCATTTAAGATAATGCATAACGATAGCTGCAAAAAGGAAAGCACTTCCGGCCAGGTTAAGGGTGGTCCTTTTTGTTGCCCCGGCAATGCCCACGGGATAGGGTTATAAAAATACATGCTGAACGCAGGTGTAAAAGTGTATTTTCCCGCAATGCTCCCAGGAATTGCCATAAAACTACCTGATGCCAGGCTGTACCTGTAATGCCTGTTTTTACTCTTTTCCTAAAATAGGCCACTAACATTTCGAAGCACCGGTCCCAACCGTTTTAAAATGTCTTCAAAATGTTAAAAAAACAGCAAACAAGGGACTTCAACCATGGAAATTATTTAAATTTTAAGGATATTTGTTATACTTTTTTATAACCGCAACTATTCCAAACACAACAGGACCATATACCTGTAGAAAAACTTATTATCCGTGTCAACAAGGAGAACTGTGAAAATGAAGAAACCTATACGGCGCAGCGCCAAGCTGTTTGTAATTCCTATTGTACTTTTTTCTTTTTTATTTGCCGCAAATGTGTCGTCCGGCAGCCGCAGGGGGCTAAAGCGGATGCCCGCACCGGTACCTGCCGCCAGCGTAAGCAGCGCCATGGTGTATGACAGCCTGCAACTGGGCGGAATGGGCCTTTCCCAGGAAGCGTTCATGTACGGTTTAGCAGGCTTTAACCACCTGCTGGCCGATGGCAAGCTCCGCAATGATAGCGTGATTGCGATTGTGGACTTCAGCCTGCCCTCTACCCAGAAGCGCCTGTTTGTGATTGATGTTAAAAACAGCAGGCTGCTGTTCAATACCCTGGTATCTCATGGCAGAAACTCGGGCAAGCTGAATGCAACCAGCTTTTCCAATGCCATTAACAGCCACAAGAGCAGCCTGGGATTTTATATTACAGATAACACCTACATAGGCGAGCACGGCCTTTCTTTACGCCTGAAAGGCACAGAAAAAGGCATTAACGACAATGCGATGAGCCGGGCTATTGTAATGCACGGCGCCAGCTATGTAAACGAAGATTTTGCCCAGAACCAGGGATATATTGGCCGCAGCTTTGGCTGCCCCGCCATACCGGACGAGATACATGAGGAAGTGATTGAAGCGCTCAAAGGCGGTACCTGCCTGTTCATTTACAGCGATAATAAAAATTATATCGCCCACTCAAAAATGCTGAAATCAAATAAGGCCCTTGCCATGAGCACCCCGGTGCTGTAGACCAAGGGCATTACTTATAAGCCAAGCCGCGGCGGCAGGGTACGGGAGGGCCTCCCTACTTTGCCGCCGCTATCATTTTGGCATCTGTAAACATCTTTTCCGCCAGCCGGGCGTCGTGCCCGTAAATATCTTCGCGGAACTGCAGGGTGTTATGCTCATCTACCCAGGCAGTGTAATAGGTTACCAGCACGGGCACCGCATGTTTAATGCGTACATATTTTTCCTTGTCGCCTTTATTAAAGGCGCTGTCTATTTTTTCAGGTGTCCACTCCGGCATATCCTGCAGCAGGTAATTGGCCATCTTAAGGGGATCGCTCAGGCGGATGCAGCCATGGCTGTAAGCCCGTTTATCTTTTTCAAACAGCCACTTGGCCGGCGTATCATGAAAGTAAATATTAAAGCTGTTGGGGAACAGGAACTTTACGTGGCCCAGCGCATTCTTTTTACCCGGCAGCTGCCGTACTACCGGCAGGCCGTTCCGCTCACCCGTAATCTCCATATCATTCTCTTCCAGGTAATGCTTATTCTTTTCCATGGCCGGTAGTATCTCCTTGCGCACAATGCTGCGGGGCACATGCCAGTAGGGATTAAATACCACCTGGTTCAGGTCGCCGGAGAACTGCGTAGTGCTGCTGCCTTCCTTACCTACTACCACTTCCATATCAAACACTTTCTTATTACCGTCCCAAACATGCAGCATGTATTCCGGGATATTCACTATTATCAGCTGCCCCTCCGGCCTGCCGGGCGCCCAACGCATACGCTCCATGTTTATTAACAGCTGCTGTACCCTGGTTAACGCCGGCACATTCATATCCTGTATGATCGTGTCTGTGATAATACCGGTAGGCGTATACCCATGGTTTTGCTGAAAACTTTTTACCGCTGCTTCCAGCGTATCGTTAAACAAAGCTGTGGTATCGGCGCCGGCCAGCTCGCCGGTGATCTGCAGCCTTTTCTTTACCAGCTGTATGGCGGGTGCGCTATCTCCTTTCCTATATTTTTTCTTATCGGCTGTAACGGCCGGCCAGCCGCCCTTTTTGGCAATACCCGTATATTTTTCCAACTGCTTTTCCATAGCTGCGTAGCCCGGGTTATCGGCTTTATACTGCTCATGTTCACGGCTGTCTATAGCCAGCACGGAGTCGGCCAGCTGCAACACGGGCTGTTTGCGGATGGGTATAAACTGTTCCAGCTGGCTTGTGCTTATATCGTCATACTTATTGAGAGCATACTGTATAAAACGTTGGGTAAGCTGCAGCTCTGTTTTAACAATGCCGGGATCATGGGGGTTAACGGTGCTGTCGTCATCGTTCATCAGCGCATCCTGCCGGGTTTCCAGCCGCCGTGTACCTTCCGTGGTATCTTTGCTGTAATGGTAAAGGCTGCGGAAGCCGCGGGCCTGCTCTGTTAACCCCAGCTCATCAAACCAGGCGTACTCAAAATTACGGGCATTATAAAAGCTGCGCATTGCATTGGCAATAGTATCGCCAGGGTTTTGCGCTGCTATATATTTTTCAACGGCTGCACTGTCGAGGAACAGGTTGTTATAGGCGTTGCTGCTGTTTATTGCCAGGTTACGCGGCGTAATTTCGGGTTTACCTTTATTATTGTTCTGCTGCCGGCAGCCAGCCAGCAGCAGGAGCAAACCGGCGGGCAATAGTACGATGAGCCATTTCAGTTTCATGGTGTAGTTTCTTTCTTTATATACGACGCCCATGGCGTAAAGCGTTTCACGCGCTCCATCCAGTAGCTGTAATGCATATCTACATCTGTATATGGCAAACCGTCGGATAGTTCAATCGTCATGTTGGTCAGCTGCCAGTCGTTTTCATCCAGGTGCCATTTAAAATGATGAGATGCATTTGTGTTATACCCTCCATCTCCTGCAACTAACGTGCCTGCAACAATCTTATTCCGCTGGTCTGCCGGTAACGCTAACTGTGCATTGATTTCCGCAATAAGGGTAGTATTGGTATCAGCCACCGCTACCACAAAGGCAGTGTCCTGCCATTGCCAGTTTGCGGCAGCATCATTTCTCATGCCTACTTCGTAATAATGGTAGTGGAGCGGTGCGGGTGCGTTGTCTTTTTTGCACGCAAAAAGGGGTAATAGCAGTAATGCTACAGTGCATGGTTTCGTCATGGGTTGTTTTTTATGGAACGCATGGTTGTGGGGATAGGTTACAGGTTTTTTTTGAGCTTCTTTGCAGGGCTCTTTGGGGCTTCTTTGCAGGTACGGCACCGGACTGCGCCCGCCTGTGTGAATGACGATGCAGCTGTATCAAGCGGAAGTACATTAGTACTACACCAGGCTTCACCTTACGTGGCACGCCGGGCAAGGTCCGTTAGCCGTACCTGCAGGAGAAGCCGTGCGAAAGGCAGTAAGTGATTGTGATGGAAGTGCATTAACACTACACCAGGCTTTATATGCTTACAGCTGCAGCTTCAGGCCCGCTTTATTGAGGCCCTTTACGATGCCCAGTACGATAACGGCATATAAAACGCACCATAGCATACCGGTGTAGCCCTGGTGCATAAAGGCCGGGTACTTTACCTGCAACAGCTCCAGCAGCGCGTAAATAACAAATGGGATCGTGTATGTTAACAATGGGTTGACGGCGGCAGGACGGAAGAAGTTAGTCCACCCGCTGAGATGCCTGCGGTCTATAAGCCAATACAGGAAGGCGAACAATATGCAGCAGATGGCGGCGCTGTACAGGCACCAGGTTGGCGTTGCATATATCTTGGATATTTTAAAATACGGGCGCAGGAAATAACCGGCTACCAGCAATATCAATGCAAATCCACCGGCCTGTATAAACCGCTGCTGCACGCTTCGCTGCGTAGCCTGGTCAAAGAAAATAAGCGACAGCACAATACCGCTCAACACAATAGAGGTATGCGCCGCATTACCGCTTTGATAAGTAATCCAGCGCCAGGCGGCAGACTGCTGTACTGCCGGCTGATGGCCAATGATGTAGAATATCGTGCATGCACCTATCATGGCCAGCAACCCATATACATTTCCCCTGAACAGCTGGTAAAAGATACAGCTGTATAAATAGGCCCAGCCAATTAACCCTAGTATGCCCCACCAGCGCGGCTGCAAATATTCAGTACCATCGTCGCCGCCGCGGTAAATAAATGCCAGCGCCACCAGTCCCGCAATGCCAATTCCTTTCAGCACATATACCACCGTACGGTTAGCAAGCTTATACACCGCCCACACCAGCAGCACGCATACAAAAAACAGCAGTGACCACAGGTGAACAGACATGCCCATAGCAGCCTCATTATACCCGCCTTCTGCATTTACCATAAACACCCCCAGCACCAGCAGGCCCAATGTACGCCAGCCAATATGCTGCTGCAGCTGCATAACGCTGTCGCCCTTGGCCAGGCGCCGGTTAATGGCAAAGGGAACAGACATGCCTACAATAAACAGGAAAGCAGGAAACACCACATCCACAAAGGTCATGGCATCTGCATCTGCCGGCATGTGCTTCATCCAGGGAGCAATGCCGCTTACGCCGGCCAGCTCATTTACAAATATCATTACCAGGATGGTAATACCGCGGAAAGCGTCGATGGAAAGTATGCGATGCGTGGATAATTGGTTGATCATGTACAGGGCGTGGATTTAGATTGTATTGAAAAGTAATACTTAGCATTGATAATTGCAATTTTATAATCCCTTTCACATAAAAACTACTGGAAAAATAAGTTACTCCACGTATCTTGGAGGTTTAAAGCAGCTAATATGACTTTGAGGTTTAAGAATGCCTGTATGCTGGCCTTCTCCGGGCTGGTAATGACAGGAGCGCAGGTGAACGCGCAGGTAGAGCAGCCGCGGAAAATACAGGGACAATCATTTACAGAAAGCAAACCCCTTGCCTATGTGGATCCCTATATCGGCTCCGGCGGACATGGACACGTTTTTGTAGGCGCCAGCGTTCCTTTTGGCGCAGTACAGGTAGGCCCGAACAATATTGTAAAAGGGTGGGACTGGTGCTCCGGCTACCACTATTCCGACAGCGTGGTGATAGGGTTTTCCCAGACACACCTGAGCGGCACCGGTATTGGCGACCTGGGCGATGTGCTGATTATGCCCTACACCGGCGATGTAAAAACCAACCACGGCACACAGGAAAATCCTACCGCGGGCTATGCATCGCACTACTCCCATTCGCGTGAAATTGCGCGGCCGGGGTATTACGCTGTGCACCTGGATGACCGGGATATACAGGTAGAGCTGACCGCCTCCGAGCGCGTAGGCTTTCATAAATACACTTTTCCCAAAGGCCAGCCTGCCCATATTATCGTTGACCTGAAAGAAGGCATTGGCTGGGATGCGCCGGTAGAAACCTACATCCGCCAGAAAGATGAGTACACCCTGGAAGGCTACCGCTTTTCCAAAGGATGGTCGGAAGACCAGCGCCTGTGGTTTGCTATTCAAAGCAATGTACCGCTGAAAAACTTTGCGGTATATGACGGCGACCAGAAGAAAGAAGGCACGGAGCTAAAGGCAAAATTCACCAAAGGCATCATATCCTTTGACAAAGCGCCGGGGCAGGTAATGCTGAAAGTAGGCATATCACCTGTGAGCAGCGAAAATGCGCTGGCTAACATTAACGCGGAAATTCCAGGATGGAACTTTGCCAAAACCGTTGCCGCTGCTAATGCCAAATGGAACAAAGAGCTTAGTAAAATAAACGTACAAACGGCAGATGATGCCAAAAGGCGGGTATTCTATACTGCTTTGTATCATACCATGATAGGCCCTGCCCTGTTCAATGACCACGACGGCACTTACCGCGGTACAGATAAAAAAGTATATCAGAACCCGGGCTTTGACAACTATACGGTGTTCTCACTGTGGGACACTTACCGTTCTGCTGCGCCGCTAAGCACCCTGATACATACCGACCGTGTTAACAGCTTTATAAACTCCCTGCTGGCCATTTACCAGCAGCAGGGCAAGCTGCCTATATGGCCGCTGATGGGCAGCGAAACCAACTGTATGGTAGGTTACCATGCCGTGCCGCTGATCGCAGACGCTTACCTGAAAGGATTTAAAGGCTTTGATGCCGCTGCTGCGCTGGAAGCCATGAAAGTATCTTCTACCCGCGACGACCTGGGCATGCAATACATAAAAGAGCGCGGCTACATACCGGCAGATAAAGAGTATGAGTCCGTATCAAAAGCCATGGAATATGCTATTGACGACTGGTGCATTGCTGCCATGGCTAAGAAAATGGGCAAGATGGATGTTTATAACACCTATGCCAAGCGCGCTGCTTACTACAAGAACTATTTTGACAGCACCATCCGGTTCGTACGCCCCCGTATGAGCGACGGCAGCTTTAAAACGCCGTATGATCCTTTCCAGTCTATTCACGGGAAAGGCGACTTTACAGAAGGTAATGGCTGGCAATACACCTGGCTGGTGCCGCAGGATGTGGAAGGACTGATTAAGCTGATGGGCGGCGACGCTGCTTTTACCAAAAAGCTCGACAGCTTATTTGCCGCCAAGGGCGATATGGGCGCGGAAACCTCTCCCGATATTTCGGGCCTGATAGGCATGTACGCACATGGTAATGAGCCCAGCCACCATGTTACCTATATGTACGCCTATGCCGGCAACCAGTGGAAAACCGCTGAAAAAGTACGGCAGGTAATGCAGGAGTTCTACACTACCCGGCCCGACGGCCTGGCCGGCAACGAGGACGTAGGCGCCATGTCATCCTGGTACATATTCTCTTCCCTGGGCTTTTACCCGGTAAACCCGGCCAAAGGCATTTATGTTTTCGGCAGCCCGGTATTTGACAAGGCCAGCGTACAGTTGCCCGGCGGCAAAACCTTTACCGTACAAACGCTGAACAACAGCGCAGCTAACAAATACATACAAAGCGTTACTTTAAACGGTAAGCCTTATACGAAAAGCTATATTCAGCATGCTGATATTTTAAAAGGCGGCACCCTTGCCATTACAATGGGCAACAAACCGAATTATGATTTTGGCAAGGCGGAGGCAGACAGGCCGAACTCGCTCATAGAATGAGCGGGTTAATTACGAATTGTCAATTACGAAATGTACATTCATGAGCACCCAAAAAAGTAAATTATGAGTGAGAATAATTACGAATTGGGCGATGGTTATTTAAAAATTGTGTTTGTAAGATAATCAGGTATAACTAAGATTGATTGGAATTGATTGATTGATTGGAATTGTAAATAGCAATAGATACTGTTGAAATTATTCATAATTAAAAAGTCCTGCACCGTAAAGATGCAGGACTTTTTATTTCAAAAACGTTTTAGTGCTAATTATCTTCAAAAAATGCCGGTGCGCTTTACTTTCCGTATTAAACGATTTGTGGTTAATTACATCTGCGGCTCCGGAATACTACTCATCACTTCAGTTGATTACTCGAATTAACAGCTCCTACACGCCGCTATATGTCCATCACCTCCAATTAATTGCCAATTCATAATTCACGTATTACGCGCTAATCGCGTGCAATACATCGGGTGTTAGCTCGCCGAACAGCGATACCCCTGATGCGCCGTTCTGCACGGCCAGGCTTACAGCACGTTTCAGATCGTCCATATTGCCGTGGAAGTCGGGCAGGAACAAGCCGGCGTACAGCGGAAAGCGGCCTTCCAGCGCGCGTATGCCTTCGGCTACGGCATCACCTATCCAGCTTACATCTTCCCGGTAAAAGCCGTGGTATATCATGGGGTTTACAGCATCCAGGTGCCAGTTGCTCCAATCCTGCCGCACAATGCGTTTGGCTATTTCCGGCGTGGGAAATACGGCAGCGGTAATGGGCTTTTTATGCTGCTGCGCCACTTTGGCCAGGTTGTTTACAATATTGGTAATACGGTCATAGCGGAACTTTCGCCACGACGGGCTTTGGTCAGGATGCTCCATTTCCAGCGGGTCCTTGCCTTTCTCCGCCTTATAGGCGTTACGGCAGGTTTCGCAGTAGCAGAAATCATATTCCGGCAGCTCCCTGGACTGGTCTATGCCGTATTTGCTCCACAGGTTTACGGGCAGTATTACATCGCAGTAGCGCACATAATCCAGGTGAATACCATCTACATAATCTTTGGAAAGAATGCTTTCTACCTGTTCTTTCAGGTAATTGAGCGTTTCCGGCTTGCTGGGGCACAGCCAGCGGTAGTAATCAACATAAGGCGGGTGGGTAGCGCAGGAGTCGCCTTTGCGGTTTACAGAGTACCATTCGGGGTGGGCGGCCAGCAGCTCCTTTTCACCGCGGTTCATGGTCCATATCCAGCGGTGGGCATTAATGCCGTTCTTTTTAGCAATGCGGAAATGCTTTTCACTGTCGGCCTCAAAGTATATATCGCTGATGCCGGCTTTTTTATAGCTGGCATACCTTGCCTGTATATCGGCTTCGGCATCCTGGTGGTTGGGATTGATCCATACCCGGTGCGCTATTTTTTTGGGCGCGGCTGCTTTTGCCTTGCCATCTGCAGCTTTGGCCACTGCCGGCAATCCTGGCTGCATAAGCGCTACGCTGCCTACACCCAGGGTTTTTATAAAGTTACGTTTATTCATATGTGGGGAGTTTAAGGCTTTTGAACAGGTTGTGCGGAGAATTGTACGTAGCCCCATTTCTGCGGTACGTGCATATTGATAACTCCCTGCGGCGACCATACCCAGTTATGTTCCGGTAACGGTTTGCCGGTGGCGGGGTTGGTTTTCTTAACGTACTGGCCGCCCTTTATATCGGTGTCCCATTCCACCCGGGAGAAGTTGATACGCCATACGGAGCGGTCTTTAGGCACGTCCGGTATGCCCAGCAGGCGCAAGGCTTTAAAGGGAATGGCCATTTCCACGGTCCAGGATTTATCTTTATCTGTGGGTTTGTTTAATGTGCCGTTTATGCCAATGGCTGTTTTCATGCCTTTGGCATCCCAGGTCATAAGCGCATGCCCGCCGTCGTTATACGTGCGCGGCATAAACAGGTCAAAAACGGTATTGCGGGCATTCACCTCTATTTCAAAATATTCTTTGCCGTCGCCGTCAGGATCTATGAACACTTCAAAATCATTATCGTGGAAGATAATGGTATCGCGCTGCAGCAGCTTGCCCCAGATGTGCGGCTCTTCCAGCTCCGCGGCTATGTAAAGGTATTGATCGTCCCACAGCATTTTCAGGCGGGTGCGTAAGGGCGGCGCCGGGCGTTTGTCGCCTTCAATGTCGGTGAAGTCCTGGCTCCAGGCGGCCTGCTGCCATACCGCGTCGCTCAGCTTACCGTCAATGGCCGGTTGCTGTTTGGTGTGATAGCAGGTATAGTGCAGCGGCTCCACATTTTGAGCTTGTGCAAAAGCAGCTGAAAAAAGTAATAATCCCCCGGTTAAAATATTACGGATGCTACGTTGATAGAAAGTAAAAGGATGCATATATCGTAAAGATAGGGAATATGCAATAGTTTTTTTTACTATATCTCTTGCTGCAACATGCAGCCATTGACGACGGGCGGGAACAATTTATCAAACGGTTAGCCTGCGCCGGTAACAGCGCAGGACTCCCCGATGAAATCCGATATTAAAAACTGTCCGTTCCACTTGTTCACTGCCCCTGAAGGTTATATGCCAAATTACCGGCCGGTGCTCCGCGCATTCAACCTGCCTGTCCGCTTATGTAATTCCGGTTTGCGGTTTGAATCTATTCCACTACTTTGGCAAGGCATTACATGCGGAAGAGCAAATTACAATTCGCTATTACAAAGCAAGCATTTCCCGCTTACCTGTGCAATAACTCATTATTTAAATAGTAACTACTTAAATAAATATGCTTATGGCGGAAAGGAAGGTAAATTCAAGCAACTACCAGAACCAAGCTTTCCTGGAGAGTAAATGTACGCTGAACGAGCTGCTGGTGCTGTTAAGCCGCAGGTGGTTCACAGAAATCCTTTTCTGTATTGAGGAAGGTAATAACCGTTTTTCAGGCATCAAGGAAGAGCTGTCGCCCATTACAGACCACATACTGGCCGACCGTTTAAAGCTGCTCGAAAAGAACACGCTCATTACCCGGCAGCATTTCCAGGAGGTGCCTCCCCGGGTGGTGTACACGCTTACAAAAAAAGGGGAGGAGCTGTGCGCGCTGCTGGAAAAGCTGTGCGATTTTTCCGGCACCATTCCCAATATCTGCTAACAGCGCCGGGAAGAGTGGCAGCTACCACCCTATCCCGTAATCTTCCCCGTGGTTGCTGGAGCCGCCCCAGAAGCTGCCGTGCTGCCAGTCAAAATAAATGGCGTTAATAGGGCCGGAGGTGCGCTCTTCAAAGTCCATCTTATACCCCATCTGCTTTAGCTCTTTCCGGGTCCAGAAGGGCGTGTTTTCCTGCAGGGTTAACCCGCCGGGCTTGCGCTCATGCCCGCCAAAAGAGGAGTACATCTGGTAGCTGTTAAAGTTGGCGGCTTCTGTAGCTTCCTGCACATTCATGCCAAACTCCACCACATCCAGGAAAAACTGCAGCAGGTTCTGATCCTGGCTGTCGCCGCCCTGCACGGCAAAGGCCAGGAAGGGCTTACCATCCTTCATAGCCAGTGTAGGCGTTAATGTTACCCTGGGATGCTTACCGGGCTCCATTACGTTAAAGGGGTTTTCGTTTTCATCCAGCACAAAGCTTTGCATGCGCTGGCTCATGCCCACACCGGTATGGCCGGCAATGGTGGCGGGGATCCAGCCGCCACTGGGCGTTACAGATACTACCCATCCTTCCTCATCGGCCGCTTCAACAGAAGTGGTGCCGCTCAGGAAAGTTTGCAGAAAGGGATCATCCGGGCCATGAATGGGTTCATCCGGTTTATACACCGCGGTATGGCCCCAGGTTTTCAGCAGGTTAAAATAAGGGTTTTGCTTACCGCCGCCTTCAAACGGGTAGGGATCGCCGGGGCCTATCATGGTATCGTTTTTTTCCATGTTAATGCTGCGGGCGCGTTCCTTTGCATATGCTTTAGACAGCAGGCCCTTCATAGGCTCCTCCGGTGGAAAATAAGGATCGCCGTAGTAAAAGTCACGGTCGGCAAAGGCCATGCTCATAGCCTGGTACACGGTATGTATGTAGCGGGTAGAGTTATAGCCCATGCCCTTCAGGTCAAAATTCTCCAGTATGTTCAGCGCCTGCAGCATGGCGGGGCCCTGCGTCCATTGCGACAGCTTATATACCTCAATGCCTTTATAGGTGGTCATTAACGGCTCTTCTATATGCACTTTCCAGCTGGCCAGGTCCTGCAGGGTAATAAGGCCGCCCTGCTCCTTACAGCCGCGTACAAACTCCTGCGCAATATCGCCTTTATAAAAGCGGTCGTATGCTGCGTACAGCGCTTCCTTGCGCGATTTGCCTTTTTTCAGCGCGTTCTGCTCGGCGTCTACCATTTTCTGCAGGGTAGCCAGCAGGTCGGGCTGGTGAAAGATTTCGCCGGCATCCGGCGCCACGCGGGCGCGGTTGGGATGCGTAAAGAACACTTGTTTGGAGTAAGGCCATTGCGTGATCCATTTACTGTTTGCCTGTATATAGTTAGCGGTTTGCGCTTCTATAGGATAGCCTTTGGCCATTTCCATGGCAGGGGCCAGCACTTCTTTCAGGCTTTTGGTGCCATATTCCGCCAGCATGGTAATAATGCCGCCCGGCGTGCCCGGCGTAACGGCAGAAAGCGGCCCGTACTCCGGCGGGTACCGCATGTGCTTACCTTTATAAAAAGCAGGAGTAGCACCGGTAGGCGCTACTCCCAATGCATTAATGCCAATCACTTTTTTTGTTTTGGGGTTGTAAATAAGCGCCTGTGTTTCGCCGCCCCAGCTCAGCACATCCCACATGGTGGAGGTGGCGGCTATCATGGCGCAGGCGGCATCTACCGCGTTGCCACCCTGCTGGAACAGCATGGCGCCGGCGGTGGCGGCCAGCGGCTTACCGGTAATAGCCATCCAGTGCTTACCGTGTAAAACAGGTTTTTGCGTGCTTTGGCAAAGGGCCGGCAGGGGCAGGCATAGCAGCAGCAGGATAACAGGGGATTTTCTCATAGCATATAGATATTGGTTGCAATACCAATAAAAATACGGCTTTGTTATTTGTTATGCTGCTAAAATAGATGAACGGTTTTACTGGTTTTCGAAATATTCAAAAGCGTCAATAATATCCAGGTAGGCGCCATCAAAATGGCTGTCCAGTATCTTTTGCAGGTAAGAAGTGCTGTTGCCGTATATAAGGCCCTGCCAGCCCGCATCCCAGTATGCCACAAAATAATTGCCGCCCCAGTCCGGGTCTTCCGCTGCAATAAAAGGCGGGTTGCCTACGCCCCAGCCCTGCTGCCAGTAGTACCGGTAATCTTCTGCTTCACCTATGGACATGTAGCAGATCACCAGGCGTTTGCCCCTGTTGGCCTTTGTTTTCAGCCGGTCTATTTCCGCCGCGGTGAACGGGTTGTTGGTGTCCATGAACAGGTCTATAAGCACTACATCGTAATTGGTGGCGCTAACCGCATTAATGAACTGTGTTTTGCTGCTGTAGTGCTGGGGGTTAATGAGGTACAGGAAATTTTTTGCCTGCGCCAGGCTGGTAATGTTACTACTGTTTACGGCATAGGGTTGTGCAGGATAGGCAGGAATGTTATCCAGCTCACGATGGCTGGCGGCAAAGGATATATAGCCGTTACTGTTATTGCTGCTGTAGGATTTGTCCATTTTGGCCTGGGTGCTGCAATAGTCAGTTACCAGTATTTTTTTGCCTGCTTTGATACGGTCCAGGTATTCGCGCAGGTACATATTATCATCCGATGGCGTAGGTACGTTATCATCTGTATACCCGTAAAAAAGATCCTCCTGGCCTACGCCGTCAATGGCTTGTATATAGGCCTGGGCAAGGGTGCCGTCGCTTTCGCCGTTGGTGGTGATCAGCTCAATACCATTTTGCGGGATGATGGCAAACTGCGGGTTGCGCGCCTTTGCATACCGGCTGATGTTGATCACAAAGTTGCGCATCTCTTCCCGGTAATCAATTACGGCAGGTGTGGCGGCTGAATGTGTATTGGAGGCTGGCAGTGTGGCCGGGCTTGGCATGTCGGCATGCGAGCAGCCCGTCATACTTAATAAAAAAGGCAATGCCGCCAGCAGCGGGTAAGTGGTTTTCATAAGATAGGTTTATTGGTTGTATATAAAACGTTGTGACAGGTAAAATGTTATGCAGCTATAATAAACTAAAGACAAGAGGTGTTATAAGTAATGGCTACTCAATAAACTAACAAATGCGGAAATCAAAAATAATTGTTAAAAAAAATTATGAAAAATCGTTTTAGCTATTTAAATTTGATCACAACCAATTGAAGAACTAGATGTATGTAGCTGGATTGTTTTAAAGGCCCGTGTAGCAGTGACATCCCCGACTCCGCGTTATCAGTAAAGAAAAACTAATGCCTGAGAAAAATCCGTGAGCCTATTTCCATAAGAATGTTTATCGTTACGAAGCAAATTTGAAAATTCCACAATTATTGCACATGCAGGTTCAAACTTTACTAGCAAAAGGGCATGCCATACGCATGCCGGTACTTTATCCTTACAAGTTTCCACCGTCGCTTTTACAACGCCGATCATTGATCCCGCACAGGATCAGTAGCTAAACTGTTTCCGTAAAGCAACCTTATTAGGCCCTGAAACGTAAGCCCCGCTTACGTAAGGGATCTGTATTGCTAAATCTCCACTTATGACAACACATTGTTACGCCGCCCTTCGCAAAGGGACGGCAGGGGCCATCTTTTGCCTGCTGCTATACGCCGGCGGCTATGCGCAAAGCGTGTACAAAAGCAAAGATACCAGCAACTTTTCCTCCTCCACAGACAGCATTGGCTGGTTAAAAAAAGTACCGCTGCAGGCCAGGGACACTATTGGTTATTTTCCCAACAACGAGCTGTTCCTGCATAACAATCCCGCAGGCGCCATATCCGGGGTGGATATGAATGAAGTAAAAAAAATGCCTTACACCAGCATTGACCAGATGCTGGCCGGCAGGGTAACGGGCGTGGATATACGCATGCCCAGCGCCGAACCGGGCAAACGCACCAGCGTATTTATAAGAGGCGCTGCTACCCTGCTGCTCAAGAACAGCGACCTGTTTTACGCGCAGCCTACCTATATAGTAGATGGCGTGCCGCTGGTGCCGGACCATCCCTTCCCGTACGACATACAGCGTTTTGACTTTAACCGCCTGGGAACGGAAAGCACCCTGCTGGGCTTTTTGGATGTAAATGATATTGCCAGCATTGAAGTGCTGAAAGATTTTGCCGCCGGCGCCCAATATGGCCCGCTGGCAGCAAACGGCATTATTAATATTACCACCAGGGGCCCGCGCTCGGGCCGTATGAAGGTATCGGTAAACTCGTGGATAGGGCTTTCCCTGAAACCTGTTACACATACGGTGAACGGAGAATATGAACGCAACTTCCGGCTCCCGTTCTACGAAAAATATGCTAATGAAGCGCAATGGCGCAACTTTCCACGTTACCTGGCAGACTCCACCCAGGCCCGTTATTTTGGTGCGGCAGACTGGGACGACCTGTACTACCGCAACGCATGGAGCAACGGCATACAGGCAGCTGTAAGCGGAGGTAACCGGCTGGCTAACTTCCGCTTCAGCCTGGGCCGTTCGGTACAGCAGGGCGTGGCCGACCATACCGGCATGAACCGGTACGACATTAACTTTGGTATAAACCTGATGCCGGTACGGCACCTGATGCTCACCACCTATATCAGCGGCGCCACGCTTACCCGCAGCCGTAACCAGTTTATACGCGACCGCGCCGGCGATGAAGATTACCTGGTGAACTTTGAAAACCCGCCATCGCCCAACAAAGCGTACCTGCAGCAGTATTATACCTACCTTAAAGACGGGCTTAACAAAAACCGTAACAACAATGCGCGCATACTGGCCAATGCGCACTACACCATTGGTACAGACTGGTCGCTGAACGCCCGCTTCAGCATCGACTACGGGCAAAACTTCCGCGACCTGTTCCTGCCTACTACCATTAACGACGGTAATAACTTTGTATCTAACTTTGACGGGCTAAGCCGGCGCATGACGCTGGATAACTCCATCCGCTACGACCATACCTTTGTAAGCAAGCACCACCTGGATGTAACTTTGGGGCAGTACGCGCTGTGGGATAAGTGGCGCTATGACTACGGCAAAGCATACAAGGGCCGCAGCGATTATATTAAGATATATAAGCCCGGCGACGACTCCAACAAGGAAGGCGTGTTTGGCAACCTGCGCCTGCAGGCTAACTTTAAAGACTACACGCAATCCAACCTGGCTTCTTTTTACACCAACATAGGTTATAATTACCTGGAAAAATATTTTGTTACCCTGTACCTGCGTGAGGATGGCAGCTCAAACGTACCGGCCGGCAGCCGCTGGCTGTTTTCCCCCACCTTATCCGCAGCATGGAAAATAAGCAATGAAGATTTTCTGCACGGCTTAGGCTGGCTAAGCAATTTGAACCTGCGAGCCAGCTACGGCCGTGTAGGACGTGTTCTCATGGACGAGTATTACAAAGGCGGCCCCATTTACAACGTGGACATCGGCTGGGACGGTACTCCCAACCTGGCAACCTATAACGCTTTCCCGGCCATTAACGCTGCCTTTGGCACCGGCTACGTAACCGGCAACCTGAAATGGCCTTATGTAGAGCAGCTGAATGCAGGAATAGACATAGGCCTGCTGCACAACCGCATCCGCGCCACGCTGGATGTGTATTCCAAAACAGACCGCGACCTGCTGCTGAAAATACCGGTGATGGAGGAAAGCGGCTACACCGGCATTGTAAAGAACGGAATGGACATCCGCAATTATGGTTATGAAGCAACGGTAGACGCGGACATTATCCAGGGCAGCAAATTCGGATGGAGCACCGGTATTGCCGCCTACACCAACCAGAACAAGCTGCTGGCCATGCCGGATGGCGTAACCGATATGGTAATAGGCAACCACCGCCTGCTGGTGGGCAAGCCTACGGACCGTTACTGGCTGTTGGTGAATAACGGCATTTATAACAGCGACGCCGACGTACCCGTAAACCCCGCCAACGGCCACCCTATGACCTACCAGGGTGTACCCCTGCATGCGGGCGATCCTATATGGAAAGACCAGAACGGCGATTACGTGATCAACGATGGCGACCGGGTAATGAAAGGCCGGCAGGTACCTGCGGTACAGGGTTATTTCAGCAACACCTTCCGTTACAAACAGCTGGAGCTGCAGGTGCTGTGCAGCTATGCCTTTGGCCGCAAGATCATTAACCAGGCCATGGCCGACCGCTTTGACTTTGCACAGCGCGAAGGGCTGGATGATATAAAAGGCATTAAGGAAGTGAACTTCTGGGCCCGGGTAGACGGCGATTACAACAAGTACCCGCTGTACAATCCCTGGAGCGCAGTGAATGCCTACCAGCCCGACCAGACCCTGTTCCTGGAAGACGGCTCGTTTGTGAAGCTGCGCGCCGTAACGCTCACCTATAACCTGAACCTTCCCTGGATGCAGCGCGCCGGCATTGAGCAGCTGCGGGTGTACGGCACCGCCAATAACCTCTGCACCTGGACCCGCTACTCCGGCGGCGACCCTGAAGCAGTAGACTACTTTGGCTATGACCAGGGCTATTACAACTGGCCTGCGCCGCGCAGCTTTTCCGTTGGCTTCAACTTTCAATTCTGATCCTAAAAAATCATCGGCATGCGATATACAATTGTAATACTATCCGGTTGGCTGCTGCTGGCCTGCGCCTGCAGCAAAATGCTGGACCAGCCTTCCAAACGGGCGCTCACAGAGGAGAACATGTGGCAGAATAAGAACGATGCCCGCGCCGCTACCTACGGCTGCTATGCCTTACTGCGCGCCGCGTTGATGAATGAAAATGCGCACTGGGTGTACGGCGACCTGCGGGGCGGCGACTTCCGCGCTACCCAACGCGGCGACCTGCAGGCACTGGTGGACAATAACCTCAACGCCAGCTATGCTACTGTTGATCAGTGGCGCGACTGGCGCCGGTTTTACGCCGCCATTGCCCAGTGCAACCTTACCATTGACCGGTTGCCGGAAGTGCCCAGGCACGACTACCGCTACTCAAATAATGATATGGAGCTGGACCGTGCCCAGGTGCGTTTCCTGCGCGCTTTCCTGTACTATTATATTGTAAGGGTGTGGGGCGATGTGCCGCTGATTACCACGCCCACCGACGGCACGTTTACGCCTACCCCAAGAACCGACTGGCGGCAGGTGCTTGACTTTGCCATCCAGGATGCGCTGGCCGCCGCCTATGGATTGCCGTGGAAATACAACGGGCAATCGCCCGAACAGCAGGGCGACTACCAGGGCCAGGGCGAAGGCCACCATACCGATATATCGGCCACCCGCGGCATGGCCTACACCCTGCTGGCGCACCTGTACGCCTGGAAAGGCGATTATGCCAGCGCCCTGCAGTACACCCGGGCCGTAATAGATAACCAGGGGCAAACCGGCTACAACTTTGTAAGCACGTCGGACCTTACCCGCCTGGACGGCTCGTTCCGCGGCCGCGGCTTCAGCAACATTTTCCAGGTAGACCTGAACTTTGACCACGCAGAATACTCCACCACCGGGCAGCTGGAAGACTGGACACTGCGCTCCCCGGACATTCCCAAAAGCCAGTCGGAAATATATGTGCCCAAAGACAGCATACTAAGCATTTACAGCGAAAGCGGCGACCAGCGCGCCACCATGTTCTTTAGCCAGCTGAACGACGCCTATCCCGTGTTTTATAAAATGAAGCAGGTGAACAGCGCCGTACAAAATCCCACGCTGCGGTTTTATACATCCGCTATCATCATTTTCCGGTATGAGGAGCTGTACCTGCTGCAGGCAGAATGTAAAGCGCGTTTAGGCATGCCCGATGCCGTGGGCGATCTTAACAGCATACGCACACGGCGCGGCTTAAAGAACCTGCCGGGCACACCCACGCAACAAGCCCTGCTGGACGCCATTTTCCTGGAACGCCGGCGGGAGCTGATAGGCGAAGGCTGGTACTGGTTTGACCTGGTGCATTTCAACAAGGTAGCGCAGTATACGCACTTTACGCAGGCCGATGTAAATAACGGCGCTGCCTACTGGCCGGTATCTAAACAGGCGCTTTCCACCAACAGCGCGCTGGTACAAAACAATTTCTGGAAATAAAGCTTCCTGTTATGAAAAAGAGCTTACAATATTTAACCACCTGCCTGGCCGCTTTGCAAAGCAGCTGCCTGCAACAGCCCGCCCGTGCGCTGTTGTGGAGCATGCTGGTGCTGCTGCTGGCCGCAGGCTGTGAAAAGGATAATACTTACCGCAACGCCAAACCCACCGCTGCCGTGCCGGTAAGCACCTACGATTTTTTAAAAAGCCAGCAGGGCTTATATGATACGCTGCTATACCTGGTTGATAAAGCCGGGCTTACTGATACGCTGAAAAGCGGCAACATTACCTTTTTTGCGCCGCAGGACTACAGCATAAAAACAGCCCTGTACAACCTGAACTTCACCCGCGGCAAATACAGCTTTCCCGGTAACTGGACGCTGGATAGCGTACCCACGGCAGTATGGGACACCCTGCTGCGCCGGTATATGATGCGGGGCCAGGTAACCTCCGACTCCCTGCAGTATGCGGATGGCGTAGCGCTCACCTCCATGGCGTACGATTACCAGATGAACGGCAAATCCGTACCCACCGCGGCATCGGGCATTGCCGGCGGAGGCCCGCTGGTGCTGCAGTTCAGCGATATGAACCGCTCGCGCTTTACCAGGGACTGGTCAACCTCCATTACGCAAAGCATAGACCTTAAAACAGCCAACGGCTACCTGCATGTGCTGGAAAGCAAGCACGTATTCGGCTTTATTTCCCTGGTGCCCATGGCCTTCCCATATTCGCTGAACCCCATACAATCGCCGTACCTGGGCTTACCATCGCCCATACCCGGCACCATTGAGTTTGAAGATTATGACGATGGCGGCGAAGGACTGGCCTACCATGACAACGATGCCGGCAACAACGGCAACCAGTACCGCACAGAAGCAGTGGACATTGAGAACTGCAGTGAGGGCAGCTATAACGTAGGCTGGACCAATGGTGCGGAGTGGCTGGAATACACCGTAGATGTAACGGAAGCAGGCACCTATAACATTGCCATCCGCATAGCCTCCGGCGGCGGAGGCGGCAACTTCCATTTTGAATTTGACGGTACAGATCTGAGCGGCAGCGTGCATTGCCCCGACACCGGCGGCTGGCAGAACTGGATTACCGTTAACGCCACCGTAACGCTTAAAGCCGGCAAGCAGGTAATGCGGTTTTATGAGGAAACCGGCGGTTTCAACGTCAACAAAATGACTTTCATCAAAATTTAATCAGCGCACTATGCAACGTAATAAAATCCATCTCATTTTACTCCTGCTATCGGGCATTGCCATGGCAGGGTGTTACAAAAATATGGTGCCGGATGAAAAAGACTTTTTCAGTACCAACATGAATTACAACCGCACCAACTTTCCCGTGAACCTGGGCCGCACAAACGTGTACTCCTATATTTTTAATGCAGACTATTCCACGCAGCCGCTCACCTTTACGCTGGAGAATATTCGCCATGCCGACAGCAGCGCGGCGCCGGAGCTGCAGGAGAACGTAGCCGCCCGCCAGTGGAAAGACTATTACAGCGGCAAAGAAGCTACCATTGCTGAAATTGAGGCCAAGCGCACCACCGAGCAACGGCCCGTGCTGGATATACGCCCGCACTCCGGTGAAATATTTTTCTGGAATACCGACTCCGGCCGCGTAAAACCGGGCCTGTATTACTTTGATGTGCGTGTAAAGAACGGCGGCGGTGAAAAGGTGTTCAGGAACATGGTGCTGGATGTGCGCCGTCCCAAACCTTACGAGCCGTATGAGTTTGACGATATTACCGGCGTTCGCAAAGCGCCGGACCAGGGCGGCATTACGCACCCCGACATCAGCGGCGTGGTAGACCAGTATAACCTTACCCTGCCCCGCGACAGCGTAGTTGTGTACTTCCGTAAAACAGACATTAAGGGCAATACGCTCACCTTTAAAATATTTGACGCAGACTCCCTGGCCATTCCCTTTTCACGCTTCAACCTTACCCAATGGGACAGCCTGCGTTACCGCAGCAACATGATAGGGCAGGACATTGCCTTTGGCTTTAACCGGCGTATGAGTGAGGACAGCACCGTGCTTACCTACGACGTAACCAGTCCCTTTCCCATGCTGGCCGACGTTTCCGGCAATTCCGACAAAGCTTACATCGCCTTCCAGTACAACCGTGTTTCCTTCGGGCACCGGTATAATGCGGGCATAGGGCTCAGCTTTGCCATTTATGAACCCGGCGACTGGGAAGTGATTTTCAAGTTCAGGGTAAATCCAAAATTTCAGGACGATTAAAATTTCCACGTTATGCATAAACGTTATTACAACATACTGGCATTGCTGGCTATACCCCTGCTGTTTTGCAGCAGCATAGCGCTTGCACAGCAAAAGATCACGGTAAAAGGCCGCATACAGGATGCCATCAGCAGGGAAGGGCTGCCTGGCGTAACCATCATAGATGTGCAGGAGAAAAAGGGATTGGGGCTGACAGATGACCGGGGCAATTTTTCTTTTAGCATAGAGCCGGGGAAAATGGTGCAGTTCCGTTTTGTAGGCTACAAGGATCAAACGGTCAAGATCACAAAAGGTGTAGTGAACCTTTTTCTGACACCCGAAAACCGGTCGCTGAAAGAAGCCGTGATCGTGGGTTACCAGAAGCGTACCAAGGAAACGGTATCAGGCTCCGTAGCCGTTATCTCCGGCCGCGATCTGCAGGACGTACCGGTATCAAGTGTGCAGGAGCTGCTGCAGGGCAAGGTTGCGGGGTTAAACATACAGAATAACACCGGTGCGCCGGGCTTCCGCGGCACCGTATCTATACGCGGCATATCGCAGCTGAGCATTACCGGCACCGGCGACCAGACCTACCTGGCCACCAATAATCCACTGCTGGTAATAGACAATGTGCCCGTGGATTATGACGGCGGCTTTTCACAATCCATGCTGCAGCCGGGCGCCGCTACCGGCCCCCTGGCGCTGATACCGCCCGATGATATACAGTCCATAGAGATCATGAAAGATGCGCAGGCCACTTCGCTGTACGGGTCCCGCGGCGCTAACGGCGTAATAGTTATTACCACCAAACGCGGTAACTCGCCCACCCCGGTGATTGATGTGAACAGCAGCATATTCATTAACCTGGCGCCGCAGCTACGGCCTACCTGGGGCGGCAGCCTGGAAAGGCAGTTCCGCATTAACTCCATCCTGTACCACAGCCGCAATATGCAGGAAGCGCGCGACCGGCTGGAAAACTCGCAGTTCCTTACAGACAGCCTGAATAATTTCTACAACAACTCTACCAACTGGCAGGGCCTGTTTTATCAAACCACCATCAATACCCAGAACAATGTGCAGATAAGCGGCGGCAGCCCCAAGCTGAACTATAAAACCAACCTGTCGTACCAGCGTAACCAGGGCGTTATCAAAAACACGGGCTTTGACAAATACAGCCTGAACATGCAGCTGAACATACAGCCCAGTACCCGCCTGCGCATCAGCACCCAGCTGTTTGGCGCGCTGGGACAAAAGCAGCGCGGCAACGGCGGCGGCTTAACCGGCAACGGGGCAGGCAATGCGTTTACCTCCTCCCTGCTGCCCGGCCCGTCACAGTTTGTAGGCAACCCGCAGTTTGAGGGGTATGAGAACAATATGGATGATAACAACACCATTAACATACGCGGCTTTGTGGATATGGATTATGAGCTGTTCCACAACCTTCGCGTGAACTCCATTACATCTTACGACTACTATACCGATACCCGCGACCGTTTTAACCAGGCGTTTGCCAATAATAACCAAACCCTGTTATACGGCTTTGTGGGCCGCCACGATGAGCTGAACACCCGTAACGGCGTTAACTATAACTACAGCAGCGATCCCGCCAACGTAGAACGGGGGCACAACCTGTACGCCAGCGTGTTCAGCGAGGTGAATATTAAAACCGATAACCAGCACATACGCGATGTGCGCAACGGCCCCAGTGATTATTTCTGGGGGCCGCGCGGCTACTCCCCGCGCTTTTACCCGGGCAATCCCTGGAACGACGCCTCCAACAACAACGACAATGGCACCAGCGTGTCTTACCTGTACCATGCATTATCCTGGGCCGGTTTTATTTCCTATAACTTCCGCACCAAGTACAGTATAGACCTTTCTTACCGGCTGGACGGCAACTCGTCGGCCGGTATCAATAACCCCTATACGAAAAACCCGGCCATTGGCGTACGCTGGAACTTTGGCAAGGAGAACCTGATGCGGCGGTTTAACTGGCTCGATTATGGCTCCATACGCGTAACCTACGGCTCCAACAGCCGTGCAGCCGCCACGCTGCCAAACTTCCTGGGCATTTACCAGGTGTATAACAACTATAACAACAGCCCCGCCATTGCCCCGAACTTTGATGTAATGGCCAACCAGTCGCTGGAGCCTGAAAAGTCAAACCAGTTCAACTTTGGGGTAGACCTGGGCCTGTTCAAGGGAAGGCTGGAGTTTATTTACGATACCTATTTCAAAAAATCGTTTAACCTTATTCGTGATCTGTACCTGCCGGATGTTACCGGTTTTAACCGTGTGCAGGTAAATGGCGCCAGCGTGGTAAACTACGGGCATGAGCTTACTATTACCGCGCGGCCCATTACCTCGGCCAACCAGCAGCATTTTCAATGGATGATAAGCGTGAACGGCGCTTACAACCGCGGCGTGCTCACAGAGCTGCCCGGCGGCCTGCAGTTTTACCGGCAGTCGCAGGGCGCTCCCTATTATGAAGAGCTGGCGCTGAAGGTAGGGCGCAACCCCATCAGCAACTACCTGTATCAAACGCAGGGCATTTATTCCAATACCGCCGATGTGCCGGTAGACCCTGTGCGGGGCGTACGTTATAAATCGTTCCGGGGCAACGGCATCCAGTACTTCCAGGGCGGCGACCCGCGCTGGCTGGATGTGAACGGCGACTATGCGCTGGACGATGCCGACGATAACGTGATCACCGGTAACCCGGACCCGCTGGTAACCGGCGGCATAACCAACACTTTCAGCTACCGCAATTTTGCGCTGAACATCTTTTGCTCTTACCTGATAAAGCGCAGCATACTGAATAATGCCATGGCTGCGCGCCTGTACCGCGCAGAATACCCCGAATCGCTGAACATAACCGGTACAGCGGAAGGACCGGTGAACTATTACGATCTCTCTAAAATAGATTACTGGAAAAATCCGGGCGACCAGGCGCAATACCCCGCTGTTGGCGACATCACCCATGGCAGGGATGTAATTCCCAACCGCCTGGACCAAACGCTGTTCCAGGAAGACGGCTCCTACTTTAAGCTGAACCAGGTAACGCTGAGCTATACTTTCCGCAACCAGGATTTTATGAAGCGTTTGAAAATGCGGATGCTCAGAACCTACATCACAGCTTACAACGTAGGCATCTTTTCGCCCTACTCCGGTCCTAACCCGGAAACGGTAACCTCCCTGGGCCGCGACGACATTAACGGGTACCCCTCCGCCACCAGCTTTGCTGCGGGCCTTGCGGTACAATTTTAATCTGCAAAAAGATGAAGATCATGCAAACACATATTAAAACAGGGCTGCTTATTGGCTTGCTGGCGCTCAGCGTTTCGTGCAAGAAGTTCCTGGAAGTAAGGCCGGTAGACACGCTGTCGGGCAGCGAGTTCTGGCAAAACCAGGACGATGCGCTGAAAGGTATTAACGGCGCTTACCGCCTGCTGCTGGATAAATTCCTGGAGTCGACCCTTTACAATACCGGCGATTTCCGCGCCGGCTGGTGGAACTGGTTTAACAAACGCAACCTGGCCGCCCTTGGCCGCAACGACCTGCTGAGCGGTGACCTGGGCAGCTCCGACGGATCGGACCGGCCCAAGAACTGGACACAGTTTTACAAGGCCATAGCCGCCGCCAACCTGTGTATAGACCGCATTCCCGGCATACCCGATCCTGCGTTCAGCCAGCAGAACCGCAAGGCGCTGGTGGCTGAAGCGCGATTTATACGCGCCTTCACCTACTTCTACATGGTACGGCTATACGGAGATGTGCCGCTGCAGCTGAACCCTTATGAAACAAACATTAAGCCGCGGGCTGATATGCTGGCGGTGCTGGACACCTGCATACAGGACCTGGGCAGCTGCGAGCAGGACCTGCCCATATCCTACGACGACCCTACCAACCGCGCGGTGCGCGCCACCCGCGGCGCCGCGCTTACTTTAATGGCGCATATGTATATGTGGAAGGCCGGCTTTGACGCCGCACATAAACAGCAATACTGGCAGCAGGCCGCTGACCTGGGCAAACAGGTGATGGACCTGGGCGTGTACCAGCTGCTGCCCTATGAAAAGGAAACCTTTCAGACCATTTTCAAAGGCCGCTCCCTGGAAGGCATTTTTGAGCTGTCGCTGGATATTAACTACGGCGTGCAGTTTCACTCCCTTATAGCGCAGTGGGTGCTGCACGAACCTGTTATACACAGCAGCGGCAACCTGTATGGCGGCTTTGGCTCGGAGATAACGCCCAAGCGGGAGTTCCTGGATAAGATATACCCCTCCGGCGAGTCAGATAAACGTTTTGACCTGTGGTTTGATGACCCGTACAGCAACGCCAACCCGCAGTCGGCCATGTACCTGAAGTTCTCATCCGTATCTAACCCTACCACGCGCGATTATGACGCTAACTTCATTATGTTCCGCTATGCCGGCCTTATACTGCTGCGGGCAGAAGCGCTGGCCAACCTGGGGCAAAATGCAGAAGCCATTACGCTGCTGAACATGATACGCACCCGCGCCGGCGCCCGCAACTACAGCGGCAGCGGCGGCCCTGCCCTGCAGGACGCTATTTTCCTGGAGCGTACCAAAGAGCTGTGGGGCGAAGGGCACTTCTATTACGACCTGGTACGTACCGGCCGCGTAATGGACCGCAACCAGTGTGAGGACTACCTCACACCGGAACAGTTTCAGCGCCGCGGCTGGACCTGGCCCATTGACCTGAACGCCGTAAAGAACAATCCACTGATCATTCAAAACGAATTTTGGTCCAGATAAAACCTGTGTTATGAAAAAATTATGGTCCATTACCAGCCTGCTATTGCTTACCATACTGCTGTTCAACGCCTGCAAAAAAGATTATTATGTAGATGGCGGCCTGGCGGAAGCGCATTACAACGGCAGTATTTATGATTACCTGAAAAATACGCCTTACTGGTTTGATACTATTACGTATATCATTGACCGTGCAGGCATGAAAGATATGCTGAGCAACGACTCTGTTACTTTCTTTTCTCCTACGGACGATGCGGTAAAAGTAGTGATGAATGATCTGAACGATTACCGCTACTACAGCGTAGAAGACTCTGTGCACCTGGAGGACATTGACCCGGAGGTATGGCGGTACTTCCTTTCCATGTATGTGCTCAAAGGGAAATATCTCGCCAAACAGTTTGCGCGGGTAGACCCTGTTAACATATACGCCTATCCCGGCATTAACTATGTAATGGATAACGGCTATGTGCTGAACATAGGGCTGATCTACGAAAACTACAATAACGTAGAAGCCGTGGGCGCACGTATTATACGACTTACAGACATCACCTACGACCCGCAGAATTTTCAGAACAACCCATCCACCATTATTGCCACCTCCGACATACAGCCCACCAACGGCGTGCTGCATGTGCTGAACAATAACCACGTATTTGGTTTCCGGGGCGGCAGCTTTGTGAGGATGGCAGAACAATACCTGTTGAGATAAAAATATTATGCGATGACAATACTTCGATTTTTTACAGGATTACTGGTAGGCATTATTTGCATGCAGGCCTGCAGCAAGGATGAAGTGGCCACCAGCGGTAAAGACCCTTACAGGGACACGGTAACGCCCGCAATCCTCATCAGCAAAGGCGGCGTATCGCCGGACAGGGGACACGTTAACGACGAGATCATTATCCGTGGCCAGGGCTTTAAAGCGCACCAGCACGAGCTTTCTATCCTGTTCAACGGGCAGCCCGGCACATTGCTGGAAGTAAGCGACTCTACCGTAAAGGTAAAAGTACCGCCCTATGCAAGTACCGGCAACATTAACGCCCAGGTAGGGCAGCAGTATTTCTTCGGGCCTTTTTTCCGCGTAATGGGACCCATGGAAATGGACACAGTATATCCCAGTTCCCGCGGAGCGGACAACACCATACAGGACATTATTCCCGTGGAAGGCGGCAAGTACCTGATTGTTGGCGACTTTACCAATTACGACAATGCCAACATTGACGGTGGTGTGAACCGCGTGGCGCGTATTAACAGCGACGGCACCATTGACCGCTCTTTCCGTTACGGCAAAAACACCGGATCGCCCGCCACCGTAATAAGGGCCGCCATGCTGCCGGATGGAAAATACCTGGTAGCCGGCAGCTTTGCCAGCTATGAAGGGCTGCCCTATGTAAGCAGCATTGCACGCCTGTATAATACCGGTGGCCTGGAAACCGAGAACATTACCCGGCCATCGGGCAAGGTGCAGCCGGTATCTGTGCTGAAAGGCGGCGTGTCCGGCGTGGTAACGGGCCTGCATGTGCAGCCGGATGGTAAGATGATTGTAATAGGTTACTTCCGTTATTATGTAAAGCCCAACTACAACCTGGTAACAGTAAACGGCGCCGACTCCCTTCACCTGGACTCTACCATGGTGAACTTTATGGCGCGCCTGTACCCCGATGGCACGCTGGACACCTCTTACAACTACGACCTGCAAAACCACCGTGGCAAGGAAGGCGTGAACGGCAGCATCAACAAATCTATTTACCTGCCGGATGGCAAGGTGCTGATAGTAGGCACTTTTACCAAGTATAACGGGCAGCCTGCGCAGCGCATAGCCCGTATTAATACAGACGGCAGCCTGGACCCCACGTTCAAAAGCAGCGCCGGGGCCAACTTTCCCATTTACGATGTAGCGCAGCAGCCGGATGGCAAGCTGATAGTAGCGGGGCTGTTCACCACCTATGCAGGGGTAACGGTGCCGTATATAGCCCGCCTGCTGCCCGACGGCGCACTGGACCCATCACTACAGGTAGGCAAGGGCGTGGACGGTGCCGTGTATAACATCAGCATTATGCCGCAGGGAGAAATATTGCTGAGCGGCTCCTTTACGAAATTCAATGATGTAACACGCAATAACGTGGTGGTGCTGAACCCCGACGGCAGCGTGCACCCGGCCTATAATACCAACGGCGGTATTAACCTGGGCACCAATGATGTAAACGGGGCTTTTGCCAAAGTGCTGCAGCTGCCGGATGAACATGCCATGCTGGCCGTTGGCAGCTTTACAAAGTTTGATTTCCGGCAGTGCAACCGCATACTGCGTATCAAATACCAGTGATGCTATGCGCTGATCACGCGGTCACCGGCGCCGGGGGCCGCTGCCCTGCGGGGTGTTGCCAGGCGCTGTACCACTATGCTCACCAGCACCATAGCCGCGCCGCCTATGCAGAAAAGCGGCCAGCCGCCCAGGTTCCAGAGGCCAATACCAACGGCCGAACCACAGGCGCCGCCGATAAAGGTAGCGGTCATAAATACGGTGTTAAAACGGTTACGCGCCTCCGGCATAATGGAGTAAATAATGGTTTGGTTGGAGATTTGTATGGTCTGGTGCCCTACATCTACCAGCACTATGCCCAGCACCAGCATCCACAGGCTGCTGCCGGTGAAATAGAATACCACAAAGCTGATTAGCTCCATGACCAGTCCTATCCATATATTCTGCTGTGTGCCCTTGCTGTCGCTGCGCTTACCCACCAGCGGCGATGCAAGGGCGCTGGCGGCGCCTGCCAGGCCAAACAGGCCAATGGTAGCGCTTTTAAAACCAAACGGCGGCGCCGAAAGGAACAGCACCATTGTAACCCAGAAAGCGCTGAGCGCGGCAAAGCTCATAAAGTTGCGGAAGGCGGCCAGCCGTAACGCCGGTTGTGTGCGAACATAATGTAACAATGAGTGCATCAGCTGCCCGTAAGTACCGTTAAAAGCAGCCCTGCTTTCGGGGAAGCGCAGGCGCATGAACACCACCAGCACCGCGCAAATGCCTGCCGCCATAAAATAGATCTCCTGCCAGCCGAACACGGCTCCCAGGCTGCCGCTGATAGAGCGCGACGCCAGTATGCCCACGATCAGGCCGCCCATAATAGTGCCGATAACGCTGCCGCGGTTCTCATCAGAAGCCAGGTGCGCCGCCAGCGGCAGTATGAGCTGTGCGGAAATGGAGCTGAGCCCGATCAGGAAGCTGGCTGCCTCCAGCACCCAGAAGCTGGGCGCCAGCGCCGCCAGTGACAGCGACAGCATAGCGCCTACCGTGCAAAGGATGATTTGCCGGCGGCGTTCCATAATATCGCCCAAAGGCACCAGCAGCAGCAGGCCGCAGGCATAGCCTATTTGCGTAAGCCAGGCAATACGCCCGGCGCGGCTTTCGGGTATATGAAAATGTTGGGCTATCAGTACGATCAGCGGCTGGCAATAGTAAATGTTAGCTACCACCAGGCCGCAGCAGGCCGACATAAAAAGCGTATCTGACCTCTTTAACGATTGGCTGTGCATGGTTCCATAATTTTCAGGCCCTGCAAAGCTAGAAAAAAGTAGTAGCTTAATCCGTTACAATATGCTCCCCGGTTTGTAATTTAAAGCTTATGATACGGATACCATTTGCGCAGCTGGAGCAAACATTTACTAAAGTACTGCTGCAGCTGAACTTTCCTGAAAAAAGGGCCGCCCTGTGCGCTCATATTTTTGCCGCCAACAGCCGGGATGGCGTGCATTCCCATGGGTTGAACCGCTTCCCGGTGTTTGTACAGTACGTAAAGGACGGGCTGGTGCGGCCGGATGCAGAACCTGCGCTGCTGGAAAAAAACGGCTGCCTTGAAACCTGGACCGGCAACCTGGGGCCCGGCATGTATAACGCTACCGTATGTATGCAGCGCGCCATTGAGCTGGCAAAAGAGAACGGCATTGGCTGCGTGACCATACAAAATACCAACCACTGGATGCGGGGCGGCACCTACGGCTGGCAGGCAGCCAATGCCGGCTGTATAGGTATTTGCTTTACCAACGCCATTGCCGGCATGCCGGCCTGGGGCGGTATAACGCCTGCGCTGGGCAACAACCCGCTGGTAATAGCTGTGCCGCGGCCACAGGGCCACGTGGTGCTGGACATGGCCATGTCACAATTCTCTTACGGCAAAATGCAGGAACATGAGCTGAAAAAGGAAGTATTGCCCGTAGTGGGCGGCTATGACGATAACGGGCGGCTCACTACCGACCCGGCTGTGATACGCCATAATAAACGCGCATTGCCCATTGGCTTCTGGAAAGGATCGGGACTGGCTATGGTGCTGGATGTGCTGCTGGTAGCGCTGAGCGGCGGCCGCTCCACTGCACAGATAACGGCGGATAAAAAAGAGTTTGGCGTATCGCAGTGTTTTATTAGCCTGTACAAGCCTGACCTGCACGCCGCGTTAATAGAAGCAATACTGCAGTACACCCGTAATGGCGCGTCGGCGGTAGCAGGCGGCCGTATATCTTACCCTGGGGAAAACACACTGCGCAACCGCCTGCAAAGCGAGCAGGAGGGAGTGGCGGTAAATGAGGAGATGTGGGCGCAGGTACAGGGAATGGTGGTATAAAAACTGTTTAACCATGAAACCATACATTGTTTGCCATATGCTCTGCTCTGTTGACGGCAGAATACAAACGGAACACTGGCCATACAAAAGCTTTCCGGCATATGAAAGCACCGGCCGGCAGGAAGAGGCAGACGCATGGCTCTGCGGCAGGATAACCATGCAGCAGCATTTTGCAGCGCCCCTGCCCACGCTTGCCAGCGCCGGCAAAACCATGCAGCGGATAGACTACGTGGCCAATGCCGGCGCCCGCTCCTTTGCGGTAGCAATAGACGCGCATGGCAAGCTGGGATGGGACCGCCCTGAAATTGACGGCGACCATGTTATTACCGTGCTAACGGAGCAGGTGCCGGATGCATACCTGGCCTACCTGCAGCAACAGGGCGTATCTTACATTTTCGGCGGCCGGCAGCAGCTTAACTTCAGCATTGCGCTGGAAAAGCTGAACCGGTTGTTTAACATACAGAAAATAAAGCTGGAAGGCGGCGGTGCAATAAACGGCGCCTTCCATGCAGAGGGATTAATTGACGCATACAGCATTCTTTACTTTCCTATAGCCGATGGCACCAGCAGTCCAACGGTGCTGGACACGGATAAGAAAGCAGCGCAGCTGCCGGCAGTGCCGCTGCGGCTTATACATCTTGAGCAGCTGGAGGATGGTATTATATGGGCAAGGTATGAGGTGGTGAAATAAAAATGCTACACCCGTTCAAAAGTATCTGCTCCTGTCACAAAGGCTTCCCATATACCGGCGGTTTTCTTTGTTGCAGGCACGCCTTCGGCACCGGCAACGAGCTTTTCGTTAACCGCCACATGCCATAAGGTTTCTATGCGCCCGTTGCGGAGAATGCCGGTCCATGAAGCTACCTTTCTGCCGCCCTCACCCATAGCTGCAAAAGCAATAAGGTCATTGCTGCAAATGCCGGTTACAATACCTTCCTTAACACCCGGATCTACTGCCGACTGAAAGGTGCCTTTAATGCGGCCCGCTTCCTCAGCTTCAATTGTAAGTACAGAACCATATTGATTTTTCCAGGTGCCGGTCCAGCTGGTGTTATTTTTACTTTCCATACAAAATCGGGTTTTAGGAGAAGGCAGCATATTGTATGCCATGGGTTAATCTTCCCGGCTACCATCATCGGCCATACGTACCATTTTAGGCGTAAAGGTGGCCACCACATCCACAAGATTTTGCTGGGCTGCCATTACAGTATGAATGTCTTTATAAGCCATAGGTGCTTCATCCAAACCAGCACCTATTAAGGTTACTTCATGCGCTTTCAGCACTGCTTTAAAATCCGCCTTTGATATCTCTTTAATAGCTTTAGTACGGCTCATTTGCCGGCCGGCGCCATGGGAAGCGGAGTTTATAGACATTACATCGCCCTTACCCCGTACCAGGAAACCAGGGGCCGTCATGCTGCCCGGAATAATACCCATTACGCCTTTACCGGCCGGGGTAGCGCCTTTCCGGTGAACAATCACATCTTCACCCTTCCAGGTTTCTTTCCAGGCAAAGTTGTGGTGGTTCTCAATGGTTCCCAACACCTGGCCGCCAATAGCCTGTGCTATTCTGCGATGGATAATAGCATGGCAGGCAGAAGCATAATCACCAGCCAGGTTCATGGCCAGCCAGTACTCCTGCCCGGCTGCAGTGTTCATATCCAGGTAGGCCAGGTGAGCAGCTTCCTGCGGCAGCTTGCACAGCCCCTTTGCCAGCCGTGTGTAATAACCTGCAATAGTAGCGCCGAGGCCCCGTGATCCGGAGTGGGTTAACAGCGCCAGGTAAGTGCCTGCGTCAATGTTCAGCGCTTCGTCCTTTTCCGCAAAGTGAAGCATTCCAAATTCCACAAAGTGGTTGCCGCCGCCGGAGCTTCCCAGCTGGCTCCAGGCTTTTTCATGCAGCTGTTTGATAAATGGCGTCAGGTTAAACTCTTCCCGTTCCAGCACTGCATGATCTGCCTTATACCGGCCATGGAAGCCGGCACCTGCGCCGAACTTGGTTTGCGCTATCAATTCCCTTTTATATTTAGCCGTATTTTCCAGGAAATGTTGTTGTGGTATATCAAAGATGGTAAGCGCCATCCGGCAGCCAATATCTACACCCACACCGTAAGGTATAATAGCATTCCTAGTGGCCAGCACACCGCCAATCGGCAGGCCATAACCCTGGTGAGCATCGGGCATCAGCGCACCTGCTACTGTTACCGGCAGCTTCATGGCCGTAGCCATTTGCTTATGTGCACCATCTTCAATATGCTCGGCCCCATAAACCGTATATCCCAGGGCGTTAGTTACCAGTGCGATGGAACCGGCAGCAGTACGGGCCGCTTCTACCAGCTGTGTAGCCAGTGACTGCAATATTGAGTGGTTCAGATAGCTTTCGGGTTGTTGCTTTACAGCCTGCAGTAAGGCCAGTACATCCGCTGTTTCCATGGCCGTAAGGTCCGGATGATGCAACAGCTCCAGGGCAGTACCCAATGCAGGTCCCTGTTCGTAGCCAATATTCAGTAAATGAGTGCCGTTTATAATTGTTTTCATTTTTCAGTTTTTAAAGATGATTGTAAAGAGCATTCCGCATGTTTACCAGGATAGCGGTTATCTTTTCCTTGTCCGGTGCTTCGGGCAGTTTGCTATTGTCATAGGCGTCCGTTGCCTGGTCCATCAGTGTATTGGCCATTTGCAGCAGGGCATCATACTCCAGGTCGCCGGCTTTTATTGCAAGCAACGCTTCCCGGTTAATGCGCCTTACCTGTAATTGACGGGTGGTAGCAATTTCAAGGGCCATCTGCAGCAGGCGTATAGTGTGCATCAGGTTTTTGGCATCATAGCCTTTGCCATGCTGCATGTTACCCTGGTAGCGCTGCTCGTTACGCTTTTCTACCCAACTCCAATACTCCCTGTACTCTTTGCAATAGGCTGAATAGCTTTCCAGGTTAAAGTACAGGTAGGCTTTCATTGTTTCTCCTTTAGGGATGGAAGACAATGCTACATCGTCGGCCGAGCGGTCGTTTACAATTCCCTTATATGAATATGTTCCGTTTTCATCATAGAACAGCGCGTATAATCCTTTTGTATGGGCTATGCTGCTAAGACCGCAATGCTCCTCTCTATATCCACGATCCTGTAGCCACTCCCGCAGCGGGGTAGCCCCAGCGCTTTCCAGTATGAAACAGCAATCGGGCACTATTTTACGTTCGGGCGCTACCGGGTTCACGATCTTCTTTTTATATCCTCTTGCCTTTCTTATCTGGGTAACGGCATAACCGGCAAAGGTATCTTTGCACAGTTTGGACAGGAACATGCTTACATGCAACTGCTCCATAACCGGGTGCCGGTACAGCACACAATCCTCCGGCGTAGCCAGCAGCTCAAGCATATTGGGATTGTTTTTCAGCAGCAGCTCCACAAAACGGCCCAGCTCATAATACACTTCATCATTGGTTTCATTGCTTAGCTGGCGCGGATAGTCCAATCCGTAAAATTGCTCCCGGGGCACATAATACACGCCTTTAAGGTCGGTATCAGAGGTGGGGGTATGAAGGCCATAGGCGCGGCTACCGCTGATGCACTCAAACAGCAGCCAGCCTTTTGCCTTTATTTCTGCTATAGTCATAGCTCTGCAGGTTTTTTATAAAAAACTCGTCTAATGGCGCCAGTTCAAAATGGCTGCGTTGCATACCGGCCGACTCTGCGGTTATGCGCGAAAACGCGGTGTTTATCCATGCGTGCAGCCCAGCAGGTATCGTTATCAGGGCACCTTCCGCTGCATTGGCCTTCCACGCTATTAGCTCCTGTACCTGTTCCTGCAATAAGGCTGGCAGCAGCTCCAGCAGCGGTGCTATGGCCATGGGTGCTATACTGTTCCTTTCCAGATTCCACATAGCGGCCAGTAACGGGCGTAGTATATAAAAAAGCTTCTTTATTTTTATTTCATTCACCTGTCCTATGGCAGCCAACGCGCCATTAGCTATACCAAGATAATGATGTATATTGGACCGCTGGCTAAAGTACCGTGAGCACAGCGCCCACAAAGTTTCCCTGAACCCCTGCGCTTCCTTATATATTACAGGCGACTGCAGCCACTCAAATGGTGTAGTGTTTGATTTTTTTATCAGCTGCAATACCTTGCGAAGGTCCCAACCGTATATGTCCAGCTCATCGCTTATGGGAAATCCCAGGTTATCTTTACCGGCCTGTATGGACAGATAGCTGGCAGCAGGGCGCAGGTATATGAATCTTACATCATAATCGCTGTCTGGCGATGGAAAGCCCCAGGCCCTGCTGCCTGACTCACAGGCAAACAACAGCTGTATACCGTTTGCAGCTGCTATCTGTTCCAAACGGTTTATTATCGTTCTTTTCATTTTATCGCGTTTTAGTCTTTCGTTAATACATCGGCAGCGGGGCAACCGCTGTGAGGGATCTTGCTGATGCAAAGATGACTACCTATGTGCGCAGCTCACCTGCGCACATATGAATATTCTTTAAGCAATTTTAAAACGCTATGTTTTACAGCTTCTTATACTGAGAAATAATTTTTCCAGACTATGGTTGCGGTTTAACTGCGCAGCCCCATTGCGTAGTTAAAAGCATTCGGCTATCTTTGGGCTGCGATCTAAACCTTTTTTCATGTAAAACAACCGGGTTCTGCCCTGTTATAATGTAACCTGTATGTCCGTTAATAAATTAGCGTTGATGCGCTATAAGACCATTGACACGTGTTTGCGGAACCGTTACCGCAAATGGACGCTGGAGGACCTTATTGAAAAAGTGTCCCATACCTTATATGAACAGGAAGGCATTACCTCCGGAGTAAGCCGGCGTACCATACAGGCAGATATACAGGTAATGCGCAGCGATAAACTGGGATATAATGCACCTATTATTGTGCAGGATAAAAAGTATTATTCCTACAGTGATCCTGCGTATAGCATTACCAGTGCGCCGGTTAACCATGCAGATGTAGAAAAGATGAGGGAGATTGTTGGCGTGTTGAAGCAGTTTAACGGCTTCAGTTATTTTGAGGAGATGAGCGAGATGATAACCCGCCTGGAAAATAACCTGTACTGCCATACACATGAAGGGCGTAGTTGCATACAGTTTGAGAACAACCGGCTGTTAAA
>NZ_DASTRI010000215.1:0-17105 GCF_035761305.1 Chitinophaga sp. | reverse complement strand
CAGCCCCGCATTCATTAACAGCTCTGCCAGAGATGCGGGCAGTCCTGCTGTTTCTTTAACCGCTATTCCCGTGATAGTGCCGTCTGCCTCCTTCCTTTTAAACTCCGCCACAAACACAACATAGGCCCCGGCGAAAGCCAGGGCCATGAAAGTACCGAATGTTTGTAGATTAACTGTTATGCGTATATGGAATAAATAGCTGACGAGATCTCCTATTGTCGGGAACATACCTCATAATTTTAAAGACTCACCTGCACCCCCAATATCAGCACGCGCTGGTTAATATACGCATCGCCGGCTGTATTGGTGCTGATCTCAGGGTCCTGCTGATACTTGCGGTAATTATCCCAGGTAAACAGGTTGTACGCGCTCATATAAAGCCGTGCGTTGCTGAGCTTAAACGGCAGCAGCCTGCTTGGCACCTGGTAACCAATATCCACTGTTTTCAGGCGTATATAATGCGCATTCACCAGCCAGTAGTCTGAAGGATAATAGGTTGGGCTGTTCACAGATGATTTATTTGTGGTAAGCCGCGGGTATTGCGCGCTGGCCGCGTTCTCAGGCGTCCAGGCTTCGAGGTGTATAGGCTGGAACTGGCCTATAAACGGCTCTATGCCCGTACCCGTAATAATAAAGCTGTAATTGAAAGAGCCCTGGAACAACACACTTACGCTAAAGCCTTTGTAAGACGCCTGCAGGTTTAAACCCAGGTTGGTGTTCGGCAGGTTAGGATGCCCGATAGCGCGCTGGTCGAAAACATTAATAAACCCATCGCCGTTCAGGTCCTGGTATTTGAGATCGCCTGCGTGCAAAGGCAGCCCGTTATCCGGTATGGCTACTGTTTTATTACCGGCATTGCTGCCGCCGTTTCCATTCTGGTAAGCAGCTACATTGGCGAGGTCCTGCTCTGTATAATATCCTAAATAATGATACCCAAACGGCTGGTTCAACGGCTGGCCTGTACGCGCCAGCCAGGGATAGGCAGGCGCTGCTTCGCTCTCATACAACACTTTATTCTTTGCGTAGGAGAAAACAAAGTTGGTGCCCCATTGTATATTGCCAATGCTGCTGTGGTAGCCTATCTGCCCGTCAAAGCCCTGGTTCTGTGTGCGTCCCACGTTTATGGCAGGCAACCCTACACCAATAATGTCAGGCACATTATTAGGCACAATCAGCTGATCGTAGCGGATGTTGCGGAACACCTCAATGGTGGCCGACAGCCGGTTATCTTTCAGCATGTTCAGGTCAATACCGATGTTTGTTTCCTTTTGCTTTTCCCATACCACGTTGCTGTTTGCCAGGTTGCCCTCATAAAACATATTGTAGTAAGATGGGGACTCTCCAAACGGATAGGTATTTTGATTTTGAATATAGTTCTGTGCATAAATATACCTGTTATTCGGCGCTGCGTCTGAACCTACAATGCCATAGGAAGCGCGGATCTTAAACAACCCGACCGTAGGGAACGCTTCTTTGAAGAACTTTTCACCGGACAAATTATACCCTACGCCTATGGCAGGGAAAAGCCCAAAGCGATGGTTGGATGCAAAACGGTCGGTACCGTTATAGGCCGCCTTCAAATCTAACAGGTATTTGTGGTCATACTCGTAGTTACCTGATACGGATATGCCCTGGAATTTTGCGGGTACACCTACGGATGTAGGGTCCAGGAAATCATACGCATCAAAGGTTTGCGACTGCTGGTTCAGCAGCACCAGGCCGCTCACATGATGTTTCGAATTGAAGGTGCGGTCATAATTGGAAAAAAGCTGCACATTCACATTGGTGGTATAAATATTTGTATTACCGGTATAGTAAATATTCGGGAATACATAAGTACCACCGGGATTCAGCTGGTATGTTTTTGTAGCGGGATCATAGTGGTAAGATGGAATAGGCCCATAGTTACCTGTTCCACGGGTGTACTGCTCCTGGCTGGAGTAAGCTACCCGCGCGCTCACTGACAACCCTTCGGTAATGGCGTTCAGCTCCTGTGTTGCATTAAACATCACGTTGTAATCCGACCGTTTTGAATTCTGGTACCCGCCGGTAGCCAGCCTTGCATTCAGCGTAGGAAGATGGCCGCTGTTAAAACGCGAGTAGGCATAAGCGTAAGACCCATCGGGGTTCAGGAACGGCGCTGTAAAAGGCGTTAGCCGGCTGAAGTCGAACACTTCAGACAAAGCGCTGGCCGCCGATACATTCGGAGAGTTGGTGGTAGAAAAGCGGGTGGTCACATCCAGCCGCATGGTTAATGTTTTATTGGCCCGCAGATCAAGATTAGAGCGGAAGTTGTACCGTTTAAAATTGTAGTTGGTATTAACGTTGCCCCTGGGATCGGGAAAATTGCGCACCAGCCCGTTCTGGTTCAGCGCACCGCCTGAAATAAAGTATTTCACCGTGCTGTTACCACCGGAAATATCCAGGTTGGTATTCTGCTGGTAGCTGTACTGTTTGAAAATTGCATCGTACCAGTTTACATCCGGGTGGCCGTAAGGGTCCTTGCCGCTTTTAAACAGGTCAAGGTCTTCCTGCGTAAACTCCGGCGTAAGGCCGTCGTTCGTTTGCGCCTGGTTGATGAGGGAAGCCGCCTGGTAGGCATTCAGGAATTTAGGGATTTTTGTAGGCGTTTGCGCACCGCCTTCCACCCGCAGGTTGATCTGCGGCTTGCCGGCTTTACCGCGGCGGGTAGTTACCACCAGCACGCCGTTCGCTCCTTTAATACCATATATAGCGGTGGAGGAAGCATCTTTCAGCACAGAGATGGATGCAATCTCATTCACATTGATCTGCTGCAGCTGGTCATAGGTGTACTCTACATCGTCTACAATAATCAGCGGCTTATTACCTGCAGGGTTCAGCGAGCTTATACCGCGGATATAAAAATCAGAAGCGTCTTTACCCGGCTGTCCTGATCCCTGCTGGGAAAAGAAACCCGGCAATCTCCCTGTCAATGCATTCTGCACATTAGCTGTTGGCACATTCCTGATCTCAGCGGCGTTAATGGTGCTTACAGAACCGGTATTTGTAATACGGGTGGTTTTACCATAGCCTACTACCACTACTTCGCCCAGCGCCTGGTTATCTGCCGCCATCATTACATCAATAGCCTCATGCTGGCCGGCAACGTTCAGCTCCCGGGTAGCATAACCCACAAAACGGAATATCAACACATGGGAAGTACCTTTTAACGTGAGCCTGAATTTACCGCTGGCATCAGTAATAGCTCCATTGCCCGGCACACCCTTTTCGCCCACAGACACCCCCGGCAGCGGGCCCTGGATGTCGCGCACAGCGCCGGTGATCACCCGGTTCTGCGCCAGCAGGTAACCGGGAATGATGTTTATAATTATACAAATGAGCAGTATTATTTTCCGCATATCTGTTTGTTTATAATTTTAAGCGTTCAATGGACTTACTGTCCCGGATTCTGTTTCATGTTCGGGTTCTTGGCCACCTCATTGTAAGGGATAGGATACAGATATTGATTTTCCTTAAACACCGTTTTCAGCACTGTAATGGGATTGTAGGTAAAGGCATTACCGCTTTTCACGATAGACACGCCCGTACGCGGCTGGTTCATCACGGTTTCCGCTATCTTCCACCTGCGTATATCAAAGTACCGGTGCTCTTCAAACGCAAACTCGATCCGCCATTCATTCTGTATAACAGCTCTCATCTGGGCCTTGGTCATATTCGGCGCCAACCCGTAGTTGCCGCCCGCCCCGGGATCAATTCCTGCACGCGCCCTGATCGCATACAGCTGCTCGTACACGTCTGCCTGCGGGGCCGGCTCCACTTCGTTACGCGCTTCTGCATACGCCAGCAGTATCTCTGCATACCGCATTATAATCCAGTCGGAAGAATGATTGCTATAGGTGCTGGCGCTTTCAAAATTGCCCATGAACTTGCGCATGTAGTAACCGGTTACGGTTTGCTGTAAAGAGCTGTTAGGCTTGCCCGGCGCGCCTTCATAGGTTTGCACGGTGCTGTTCAGCCATTTGGCGCCGTTATAGAAAACGGTGGCTGTAAAGCGCGGATCGCGTTTCGCATCAGACAGCACACTATACGGATCGGATGCCAGGTAGCCGGAAGCCGGGTCTGTGATAGGCAGGCCGTTCTGCATGGGAAAAGCATTTACCAGCTCCTGGGTAGGACTGGTGTTGCCGTTGCCCCCTGCCTGGAACCCTACAGGGCCGTTGGTTGTTTCAATGTTACTTGTATTGCTCCACGGCCGGATAAATATGCGCTCGCTGTTATTCTGTGTCAGGAAAACATCGGTAAAAGATGGATCCAGGGAATAAGTGTGCAGGTCCATCACATCTTTGGCAGCCTGCGCGGCTAACGCCCAGCGGTTTGCATCAAAATCCGTATAACCGGTAAGGTTATTTCCATTGTCAATATTGCCGCCGTTAAACAGGGGGCTGGCAGCCAGCAGCAGCGCTTTGGCTTTGAGGGCCATGGCGGCGCCTTTTGTAGCGCGGTAGTTATCGGCATCTGCTACCGGCGCGGTAATCAGGCTGTCTTTAACCGCATCGCATTCGCTTACGATATAAGAGATACAGTCGGCAAAGCTGCTGCGCGGAAGGGCAACGTTATCTCCAATGTCATATACCTTATCGCCCAGCAGCGGTACGCCGCCATAGCGCCTTACCAGCTCAAAGTAGAAATAGGCGCGCAGGAACCGGGCTTCGCTCCGCCATACCTGGGCGGTGGTAGTGCCATTGGCAAGCCCTCCCTTTACCGGCACTACGCCTATGTTATTGATAAAAATGTTGGCGTTGCGGATGCCAGACCACAAAGACTGCGGCACCCCGCTGCTGCTGGGATCCTGGGAGAGATTGGTGCCTTCCCATAAATTTTCCGATCCCGGAAAATTCAGCGAGGTCACCGCATCGGTAGCAATCAGCGTAACCGGCACACCGTTGCCGGTGTTTGAAGATACCGCATCGTCGGATGCAGCATCCAGGTAATCCCCGTCTACCCGGTTATGACCATTTTTCACAATGGAGTAAACACCATATAAGAATGACTGTGCATTTACCCCGGCAGAATCCAGCGGATCAAATACGTAATTGCCTGTCACCTTATCTACCGGGAACTGCTCATATTTTTTACACCCGCCTAAAACGGCAGCTGCCAGCAGAAAAACGGCTATTGTGTGGATATAATTTTTCATGACTTGATCTCTTTTATAGCTTAATATTTACCCCGGCAGTCACCACCCGTTGTATCGGGTAGTTAGACGGCATTACTTCCGGGTCCATTCCCTTAAACCCTGCAATGGTGAACAGGTTCTCTCCATCCAGGAATATCTTCAGGCCGGAGATGCGCATTCTTCTCAGCAGGCTGTAAGGAAGTGAATATCCCAGCTCGGCATTGCGCAACCTTACATAATTGCCGCTTTTCAGGTAGTAGGTAGAGAACAGGTAGTTATTATTAGCAGCAGATACCGCCAGGCGGGGCAACGTAGCCTGCCCTGCTGTTTCCGGCGTCCAGCGGCCGGTAGCGCTGGCATAAGCCTGTGCGTTAGTGGTAGAATAATCCAGCCCGAAATGATCGATCACATTGTTCTGTACATTGATTTGCCGGTTGGCCACGCCCTGCACGATAATGCTGAAGTTGAATCCCTTATAGTTAGCACCCAGGGTTACACCGTAAAAAGCAAGCGGCTTGCGGCCCCCGATGGTTGTTTGGTCAAAGTAGTCGATAACGCCATCGTCATTGAGGTCTTTATATTTAATGTCGCCCGGCTGGGGAGTGTACCCTGCTATGTGTGCGCTGCCCGCAGCATCTTCGGCATTCTGATACAAACCTAACGCCGTATAGCCGTAGAAGGTGCCTGATACCGGCAATCCTGTTCTGCGGTTCCAGGGATATGGCGTAGCCAGTTCATCGTTGTAGAGTATTTTTGAATAGGCCAGGTTGCCGTTTGCTGTTACAAAATAGTTGAAGTTACCTCCGTGGTTGTTGTAAGTCAGCGACAGCTCTATCCCATGGTAAAGGTTCTTACCAATGTTTTCAAGCGGGTAAGCCGTACCTAACAGCGCAATGGAGTTGCCGCGGTAGCCCAGCAGATCTGAATAAACATCATGGTAATAATCAGCGGTCAGCTGCAAACGGTCATGCAGGAAAGAGATGTCGGTGCCAATATCCAGCTTATCCCCTTTTTCCCAGGTAATATACGGGTTTGCCAGGGAGCCTTCATATTGGTAATACACGGTAGTATAGCTGGTGCCTACCGGGTAGTTCTTACCATTGTTGTTTGAATTGTAAGTTTGGGAATAGGCGTAATACAACGCTGCATTCAGGTCAATATTGGCATTGCCTGTTTTTGCGTAGGTAGCCCTCCATTTCCAGCTGCTGATCCAGGGAAGATGGTCCTTTATAAATGACTCACGCCCCATTTCCCAGCCCAGTCCTGCGCCATAGAACAAACCCCACTGGTTGCCGGGAGGATAACGGTTGTTGCCGCTGCCAATGAGCGTGGCATTTACAAAGTATTTCTGGTCATAATCATATCCTGCCCTTACGCCCACGTTTGAAGTATTGGAAGCCAGGTCATAGTTGGCTACGATAGACTTACGGTCATATAATGCCTGGGCGGTTACATTACTTTTATTGAAGCGCCGCTCATAGTTCAGGCTAAGCTGGCCGAATGACTGGCGGGAAGTAAATACCGTATGGAAAATATTGTTTTGGGCAGTGGTAGTGCCGTACACCACATAGGAATTATCAATAAACCCATAGGTAGGGTTTTGCAGGCTCCTGTCGAGCGCTGTAATGGACTGGTAAGATAAATTCCCCTTCAGCTTTGCGCTCAGCCCCGGCGTTACGCTGCTAAGATCATAGTTCAGGTCTACGTTCGCCAGGATGTCGTTGGTGTTATTTTGCGTATAGCCTGAGTACTGTGCCCTTGACAGCAGGTTGTTACTGTAAGGCCCTTTATTACCGCCGATATTATTACCGCCGAAAGTACCGTTAGGGTTATAGATAGGATAGGCATTATTGGGTGTGGAATAAATTGCAGACAGCAGGCCCTTGTAATCATTGCCGGGCTCACGGGTGTTTTGCACACGGCCAAACAGCTGCAGGTCTACGTTCAGGTTCTTGGTAACCTGCACGCCTATATCGGAATTGATGATGTAACGTTTTAAGCTGTTGTTGGTGTTATACGTAACATCGGGACTGGTTTTAAAAATACCTTCCTGGTCAAAATAGCTGAGTGATACGGAATAACGGGCCACGTTCGTACCCCCGTTTACGTTTAGCCTGTAGTTGGAGATGGGAGAATAATCGCGCAGCAGGGTATTAAACCAGTTCACATCCGGATGGCCATAGGGATCGGTATGCTGCCGGTAAGCATTAAAATCATCTGCTGAATACAGGGCCGGTTTCCCGTCGCTCATCAGCGTTTCATTCATCAGGTAGGCATACTGGTAAGCCGGCAACGGTTTTGGTAAGCCCAGCGACTGCTGTACGCCTGATATTGCCGTAAAGCTGATACGCGGGCGCCCCAGCTCACCGCGCCGGGTAGTAACCAGCAGCACGGGGTGCGAGCTGTTATTGCCCAGCAACAAAGTAGACAGCCCGTCTTTGAGCACGGATATAGATTCAATGGACTCCGGGTCAATAGAAGATATTTCCCGCTGTACACCATCGATCACGGTTATGGGCGTTTGCCCGCGCACGCTCAGCCCTATCTCCGCGTTATCCGTAGACCGGTTGTTATTGGAGCCCGGGTTTACCAGCGTTTGGCCGATAACCGCCGGGGATGACAGCGCACTAACATTGAAAGAGGTGAACCCGCTGTTCTGCTGGGTGTATACACCGGCCAGCTGACCTGGGAAAGCATATACGTACAGGGAAGCCGGTGTAGTGGTGAGCTGGTTGGTATAGATGGTGGCAACAGATCCCAGCACCCGCGAACGGTCTACCTGCTCATATAACATAGACACCTGCCGTGGCGATTTCAGGAAAGCATCTGACAGCTGCACATCCATTGCCTTGCCCGGTTGTACCTGCAGCTCGCGGGTGTAATAATCTTTATATGAAAACACCAGCGTGGTTCCTGCCGGCGCATCTATTTCAAAATGCCCGTTCTTATCTGTAAAAACTGCTGCTTTATTTTTAATGCTGACCTTTACATTGGCCAACGGTTCATTGAACTCATTTACAACAGTGCCGTTCGCCCATCCCGGATGAGCAATATCCTTTACGGTGGTATCCTGCGAAGACTGAAAGGCCAGCGTAGTATGCGGAAGCGCCAGCAGACAGGCTACACCAATCAGGCATATATTATAGTACCAATAGCGCATAGACTCAGGTTTTTAACGATGATTTTGGTAGTGGCAATACTATCAGCCACATTTGAACTTATAGGTGAAAGGGGCAGCCGTATTACCATACCCTACCTGTTTAGTACCGGTTTTATCCGTGATATAGTAGGTCATGCTAACAACCGTTTGGTTGTCGCTGACGCCAAAAAACGACCGCGGCCACATTGTGATCTCATACCTGCCTGCACTGGTAGGCTTCATCTTTGTTTTGTCGGTTTGCTCGCAAACCGTGATCGTTTTACCATCACTGGTAGTACCGGTAGCGCACAGGTACACTTCACTGCTACCTGTCAGCGCGGTGCTTATTACGTTGGAGTCGAATGTAATGGTCACAAGATCATTATCCAGCGACTTCGGAGGCGAAATAATGGTAAGCTGGGGATTACAGAAGTCTACCAGGTCGCCGCTTCCACCGTTTACGGTAAAACAGTCGCCGATATATTCATTGTAATACTCCGCAGTAGCGCCATATCCCGCATCGGTGAAGTTATCGGAGGTAAAGCCGTTGGTGGTATTGGCTACTACATAGGCCAGCTTTACGATGGTAGGGTTGTCATCCGCAGCTACTTTCAGCTTAAGGAAAATAGACCCGGTGATCTTGTCATTATTAGCATAATTAAACGGCACATCACTCTGCATCACTACCCATTCCATATCGTCTATCAGGTTGCCGGCAATACCAAATGTTGCCCGCATATAATCCGGCCAGTTCTTCCCGTCGCCGTGCGGGGCCAGCGTGGTGAGCGGCGTCATTACAAAGCTGCCGTCGCCTTTGCTGCTTTTATAGGTAGCTGTTAGGTTCTGTGTGCCTTTCCAGCCCTTGGGCATGAGCACACCTAAGATCAGCTTGTCGGAACCATCGGAATTGCAGGACACGTCAATGTCCAGCTGAATAGGTACCACATCCCCTACGTTTGCAGATGCGGGAATGGTGACTTTGGTGATCTTTATATGACAGAAGCTGAAAACAATGGCCACTATGAGCAGCGCGGCGGGCATCCAGATCTTCCGTCCTTTGATACGTAAGCGTGGTAGCATATATTAATCAGGTAAGTTTTCAAAAATCAGTTCCTCATGGAATTTACTGCTCCTTTGTCAGCGTATAGATATAGGCATTCAGCTCGCAGCCGGGGCTGAACGTGAGGCTTAGCTGCCGCACGCCTGCAACAGTTGGATAGTTGAACGGTGTGGCTACCGTGGTGCCGCCTTCAGGCGTAAACGTGAGCTTAAACGGGTATTGCGGATCGTCCAGCGCATATTTCCCGTTTGCGTTTACTATGAAAGGGAGCTTGTTTTCCATCGTATAATTACCCGTGGAATCAAATTTTATCCTGAACTGTGTAAAATCAAAAACATTGGTAACATCCGTGCCGTTACGGGTAGCTTTGATAATTTTCCAGCTGCCGGATAAATTCTTGGGCATTTCAGCCAACGGTGCAATCTCCTCTACTTTACAGGAAGAGAGCAGCCAGCCGGAAAGGAAGAAAACACAGGCAGCGGTAAAGAGCTTATAGCGGTTCATATCATATGAGTATTAAAGATTAATAACCCGGGTTTTGCACCAGCTCCGGCGATTTGCCGGTTTCTGAAAGCGGGAATGGCCACAGGTACATTGCCGGACGGAAATTATGTTTGGTGATGTTGAACGGTTGATAGGTAACGGCGTTGCCATTCCGCCTTACTTCCATGCCTGCCGACTGCAGGCTTTCTGTTTGCGGCGCTATCTTCCACCTTCTCACATCCCAGAAACGGTGTCCTTCATATGCCAGCTCTATTCTCCGTTCATTTTGAATCCAGGCGCGCATCTCTTCTTTGGAAAGGCCCGTGGGCAGCTGGTAAGGGTCAAGTCCTGCGCGCTGCCTTACTGCTTCCACAGCGGCATATACATTTGCGGTAGGCCCGTCATATTCATTGGCTGCTTCTGCGTAGTTCAGCAGTATTTCTGCATACCGTATCAGCGGCATTACCCTGTTGGACCCGAAGCTGAGCGTACCTGCAATAGCGGCAGGATCCAGCATCTTGTTATTGTAATAACCGGTAAGCGTACCCTGGTGCACCGCATCCTGGCCGGTGGTGATGCCGTTGTAATTGCCCACGAAAATGTTCACCGGGGCCGACCCGTTCACCTGGCCGTTGCTGGTGCGCACCAGCAGCACCGTTTGATCATGGATGATGCTGTACTCCAGTCTTGGGTCACGGTCTTTATAGGGATTGGCAGGATCGTAGCCGGAAGTTGGATCGGTGATGGGCTTTCCGTTCCTCATAGGAAACGCGTCCACCAGCCCCTGGTAAGGGAAAGAGCCGGTGCCATTGCTGCCCCTGGAAGGCGGCAGGCACATGTTTTCAAGATCACTGTTGCCCGTGGGGCGCATCAGCTCAAAAATGTATTCAGTATTCACACGTAAGGGAAACAATCCCTGGAACCCGTAACCTGGTGATGAGGTCTGGTAATTATTCACTGTGTTCAGGGAATAAACGCCCATGGCAATCACTGCCTGCGCAGCATCTTTTGCCAGCTTCCACCGGTTCATGTCAAACGTGGGATAGCCTACCAGTGAAGGGTCTACGGCTACTCCCCCGCCCGGGCCCGCATCCTGCGGCAGCGTGGTGCCATTGAACAGCGGACTGGCAGCGTATAGCAATACACGTGATTTCAGCGCCAGGCAGGCTCCTTTGGAAGCACGCCCGTAGTTAAGTCCTGTTTGTGTGGCAGGCAGTGTCATGGCGGCAGTATCGCATTCCGACAGGATATAATCCACGCATTCTGCATAAGTACTTCTCTTTGCCTGGATGGGCTTATCATATGTCAGCAGCGTATCGCCTACCAGCGGCACGCCGCCGTAATGTTCCAGCAGGATGGCATAATACCAGGCGCGCAGGAACCTTGCCTCAGCCACCATCTGGCTTTTGTAGGATGGCTGTAATGGCGCCATGGGAAGGTTCTTGATTAATACATTCACCGCGCGGATGTTGCTGTAGCAGGTTTTATACGGCTCTTCGCCGATAATGCCTGCGTTTACCGTACCGGTGGCAAACTGCGTGGCGGGCGTTGAAAAAGCGTGCGAAGGTTCTGCCTCATCGCAGGCCGCTTCCAGGCCGCCGCAAACTATTCCGTTATAGGAAAAGCGGCTCAGACTTGTACTTAATCCTACGTTGGAATAAATATTGGCCAGGAACCCAACGGTCCTGGAGCTGTCAGTAAAAATAGTCTGTTCGGTCAGGTTGGTGGTAGTGGTGGCAGTAAGGAACCCCTCCTTCCTGCAGGATGCATACACCAATGCCGATCCCATTATTACTAAAACGGGAATTCGTTTTATCATAAATTGGCGTGGTTTACTTGTATCAGTGAATAGGTTGCCCCAAAAAATCTGCTAACGTGGTATAGTATAGTTCTTTCATGTTCATGTGGCGCGCTGTTTTATCAGTTCACCGTTCTTAGCTGATTCAAATATTACCTATATTCTTCTCCCCTGAATTACTGCTGATTTGGTTGACGAACACTAAAATACAACTGTTAAATCGGTTTAGCAAATTAAAACCGGTTATTTTTTTCAAAGTAATGATGAAAAAACAATGCCTGGTAGCAGATGGAATTACACCAGTAGTCCCACGTATGCGCGCCTGGCCTTACCGTGTAATCATGCGGGATATTGCGGTTCAGCAGCGCTTCATGCAGCTTGTTATTATACCTGATAAAGAAATCATCCGCACCGCAATCGATAATAATACTCAGCAGGTTAGGCGTAACCAGGTGCAGCATGTTTACCACGCTGTTCTTTTCCCAGCGTTCCGGATTTTCACTGTATTTCCCCAGCACCTGGTCCAGGCCAAAGCTCCCGGGGAAAGGGCGCAGGTCCACGCCCCCGCTCATGCTGCCCACCGCGCCAAAAGTACCGGTGTGCCTGAAAGCCAGGTACAGTGCGCCATGCCCGCCCATGCTCAGCCCTGTAATGGCCCTGCCGGTACGGCCTGCGATGGTGGAATAATGCTGGTCAATCCATTTCACCAGCTCCCCTGCTACATATGTTTCATACTTTGAGCCGGCTTTTACCGGGCTGTCAAAATACCAGCTGGCAAAATCTCCATCCGGGCATACAATGATCATGTGATATGCATCGGTCAGCGATGCGAGCGCCGAATCTTTTTTCACCCAATCGCTGTAGTTACCGCTAAACCCATGCAGCAGGTAAAGCACCGGGTACTTGTGGCGGCTGCTGTAATCGCCGGGGGTAATTACAACAGCCTTAATATCTTTATGCATTGCAGCGCTGAAAGTAGTAACAGTATCTACCTTTGCCGCCAGCAATGCTGAGGTGTACAGTATGCATAGCAGCAACAAGCTGGTTCTGAAGATGTATTTCATAAGTCGGTTATCTGGCTGCTGCAATGGTAATGGTGTGCAGCTTCGGTTGATTGATCTGGTAAATTTTATCTGTAAGCACGTTCATCTCTCCCTGCCATGCTTCACGCACGGCTTTGTAACGGGCCCGGGAAAAGTTATCCCGGTTACCGGCCACCGCCCAATCTTTGGGCGCATATACATTCACGGAGTCCATAGCAGCATTGTCATCTTTGAAAAGCATGCCCCTGGGTTTCAGGAAATCAAATTCTATCCAGGCGTACATTCTCAGCCGCCTTTCAATATCCCAGCGTTCTTCATTCAGCTCCCTGACCTGGATAGCCTGCTGGTATTCCGGTGTGCGGGTATTCTCAGCCAGGTTAATGCCTGCGGCCAGCTGCCCGGCATCATAGGTGCCTACTTTTTCGCCGTCCATCAGCAAGTTATAGCTGCCGGCTTTCAGCCCGCTAACCTGCAATATCTCCTGGTTAAATTCCTTCATGAAAGGCACTATTTCCATAGCATCGGACTGTTTTTTATGATTGCCCCAGCCGCGTGGAACCGTATCAAGCGGGTAAGGCAGCGACTGCGCCAGGTAGCTGAAGCTGATGCCGGAGGCGCTTCCGGTTACCCCGGTAATCTTGCAGTTGGCTGCTTCCTGCACCTTTTTTGAGGCGGCATCCACCCGCATGCTGGCAACAGGCTGTCCGGCAAGGCCCTGGGCTTTCAGGAACAGGTACGCCATTACCATATGACCATCGTTATCAGGGTGAATACGGTCGTTAGGCGTAAGACTGAAAGTAGAATCCTTTTGCTGTTCGCGCTGGTTAATCGCCATCATGGGACGGTAGAAATCAACAAACGCCCAGCCGTTCCTTTTTGCCGCCTGCTCCTGGAAGGTTACCACTTCAGTAAGGGCATCGGTTTTATGAGGGAAAATATTTTTATTATTGAATTTGGCTGCGTCATCATAAGGCGATGTGCCAATGAATACCTTCTTAATATCTGAGCGCTTTTTCAGTATGGCTTCCACCTTTGCGTAAGAGTCATAAGAACGCTGCAGCTTTTTCTGCATGGTGTCTTTTCCATCGGCGCGGTACCATTCAAAGTAGCCGGTATCGTTCATTCCCCAGGTAAGGGTGAGCACTGTAGGCTTTTTTGAAAGCACATCGGCGTCAAACCGCTCATAGATCTGGGTAATCACATCCCCGCCTATTCCTGCATTAAAGCAGGTGATACGCCTGCCGGGGAAATGCGTCATGTAGTACAGCCAGATGTAAGAATGATAATGGCCCCCGTCGGTGATACTGTTGCCCACAAAAACAACACGATCTCCCTGCTGAAAAGGCGCCGGGCGTTGCTGCGCTTCCGCCTGTAAGGCAATGGCAGACATGAACAATAGCAATAGTTTTCTTCGCATGTGTGTTAATTATTGAATCCCCAAACGCCCAAAACACCCGTCAATATTAGAGAAGAGATGCTTTTCATAGACGTGAAATATGCTAAACTGATTTAGCAAATAAAATACAAAAGAATTATCCCCACAACATCCTTAACATATTAATTTAATAATAATATATATGGATATATAAAATATCAGATTAGCAATTGATAAAAATTATCTTTTTTTATTTCCTAAACCGGTTTAGCAAATTATTTCTATTATTGCGGAAACATTTCTCTACTTATGAAGTCAACGGCGTTGCTGCTTTTATTCCTCCTTACCGGCACTTTATTACATGCTCAAAACCTTCACTGGAAAGTATATCCGCAGGCAGCAGTGCAGGCGCCTGCAGCGGACATTGCCACTCCCGGCTTCCCCGACCGTAACTGGGTACCGGCAGTTGTACCCGGCACTGTATTTTATGCCTATGTGAAAGCAGGAATAGAAAAAGACCCGGATTATGCGGATAACATTTACCAGGTAGATAAGGCAAAATATAACCGGCCCTTCTGGTACAGGACAGAATTTCCGGCAATAAAGGTAAAGCAGCAGCAGCGCGTATGGTTAAAATTTAATGGTATTAATAAGTACGCCCGCATCTATTTCAACGGAAAATACCTTGGCTACCTGCACGGACATATGCAGCGCGGCATATATGATATTACCCCCCTGCTTCATTCAAAAGGGCAAAACGCCATTGCAGTGCTGGTATCTCCTCCCAGGTATGATCCCGACCACAATCACGGCCTGGCCAACTGGGAAAGCCCCACCTACATTTGCAGCGGCAGCTGGGACTGGATGCCGGCAGTACCCGGTTTGAACAGCGGTATTACCGATACGGTTGCCATTTCCGTTACAGGCCCTGTAAGTATCTCAGATCCATGGGTACACACTGATATGCCTGATACCGGCAAAGCAGTGATCACCGTGTCAGCACAGCTTACAAACGCAGGTCCTGTTGCTATTACCGGCACACTGAAAGCCGTGATCACCCCGGGCAATATTACCATCAATAGTAAAGCCATCACCCTGGCGCCTGGAAGCAGCCGGGAATACAGCCTCCCTGCCCAAACAATCCAACATCCCCGCCTTTGGTGGCCCAATGGCTATGGTGATCCGTTCCTTTATTCCTGCAAGCTGTCATTTGAAGCAGGCGGTTCCGCCATCGACGCGATCACACAAACTTTTGGCGTTCGCAAAATATCAAGCGACACTACTTCGCTGAACGGGCCGTTACGTTTATACGTTAACGATGTACCGGTACTTTTAAAGGGCGGCAACTGGGGCATGTCGGACTACATGCTTAAAGTAAGAGGCAGCGACTATGCTACCCGCATCCGCCTGCACCAGGCCATGCATTTTAACATCATTCGCAACTGGACAGGGGAAGTAACGGACGAAGCTTTTTATAAATACTGCGATCAATACGGCATTATGGTGTGGGACGATTTTTGGCTGAACAACATGGGCGGCATTGACAGCCTGGATATGTTCAGGGACAATGTGGTGGAGAAGCTTAAAAAATTCAGGAATCATCCTGCTATTGTAATATGGTGCGGCGCCAATGAAGGGGTACCCGGCGGCGACGCGCATGGGTCCATCAGCAATGCTATCACTACTGCTATTCAAAAGTATGACGGAGATAACAGGTTATACCTGCCCCGTTCAAATGCCGGTGTGGCCAACCCGAACTTCTCCATTCATGGCGACAGTAAAAACCTTTCCGGCAGCGGTATCTGGGCTAACGTTGACCCAAATACCTATTTCACCGATCCGCATAACGGCTACCTGTTTTCCCGCAACAGCTGGGGCTTGCGCAGTGAGCTGGGCATGGCCACGTTTGTAAACCCGGAGAGCTTTAAAAAATTCATGCCGCGGGAATTTTGGGCGCCGCCTACGCCGGAAGCTGTTAACAGCAAGGATAACATGTGGGCCAGGCATTTCTTTAGCACAGACGGCGCCCTGGGAGGCGGCGCCGACCCGGTAAAATATATCAACGATATTAATAAAAGCTACGGCAAAGCCACCAGCCTGGAAGACTTTTGTAAAAAGGCGCAGCTGCTGAACCTCGAAACCATGAAAGCCATGTTTGAGGGCTGGAATGACCATATGTGGAACGATGCTTCCGGCATGCTGATCTGGATGAGCCAGTCGGCCTACCCTTCTATGATCTGGCAAACTTACGACTACTATTACGATCTCACGGGCGCTTATTTCGGCGCCAGGTCGGCCTGCGAGCCGGTGCATATCCAGTGGAACCCTGTAACGCGCGTGGTGAAGGTGATCAATAACCGGCAGCAGGCGCTGAAAAACCTGGCCGCTGAGGCGAGTGTTTATAATACAAACGGCAAGCCCGTTACCAGGTATGGTAAGAAAGCCACGTTAGATGTAAGCGGTGCTTCCTTAAAAGAAGCCTTTACCGTGCTGGATGATACCACCGGCCTGTCAGCTGTATATTTCCTGCGGTTGAAATTATATGATAGCAAAAATGTGCTGTTATCGGAAAACACTTACCTGCTGGGGAAAACGCACCTGGATTATACAGCGTTGAATACATTGCCGCCCGCAGCTGTTGCAGTGAGCAAACCGGTACTGTCAGGCGGGCATCTCGTGTTCACAGTCAGCAACACATCGGCGCAATCGCCGGCTGTAGGCGTGCGCGTGCAGCTGCTGGACGATAATAACAAACAGATATTACCGGCTTTGATCAGCGATTCCTATTTCAACCTCATGGCCGGGGAAAAGAAGCAGGTGGAGGTAGCGGCAGACGGCGCATTGTTGAAGAATGGGTACCGGCTGGAAGCGAAGGCGTATAATGATTGAGTGAAGGGATGGCTGCCTGGGCGCCGTTAAAGCGTTGCGAGCACATCCCCCCAGGTGATAAGGCGGATGCCTTTTCTCTCCAGCAGCGTTTTGAATGCCTCACTTGTCACATAATTGAAATCATTTTGCCGCCAGGCAGCGCCGAAGTCGGGATGGTCAA
>NZ_DASTRI010000214.1:0-4683 GCF_035761305.1 Chitinophaga sp. | reverse complement strand
TTAAGAAGCGAGCGTCCGATCTATCCCATGCAGGCATCCTGTCGTTTATGGAAACAGATATTCACTCACACCTGGTGCCAGGCATAGATGATGGGGTAAAGGACCCGGAAACATCCCTGAAATTTATTGAGCAGCTGCAGGAAATGGGCATAAAAAAAATTGTTACTACCCCGCATATTGTTGTGGACCGTTACCCCAATTCCGCCAGCACTATTACGCCCCCCTTTTTACAGGTAAAAACAGCCCTGCAGGAAAAAGGTAATGGCATTGCATTTTCCTTTGCAGCAGAATACTACATGGATGAGCAGTTTGAGGAGCTGATGGCCACTACCCCCCTGCTTACCCTGCAGAACAAGCTGGTGCTGGTAGAAATGTCGTTTATGCAGGCGCCGCCCCAGCTGCACCAATGGCTGTTTCAGCTGGCCTCACACGGCTACCAGCCGGTGCTGGCCCACCCCGAACGGTATAACCACTACCATGATCAGTACGAACAATACGAGCAGCTGCGGGAATGGGGCTGCCTGCTGCAGGTAAACCTGTTATCTGTTACAGGCTATTACGGCAAAAGCATACAAAAGATAGCCGAGCGGCTGCTGGCCGACAAGCTGATTACCTTTATTGGCACCGACCTGCACCATCATAAGCATATGGAAGCCATCCAGGGCATTGGCAGGGATAAAAAACTGATGAAGCTGCTGGAGCAGTACGAGTTTAAGAACCGTGAGCTGACACAGGCGGGAAACTAATATATTTTGTACACCGCCACCTTAGCCGACAGGTACACCAGCTGAAAATTCCGTGGAATACGCGGATCGCCCGCATGCAGTAAAAAAGAGAACTGCGGCAGGCAAAGCATTGCCAGGGGATCATATACCAGGTAATCGGCCTTTACATGATTTACATCCATGGTACACGGAAAACGTGACGCCTGCTCCCTTACCTTACGGCTCATATGCTGGTAGGTAACCAAACCGTTCAGATCTCCCGTATAATACAGCGGCAGCATAAGAAACTTCGTACCCAGGTGGTAAGCCCTGGCAGGATGAAAGCACATCAGTATCTTATCGCTTATATCCTGATCCTGCTGCCTTAAAGCAGCCATTACCTGCGCATTTTCTTCTATGCCGCGGGTGTTATACAGGTACCCTTTCAGCTGCCAGGCAGCATAACCAATATCCAAAAAAGCCGCCAGCAGCACCAGATTAATAAGCGCCTTTTTACTCGCGGGTTTAAGGCGGTAAAGCAATGGCCAAAGCTTATAGCCTGCAAAGGTGCCATATATGATAAGCAGTATATACCAGCTTAAATACACTTCACCAAACACAAATGCCTGGGACACCAACACCAGGTAACATACAAAAATGATCCCCAGCGGCAGGAACATGCTGGAGCGCAGCCACGATACCACACTTTTGTAATGCAGGCGGCTGTACACAAACAAAGCCGCTATGCAAAAACATCCCAGCAGCTGCCCGCGGTATAAGATCAGTCCCATGCTTTTTGCCACGTTGTAACAGAAGTTAGCTATATATTTACCGGGGGCATACAGGAATACATCTGCTACAGAATTGAACTGGTCAATACCCGACCAGCTCCACGACCAGCGGGTTTCTGAATTTGAAAAAACGCCCAGGCCAATGTTCATATACTGCCAGGTGGCAAACGGCGAGCCGTTTACCCGGTAATTCACGATCCACCAGGGAGCGGAAACAATTGCAAAACCCAGCAGTATGCAACCCGCATACCAGGCGGCGCGCTTAAAGGGATAAAAGAAAAACATAATGATCATAAATGCCGGCAGCAAAGCATAGCTGGTATACCTGGTAAGCCCTGCCAGCCCGCATACAATGCCTGCGAGCAAAAATTTTTGCCAGCTGCCGTTCTCAAGGTACCGCAGCAGTAAAAAAACAGCCAGTATGTACCATAGTGAATCCAGCATATGGTTCTCTATCTGCACGCTCAGCTGCAGGAACAGGAAGTTGGTGACCGTCAGCAGCTGCGCTACCCATGCGGCTGTACGGCTGCCAACCAGCCATAGCACATATTTGTAAACCACCAGCAGCAAGAGCGCGGAGGCAACTGTGGAGATCAGCTTAATAGCCTCAAATGCCGGCGCTACCTTGGCCAGCAATCCTATCAGCACCGGAAATAAAGGCGGCCAGAAGTGAGAGGCCCAGCCGTTGTAGCCATTACCACGAAAAATATCGATACCGGAAAAATAGTGGTTGGTAGCATCACAATCCGCCAGCAAATGAAACCGGCTGGCGATAATGGCTATCAGGATGAAATGAATAACCGGGATTAAAAAACCGTTATACAATGATCGCTTCAGCAGCAATGCCGTGGAATGCATAGAATAGGGATTTAAGATGTTATGACCATAATGCGCGGATCAGTTTAACTATTCGTTGCAGCTGCTCCTGTACCAGGTTAGAGCCGCTGGGTAAACAAAGTCCCTGGCTAAACAATAATTCCGAAACGTTATTCACAAAAGCCGGGCAGGCGGCAAATACCGGCTGCAGGTGCATGGGTTTCCATAAAGGCCTGGAATCAATATTCTCTTTTTCCAGCGCCAGCCGCACCTGTTCACGGGTTATTCCCCCGCTTTCCGCGGGGTTTATCAGTATGGTGGTAAGCCAGCGGTTACTAAAGCTGCCCGCAGGCTCCTGTGTGAAGCTAATGCCCGGCAGGTGGGCCAGGGCCTGCCTGTAATATTCAAATGCAGCACGGCGCTGCGCTATGCGGCAGGGCAGCACCTGCATTTGCCCACGGCCAATACCGGCGCATACGTTGCTCATACGGTAGTTAAAACCGATTTGCGTATGCTGGTAATGCGGCGCCGGATCGCGGGCCTGGGTGGCCAGGAAGCGGGCCTCCTGCACCAGCGCCTGGCTGTTGCTCATTAATGCGCCACCGCCGCTGGTGGTAATGATCTTATTGCCGTTAAAGCTCAGGATGCCCATGGTACCCATGGTGCCGCAGGCTTTTCCGTAGTAGGTAGCGCCCAGGGCTTCGGCAGCATCTTCCACCACAGGTATGGCATACTGCGCTGCTACCTCCAGTATAGCATCCATGTTTGCAGGCATGCCATACAAATGCACGGGAATAACCGCCTTTATTTTCTTGCCTTTTGCCAAACGGTTTTCAATAGCCGCCTGCAGCAGCCGCGGATCCATGTTCCAGGTGTCAGGCTCACTATCTACAAACACCGGGGTAGCGCCCTGGTATACAATGGGGTTAGCTGAAGCGGAGAAGGTCATGCTTTGGCAGATCACCTCATCCCCCCTTTCCACGCCCAGCAGCACCAACGCCAGGTGCAGCGCAGCGGTGCCGGATGACAATGCAGCCACATGCCCTGCGCCGGTATAAGCCGCCAGGTCTTTTTCAAAGCCGTCTACCAACGGTCCCTGGGGCGCTATCCAGTTGGTATTAAAAGCTTCCTTTACAAATTCAAACTCCTGTGTACCCATGTGGGGAGAGGAAAGCCATATTTTTTCCTGCATAGTTGTTGGTATCATACTTCCTGGTCTTTTCTATATTTTATAATCCGGCCGGGGTTACCTACTATCACCGCATAATCCGGCACATCTGTTATTACTACAGTGCCGGCGCCAATAGTAGCCCACCTGCCTATGATAATGCCCTGTATAACGCAGGCGCCTATACCAATATGGGTACCTTCGCCTACCTTTACATTGCCCGCCAATGCCGCATTGGGAGAGATATGTACAAAATCGCCCAGCTCACAATCATGGTCAACGGCGCAGTTGGTGTTCAGGATCGCATGCTGCCCTATGACGGTGCCGCTGTTTACACTTACACCTGCCATTACCACGGTGCCGGCGCCAATACTGCTGCGCACCGATAGGTTGGCGGCAGGATGAATTGCCGTTGCAAACGGCGCGCTTACCTGCTGCGCTATACGCCGCCGGATGCGGTTATTGCCAACGGTTACCACCATTTGCGCAGCTGCCGGAAAACGGTCCGGGGCAAACGCGCCCAGCACCGGGTAATCGAGCAAACGGGTAACGGCGGGGTTATCATCAAACACCCCCGATATGCCGACGCCATTTTTTTCCAGTATCTCCGCCACTACTTTCCCGTGGCCGCTGGCGCCATATAAATACACGTTTTTCATACAAAGTCATGTAACGGCATTGCCTTTAAATTTTTGTGCAGTAGCATGTCCCTCCTGGCTGATACCTTCTGACCTGCCGACTTTTAGAACAGTAAGCCATAAGATCTTTAGGTCCAGCTGCATGCTTACATGATCGGCATACCACACATCGTAGGCAAACTTCTGCTCCCAGCTAATGGCATTACGGCCATTCACCTGTGCCCAGCCGGTTATGCCCGGGCGTACATTATGCCGCCGCTGCTGCTCAGGGCTGTATAACGGCAGGTACTCCACCAGCAAAGGCCGCGGCCCTACCAGGCTCATATCGCCTTTAACCACATTTACCAGCTGGGGTATTTCATCCAGCGAAGTTTTGCGTAACAGCTTTCCGAGCGGGGTTAAACGCTGCGCATCCGGCAGTAGCCGGCCATTCATATCCCGTTGGTTATTCATGGTACGGAACTTGATGATGCAGAATATTTTCCCATGCAACCCCGGCCGCCGTTGAATAAAAAACGGGTGGCCATTGGTGGTAAGGGTAAGCAATAACAGCAGCAGCACCCAAA
>NZ_DASTRI010000213.1:0-4281 GCF_035761305.1 Chitinophaga sp. | reverse complement strand
GGCAGGGCCGACAACCAGGTGAAAATACATGGCTACCGCGTAGAGCTCGAAGAAATAGAAAATGTACTGATACATGCGCCGGGCGTGCTGCAGGCAGCCGTTACGCTAACACCGCCACAGGAGAACGGCGAGTGCAAGCTGGTGTTTTATGTAACCGGCGCTGTTGATCACCAGCAGTTAAAAGATTATCTCGGGAACCGGCTGCCCGGGTACATGATGCCATCGGCCATTGTTACCCTGGAGCGGATGCCGCTTACATCCAATGGCAAAATAGATAAGCGCGAGCTTTCATCCAGGGCTGTTCAGGGACCGGTAAGCACGGCAAGGCAATATACAGGCCCGCGTAACAAAACTGAAGAGCAGTTACAGGGCATCTGGCAGGATGTGCTGGAAACAAACACGCCGGTAGGTATGCAGGATAATTTCTTTGAGCTGGGCGGGCATAGTATTAAAGTAATCAAACTGCTGTCACGCATCACAAAAGCATTCGGAACAGTGCTGAGCGTGCAAAAGGTTTTTGAACAGCCAACCATCGAAGGGCTGGCCAAAGAGCTGGATGGCAGCGCGGTTGCCGTGCAAACAGCCTGGGAAGGTATTCCGCGTGCGGCAGCAGCATCTTCCTATCCCCTGTCGTCTTCCCAAAAGCGCCTTTGGGTGCTGCACACCATCAACAAGGGATCAGTAGCATATAACATTGCCAATACTGCAACGCTGTATGGTGTATATGATGCAAACAGGTATGAGCAGGCCTTACGGTCAGTAGTAGCGCGCCATGAGATATTGCGCACCGTGTTCCGCGAAGACGGGGGTGAAATGGTGCGCCAATGCATTTTGCCCGCCAGTGAGGTGGAAGTGAAGCTGGCCTATGCCGACCTTCGCGATGAAGCAGATCCGGCTGGCATGGCCGAACATATTATCACGGAAGATAAAAAGACCGCCTTTGACCTCACCCAGGCGCCCCTGTTCAGGGTAATGCTGTTCAGGATAAAAGACGGGGAATATCTTTTCTATTATAACATGCACCATATTATCAGCGACGGCTGGTCTATGAACGTGCTGGCAAAAGACATTCTTCATTTCTATGAAGCAGGTGAAAACAGTAATGCCGCCCTGCCGGAGCTGCCTATCCAGTATAAGGATTATGCCGTATGGGAACAGGCGTCGTTACTAACGGAAAAAAGCCGGCAGCACCGGGCATACTGGATGGATCAGCTCAAAGGCGAGCTGCCCGCGCTGCTGCTGCCAACTGAAAAAACACGGCCCCCGGTGCTCACCTTCAACGGCCGCCGGGTAGCTACTACCATCAACGCTGCCTTAACACAAAATATAAAAGCCTTATGCCAGTCGAATAATGCCACGTTGTTCATGGGATTACTGGGTGTTTTAAAGGTGCTGTTTTACCGTTACAGCGGCCAGGAAGATATTATTATCGGCAGCCCGGTAGCTGGCCGTGAGCATGCCGACCTGGAAGGTCAAATAGGGCTGTTCATTAACACCATTGCATTGCGCACACAGTTCAGCGGCGACGACAGCTTCAACGCGGTATTGGATAAGGTGAAGGACGTAACGCTTGCTGCATATGACCATCAGCAATATCCCTTTGATAAGCTGGTGGACGACCTGGACCTCCGGTGGGACTATAGCCGTTCTGCCGTGTTTGATGTAATGATGATCCTGCATAACCAACGGGTCAACGGGAATGAGGCCCTGGCCGCGGAAGCAGGTATGATCAGCGATGAAGGCGAATGCCAGGTGAAATTTGACCTGCAGGTAGAGTTTTCGGAAACAGGCGACGGCCTGCATATGGAGGTGCAGTTCAATACAGCCATATATGACAGGGATAATATCGAGCGGCTTATTACCCACTACAGGAACCTGCTGGAAGCGGTTACAGCCCATACCGCAACGCCTGTAGCCCGGCTGGATTACCTGGCGGAAGAAGAGCAGCTGCAGCTGCTGGAAGGCTTTAATGATACAGCAATGCCCTGCCCGCAGGCAAAAACCATTGTAGATCTTTTTGAAGCGCAGGTGGCTGAAACGCCGGATCGTATTGCGCTCGTGTTCCAGGACCAGCAGCTTACCTACCACGAGCTGAATGCCCGCAGCAATCAGCTGGCCCACTACCTGCTGGAAAAAGGCGTTGGAAAAGATACGCTGGTGCCGGTTTGTATGGACCGTTCGCCGGAAATGGTAATTGCTATCTGGGCGGTTATGAAAGCCGGCGGCGCCTATGTTCCGCTGGACCCCGCCTACCCGGAAGACCGCATAAGATATATGATCGAAGACATCAACGCAGGCGTTATCCTCACAGAACATAAATATGAAGCGGCCTTTTTTGAAGATACGGCAGCATACTTGGTGCTCATGGATCGCCACCAGGAAGAAATTGCCGCCCGCCCGGCTGTTAAGGCGCCTGTAAACATTGATCCGGGCAGCCTGGTATATGTGATCTATACATCCGGTTCTACCGGTAAGCCCAAAGGCGTAATGATTGAACATTATGCGCTGCTGAATGTGCTGTGTGCTTTTACCAGCCTGCTGCAGCTGCCGTCAGATGCCAGCTTGCTGGCTGTTACCACCTACAGCTTTGATATTGCATACATTGAGCTGTTCCTGCTCATGCTGTCCGGTGGTAAGGTTATACTGGTTGACAGGGTTACTGCATCCGACGGCTACCTGCTGTCGCAGCAGCTGGCGCTGCACCAGCCTATGCTTATGCAGGCCACCCCGTCAACCTGGCAAATGCTTACAAGCTGCGGCTGGAGGAACGACGAAGATGTGATGATCATGGTAGGCGGTGAAGCTGTTAAAACACATCTGAAAGACCAGCTGGTAACATTAAGCCCGCAGAAAGTATGGAACGTATACGGCCCAACGGAAGCCACCATATGGGCCACGGCCAAAGAGCTGAAGCTGGAAGAAAAGGTAACCATTGGCCGGCCGCTGGATAATACACAGCTATATGTGCTCGATAGCTGCCTGAAACCTGTTCCCATAGGTGTTACAGGTGAGCTGTACATAGGAGGCGTGCAGCTGGCAAGGGGTTACCTGAACCGGCCGGAGCTGACGGCAGAACGGTTCATCCCCCATCCTTTTAAACCAGGCGAACGGCTGTACCGCACCGGCGACCTTGTACGGTGGATGCAGAACGGCGATATCGACTATCTCGGAAGAGCAGACGACCAGGTGAAGGTGCGTGGCTACCGCATAGAAACCGGGGAAGTGGAACATGCGCTGCTGTCGCTGGAAGGCATCAATGCCGCGGTAGTTACTGCTAAGGAAGACGGCAACGGTTACAGCCTGCTTGTTGCCTATATAGTGAGCGATGAGCAGCAGGACACTATGCTGCTGCGGCAACGCCTGCTCAAAATGCTGCCGGAGTATATGGTGCCCGGCTACTATATGCAGCTGGAACGCCTGCCGCTTACCGCCAATGGAAAGGTGAACAAAAAGGTGCTGCCTGCCATTATTGTGACCGGTATGAGCGACGGCATTACCTATGTAGCCCCGCGCAACGACCTTGAAAGAGGGCTGGAGCGCATCTGGCAGGAGGTGCTGCGTATAGACACGCCTGTTAGCATAGCGGTCGACTTCTTTACAATAGGTGGCCACAGCCTGCGGGTAATGCAGCTGGCTAACCATTACTACCGCCATTTCAATGCCCGCATTTCCATGCAGGAGCTGTTCCAGTACACCACCATTGCTGCCCATGCCGAGCTGATCTCGGGCCGCAGCCGCACGGAATATGCCGCCATTAGCCGGGTAGCGGAAGCTGCCGACTATGCGGTATCAGACGGGCAACGCAGGCTGTGGGTGCTAAGCCAGGAGGAAGAAGGCTCACGGGCCTACCATTTGCCTGGTGAGCTGCACCTGGATGGCGATTATGATCCCCTGTACTTTGAACAGGCTTTGCACCAGGTCATAGACCGGCATGAGATCCTGCGCACCGTATTCCGGGAGAACGCGGAAGGCGAGCTGCGCCAGCAGGTGCTGCCCGCAGGAGCCAGCGGCTTCCGGTTCGACTACCAGGATTTCACGGGCCAGGATATAGCTACTATCCGCTCTTACCTGGCAGCGGAATTCCACCGGTCATTTGACCTGGGCCAGGGACCGCTGCTGCGTGCAGGCCTTATCAAACGTGGCGCAGATCAGTATATCTTTTATTACAACCTTCATCATATTATCAGCGATGGCTGGTCTATGAACTTATTAGGACGGGAAGTGCTATCCTACTATGAGGCTTATGCATCCGGTGTTACACCGCAGGTGTCAGCCCTTCCC
>NZ_DASTRI010000212.1:0-4039 GCF_035761305.1 Chitinophaga sp. | reverse complement strand
AAAAACGCCCGTTTTCATCCGTGCCGGCTCCCTGTTTGGTACCGGCAACAACAACAGAAACGCCTGGCAGCGGTTCATTACTCCCCCCATCCACCACATGCCCGGTAATGGAATGTGTTTGCGCGTTGGCAGCAAAATAGCTGAACGCTGATAATAGCATAATCAGTGTTTTTGTTTTCATAAACGTGGATCAGTAATTGTTACTGGTAATGGATTAAAGCGATCTATATTTTGTTCAAAACGTGTCTGGTAAAAAAGCTAAAGTACATTGAAGAAAACGGCAACAATAGCAAGCGCAGAATATGCCAGGCATTCAAGGGAAACAACCATCTCTTGCGAAACGAACAAACAGGCGTTTTTCATCAATACTCCAACAATTCTATACTTATTTTCTTAACTAACCATTCTTTACGCGCTATTTTTTTACGCAAACGTTCCCGGGTTATTGGGCATAATCGCGGAGTTCATTGAGATATTCACGGATGCGCTGTTCCCATTCGAGCTGCTTTTGACGGTTACGGCCATAGTCCGTTCCTTTTTCATACAGCTCCTGCTTGTTGAGGTACAGGTTATAAATGCGCCTGAACTCAAGATTGGCGTCGGTGGTGAGATTATATACGGTTAACTTGCGTTCAAGCAATACTTTGCGCAGCTGCCTTGCGTATACTTCGCACAGGTCAAAATGCCCCTGCTCATGGGCCAGCAGATCGGCCCTGCCCTTTTGATCGGGCCTTACCCAGCTTAAATAGCAGGAAAAGGTATTGATGGAAAATACTTTCGCCTGCTTGAACATGGTTACACGGTTTGTCTGAAAGCCAAAGCCGCAATAGGTTTGAGCGGCAACACCGGGGTTTAACGCTTCCCTGGGCTGGCCTTTAAAATCGTCCCAGGTGAGCCGGCGGTAAGGGCTCCATTCTATTTCCTGTTCGTGCTTCCGGATGTCGGGCACACGGTAAACCTTTGCTGTAATTCGTTCGCAGGTGCTCCACTTGTCCGGGCTTTTATGCGCCACGATCTTTATTACATTAGCGCCATTCTTTCTTGCCAGCGCTTTCAGCTTGCCAATCACTTCATAATAGGTACAGTTGGTGGAAAAGCCATTATCGCCCGACCTGATAGTACCCACTTCAATGCCGTCGTTGCTGAATGTATCTTCCTGCTGTAAAACCAGCACATAGTCTGTATCGGAAAGCGGGGTTTGCGGGGCGGCTATCCTGGAGCCGATCTTAGGAGCGCATGCGCCAATGAATATTGCGAGGTAACAGAGATAAAAAAGCCTTTTCATAAATATACCCGGGATGGAAATGTAAACGCCGGTGCAAAATAAAGAATTCCTGTTAATGGTACTGCCCGGTACATGTATTCCTGGCCATAATTTATTAAATTAGGAACCTTTCATACCCCTTATCAATATACCCAAAATGAAAAAGCTTGAGAACAGGGTTGCGCTGATTACCGGGTCCGACTCCGGTATAGGGCGGGCTATTGCGCTGGCCTTTGCCGCAGAAGGCGCCAAAGTGGTGATCACCTATCATTCCGATGAAGCATCCGCAGCACAGGTAACCAACCAGATAAATGAACAGGGGCATACAGCTATCTGCTTTAAGCTGGATGTTACGGATGAAGCAGCGGTAAAAGACCTTTTCAGCAAGGTGCAGGCCCGGTTCGACAACATTGATATACTGGTTAACAACGCTGCGGTTAACGGCAGTGGGGCGCCGGTTAAGGAAATGTTAACCGATGTTTTTGACACCTGTATCAAAACCAACCTGTATGGCCCCTTTTACTGCTGCCGGGCATTTTTAAACCAACCCAACCTGCGGGAAGGTAACATTATATTCATCAGCTCTATACATGAAGATGTAAACACACCGGGTAATGCCGATTACAACGCTTCCAAAGCCGCCATCAAAAATTTCAGCAGAAGCCTGGCGCTGGAGGTGGCCGGCCAGGGCATACGGGTAAACAATATTGCACCCGGCATGATCCTTACTGACATGAATAAGGAAGCAATGGAAAACGACGAAGTACGCAGGGAAAAAGCCGCTCACATTCCCATGAAAAAAGCCGGTACGCCGGAAGATATTACCGGTGTAGCGGTTTTTCTGGCTGCTGCGGAAAGCGCGTATGTAACCGGCGCTACGTTTGTGGTGGACGGCGGGTTGAGTATAAATACCGGCCAGGGCGCATAGCGGCTCCACGCCGGTACTTTCTCTTCAGCCGTACAACGCCGAATTTTAAACCGTCGTATAAAGCCGCGATGATAAGGCATATCACCGCTAACAGCAACGTCTTTATCTTCCAGCTGGAAAATACATAGCCGCCCGTAATACAGCCCAGGAAGAAAAAGGCAACAATAGTAAAATGCAGCTTTATGGCCCCGGTGAGCCGGTGTTTCTGCTCCGGCTTTTTATAGAAGAACAACTGCGCCAGCTCAATGCCCAGGTCTGTGAACAAGCCGGTAAGGTGGGTGGTTCTTACCACGGCGCTGGACACATGCGTTACCAGGGCATTCTGCAATCCCATGGCAAACAGCAGCGCGCACGCCACCACGTGCGCATGGAGCACGACAATGCGGTTGTTTAATAACGCTATAAAGAGAAGCAGGGTTATTTCTATAAATATCGGAACAGTATAAACCAGCCGGCCGCTGCGCCTGGAAACCACTTCGGTGACCATGGTAGAAAAAAAGGCCCCGGCAAAAAAAGCCGCCACATAGGCAACGGAAAGCCAGGCGGCGGTATAATTTGCTTTTGCCGCTTCATCCGCAAAATGGGCAAAGTGCCCCGTAACGTTTGTAGTGAGTATTTGCAGCGAAAAAAAACCGCAGACATTTACTATTCCTGCAACAAAAGCAAGACAGGCAGCAAGCTGCAAATTATGTTTGAGGGTCCTGCTTTTACCCTTATGCCTGAACATGTGCTGTTAAATAAAACCAGGACACAAGTTATTATTTTTGGGGCGAAAGCTGAAATAATGCCTGCAGCCCGCCCATCTCCTGCCAGCCGCTAACGGCCGGCACCCCGGCTGACCCTTATTTATTCACGTTTAAATTTCACAACATGAAAACCAGAAAACCCTTATTGATCGCGTTAACCCTGGCTTTTATTCCTGTACTGCTGCTAATGCAGTCCTGTAAGAAAGAAACCGCAGCACCCGAACCGCCGCCGCATGGCGCTGTTGAAGCCAGCACCCTGGCTACCGTAGCCAACGGGCTTTACAGCATCACTTGCGTTACAGGCGGCAATGCCATTGAGATTGGCTCCTCTGCTACTGCCAACGGCGCCCCGGTAACGCAGTATGCCAATTTCAGCTTCCAGAACCAGAAATGGGTGATTACCGATGCCGGCAACGGCTATTTTACCATTATGAACGCCTACAGCGGCAAGTTCCTGGATGTACCGGGCAGCACTACCATACCCGGCACACAGCTGAACCAGTACCAGGGCAACGGCAGCGATGCGCAGCTGTGGAGCATTACCGGCGTTGGCAGCAATGCATACAAGATCACCAATAAGGCGAACGGGCTGGCCGTTACCAACAAGAACGGCTCTACGAACAGCGGCACGCCCATTACCCAGGACACCTACACGGGCAACAATGCGCAGCACTGGATATTAACGCTGAACACACATGCTCAATATATTCCCAACACCGGCTGGGCAGCGGATGTGCAGGTGTTCAGCGACCTGGATTACAATGCCTACCTTACCCGCTATTCCGGCTGGAACGGCGGCGATGGCTGCTACTCGCTGCTGCTGCCCGGCAACCATGTGCTATGGACCTTCCAGGACAGCTTTTTCGGGGATGTGGACGCTACCCGCAACCGCGATGCATCGCTGAACTCATTCCGCCGCAATGCCGGCATACTGCAGCAGAATATGTCGCTCGGCAGCTTTGTGCAGCTGAATACCGGCAGCGGTAAAAATTCTCAAACCTGGGTGCAGTACGACAACCTGCCTGGCAATGACGATAAGGAGCTATATTGGCCGGGCGATGCGCAGGTGCATGGCAATACGGTGCAAATGCTGTTAAGTCA
>NZ_DASTRI010000211.1:0-18534 GCF_035761305.1 Chitinophaga sp. | reverse complement strand
TACAGGCTGCGTAAAAAAAGCAGCGGTAGCCAGTACAGTAAACAGTTTCTTCATGGAATTTTAGCGTGATTGGGTGAATTTATTAAATCCACCAATGGAATGCAACATCAATTTTATAATTTAATGCCGCATTATTTGCATCACCCTTAACCCTCCTAACGTTATGGAAAGAAGAACCTTCCTGCAACAAGGCACTATGGCCGGCTTATCGGCCCTGGCTTTCGGCGGCGCACAGGCAGCCGGTAAACCGGCCGGCAGCTTAGCTTCCGCTGAAAAGCCCTTTAACATGAACTATGCCCCGCACGACGGCATGTTCAAAAACAGCGCCGGCGCTGATTTCCTGGACCAGATCAGGTTCATGCACGACCAGGGTTTCCGCGCTATTGAAGACAATGGCATGCTGAAACGGGAACCTGCCATGCAGGAAAAAGTAGGCAGCCTGCTGGCCAAGCTGGATATGCAGATGGGCGTATTCGTAATTGACAGCGGCGATAACTGGAAAATATCCCTTACCACCGGCAAGCAGGAGTTTACCGACACTTTTTTAAAAACCTGCCGCGCCGCTGTTGATACGGCTAAACGTTGTAACGCCAAATGGGCCACCGTGGTTCCCGGCTTTTTTGAACGCAAGCTGCCCATAGGCGTACAAACCGGCAACGTGATAGATGCCCTGCGCCGTGGCGCAGAAATACTGGAGCCTCACGGCCTGGTAATGGTGCTGGAGCCGCTGAGCGATACGCCGGAGCTGTTCCTGCGCACCGCCGACCAAACCTTTGAAATATGCCGGGCGGTAAACAGCCCTTCCTGCAAAATACTGTACGATATTTACCACATGCAGCGCAATACCGGCCACCTCATACCCATGATGGATATGTGCTGGAGCGAAATTGCCTACATACAAATAGGTGATAACCCCGGCCGCAAAGAGCCCGGCACCGGTGAAATCAACTATAAGAATATTTTTAAGCACCTGCATGAAAAAGGCTACAAAGGAGTGCTGGGCATGGAGCATGGCAACTCAATAGAAGGCAAGGCAGGCGAGCTGGCTGTTATAAAAGCCTACCGCGAAAGCGATGATTTTCTCTGAAAACCAAATTCCGTATAACCGGCCGCGTTATACACAATGCATGCCTTAAAACAGAAAAGGATGAAGCATACGCTCCATCCTTTCTCATTTTTACTATAGAAAACTTGGCAGTTTACTTTGTTAAATAAAAATATTCCTTACTGTACTTACCATCTCCATAATCCGTATCGGTTGACTCAAATACCAGCTGCGCACCATCCAGCGTAATCACGTTCAGCTGCTGCGATATACCATCGCTGGAAACAATTTCCAGCGTTTTGCTGGCTGGCTTATAAGTATAAGTGCCGGTTAAGGTGTCGCTCAGCGCGCTGGTAACCGTACCGTTCTGCTGAAAGGTGATAGAAGGATTGTCCAGGTCCAGGTCGGCCGCATAGGTGGTATCTACAGATACCAGCTGGTTGCTTTTGTCAAAAAGAGAGTCTATTTCTTTCTGGAAATGCCAGGTGCCCGCAATTTGTGAGTTGTCGGCAGGAGTTTGCGGATCATCCTCTTTGCTGCAAGCCGCAAAAACAATGGAAACAGTACCAGCCAGCGCCAGTAACCACGTAAAAGGTTTAATCATATCAGGTACGGTTTATTAAATACAAAAATAATATGTTTATGCTGATGTTTTACTATCCCTGCTGTTAGCTTTGTGTCATGTTTTATAACGCGATTTTCTTATCTTTCTGTATAAATATCTGTTTATGAGCTTTTTGATCCGCCTGCTGGTAAGCGCCCTGGCCGCTATGCTCACGGCCTACCTGCTGCCCGGTGTAAAGTTGGACAACTTCCTCACCGCGCTTATACTGGCCCTGGTGCTGGCTGTACTGAACCTGTTGGTACGCCCGGTGCTGGTAATACTTACCCTGCCGGCCACTATCCTTACCCTGGGTTTGTTTCTGCTGGTGATTAATGCCGTTATTATTCTGCTGGCCTCCCGGCTGGTAGGTGGCTTTAAGGTAGATGGTTTCTGGTGGGCGCTGCTGTTCAGTATTGTAATGACTGTTATTAACAGCGTTTTACATGGCCTGGCCAGCGATAATGACTAATGAAACCGTAAAGGTCATTTCAATTACGTATAAGCACAGCCGTGCTTTTAATCCGTAATCTGTAATTGGCAATCCGTAATTGACTTTGCTATGTACTTTAACCGCACGCAGATCAGTGATGAACAGCTGCTGGATTTTTACCGTGCCTTACTATACCCGAGGCTTATAGAAGAGAAAATGCTGGTGCTGCTGCGGCAGGGTAAAATCAGTAAATGGTTTTCCGGTATAGGCCAGGAGGCTGTTGCCGTTGGCGCTACCCTGGCCCTGGCCCCGGACGAGTGGATATTACCCCTGCACCGCAACCTGGGCGTATTTACCACCCGCAACATGCCCCTGCACAAGCTGTTCCTGCAATGGCAGGGCAGCCCGGAGGGCTACAGCAAAGGGCGGGAGCGCAGCTTTCACTTCGGCAGCCGGGAACATCACATCTGCGGCATGATCTCCCACCTGGGCCCGCAGCTGTCCATAGCCGATGGTATTGCCCTGGCCCATACCCTGCGCAAACAGCAAAAAGTAACCCTGGTATTTACCGGCGAAGGCGGCACCAGCGAAGGAGAGTTTCACGAAGCCCTCAATGTTGCTGCTGTATGGGACCTGCCCGTAATATTCCTGGTAGAAAATAACGGATATGGGTTAAGCACGCCGGTAACGGAACAGTACCGCTGCGCCCGGCTTACAGACAGGGCGGCCGGCTACGGCATGCACAGCCTGCGCATTGACGGCAATAACCTGCTGGATGTATACCATGCTGTGGCGGAGGCTAAAGCTTATGCCCTGCGGGAGCAAAAGCCCGTGCTTATAGAGGCCCTTACCTTTCGCATGCGCGGCCATGAGGAGGCCAGCGGCACTAAATATGTACCCCCCGCCCTGCTGGAGGAATGGGCAGGGAAAGATCCTGTTCATCACTATGAAGAGTTCCTGCGGTTTATTGGCCTGCTGGATGATGATACAATCAGCGACATACACGGGCAGCTGAAACAATATATAGATGCAGCGGTGAACACGCTGCCCGCTGAAACCACTGTCATCCCCGATACAGCCCGAGAGCTGGCCGATATATACGCGCCTGCACCGGCGCTACCGCCCGCCGCACCGGGGCCCACCCGCGAAATGCGTTTTATTGACGCTATTTCCGATGCGCTGAAAACCGCTATGGAGCAATATGACAATCTTGTGCTCATGGGCCAGGACATTGCAGAATATGGCGGCGCTTTTAAAATTACCGAAGGGCTGGTGCAGCAGTTCGGTAAAGCGCGGGTACGCAATACGCCCCTGTGCGAAAGCGCTGTTGTAGGCGCGGCCCTGGGCCTGTCTATCATGGGCTATAAAAGCATGATAGAAATGCAGTTTGCCGATTTTGTGACCTGCGGCTTTAACCAAATTGTAAATAACCTGGCCAAAATACATTACCGGTGGGGCCAAAATGCCGATGTGGTTATACGCCTGCCGGCCGGCGGTGGCGTGGGCGCGGGCCCCTTTCACTCCCAAAGCAATGAGGCCTGGTTTACCCATACGCCCGGGCTAAAGGTGGTGTACCCCGCTACCCCTGCTGATGCGCGCGGCTTGCTGCTGGCGGCGCTGGCCGATCCTAACCCGGTGCTGTTCTTTGAGCATAAGGCGCTGTACCGCAGCATTACCGGCCCGGTACCGGAAGGCTGGCACCCGGTGGAAATAGGCCGCGCCAACGTGGTGCAGGAGGGAGCCGATATTACCATTATTACCTATGGCAGCGGCGTACACTGGGCCCTGGAATATGCGCAGCAGCACCCGCAGCTTTCCCTGCATATACTGGACCTGCGCACCCTGCTGCCGCTTGACTATGCAGCTATTCACGCAGCAGTGGCCCAAACCGGCAAGGTGCTGGTGCTGCATGAAGATACGCTTACCGGCGGCCTGGGCGGGGAAATTGCCGCCTGGATAGCGGAACACTGCTTTTCGCTGCTGGATGCGCCGGTTATGCGCTGCGCCAGCCTTGATACACCGGTGCCCTTTGCTGCTGAACTGGAAAAAAATTTTCTGGCAAAAGCCCGGCTGGATCAATATATACAGCAGCTGGCCGCCTATTAAACCCGGGCTGCTATGGGATTTTTGAAGGGAATGCCCTAACTTGCAGGGCAATTATTAAATGCTTTGATCATGCTGCAAACTTTCTTAACAGTAAAGACTACTGAGTTTTACCAAACCTTTGATAAGGTAGGTCATTTTATGGTGTTTGTGATACTGGCCTTGTTTGCCGCAATGGTGCTGTTTGCTACCATCAAGTATGTAAAGCGCTAATCTAACGCTGATTTTAAGCTTATTACTTTATACATGCCCCGGTTGTACCGGGGCTTTTTTTGTTATACCCCCTGCTGCAATACCGCTTGCGTGTGCTGCAGATTTTCACTGTCAAAGCACACCAGCATTACCTCTTCAATACCATGGTTGCCCGCCTGCAGGAAAGCCTGTACAGTACTAACCGCAATATGCGCGGCCTGCTCTTTGGGAAAGCGGTATATACCGGTGCTGATGTTGGGAAAGGCAATGGTTTTAACGCCATGCTCCACTGCCAGCTGCAGGGAGTTGTGGTAGCAGCCGGCCAGCAGCTCCGCCTCCCTTTTACGGCCCCCGTTCCACACCGGGCCAACAGTATGTATCACGTATTTTGCCGGTAAGCGGCCCGCTGTGGTAATTACCGCCTGTCCCGTTGCACAGCCGCCCTGCCGGGCCACTATCCTGCGGCAGTCTTCCAGTATGGCCGGGCCGCCGGCGCGGTGTATGGCGCCGTCTACCCCGCCGCCGCCCATCAGGGAGCTGTTGGCGGCGTTTACAATAGCATCTGCCGTTACTTTGGTAATATCGGCCTGTATGGCCGTGATTTTTCCTTCCATATGCCTCACGATTTCTGTTTCACCCTTACATATATCAGCTTACCTGTTTTTTTACCGCTGTCGCGGATGTCTATTTCAAAGCGGTTAATGCTTTTTATGAGCTGCACCAGCTTATTAAAGCCATAGTTGCGGGGATCAAAGTCAGGCTGCTTTTTCAGCAGCAGGTTACCCAGCTCTCCCAGGTAGGCCCAGCCATCTTCATCCGCAATATCGTTAATGCTGGTAGAGAGTAGCTTTAACATGTCCCGGTCGGCTTTGCTGATGCCCGGGGCTTTGCTTTTACGCGTGCTCCTTTTAGCCGGTACCGTATCCGCTTCTGTTTCTTCAGCTTCTGTTTCCGCCTCCCGGTTCTGCCGCAATATTTCCAGGTAAATAAATTTATCGCAGGCAGCGCGGAAGGCCGACGGGGTTTTCATTTCCCCAAAACCAAACACGCGCATGCCGGCTTCCCGCAGGCGGGTAGCCAGGCGTGTAAAATCACTGTCGCTGCTTACCAGGCAAAACCCGTCAACCCGCCCGGTGTACAAAATGTCCATGGCGTCAATGATCATGGCCGAGTCAGTGGCGTTTTTACCTACGGTGTAGCTGTATTGCTGTACGGGGTTTATGGCATTCTCAAGCAGTACGGTTTTCCAGCCAGTGAGGTGGGGCTTGGTCCAGTCGCCATAAATTCTTTTGAAGGTAGGAATGCCATACTTGGCCACCTCCTCCATCATGGCTTTTACATTGCTGTGGGGAATGTTGTCAGCGTCTATTAATACGGCAAGCCGCAGGTCTTTTGTATTACTGTCCATAAGCCTGGGGGTTTAGTGCTATAATATTACAAAAGATCTGCGGGCCTGCGGTTATTTTACAATTGTTCATTTCAGGTAAGAGCGGATCATCCAGGCGGTTTTTTCGTGGTCGGTTAACAGGCCGGTCAGGAAATCGCTGGTGCCTTTGTCTTTGTATTTTTCATCCAGGTCGTCTATCAAACGGCGCAGGTTGCGGATAATGGTTTCATGATCATCCAGCAGGTTACCCAGCTGCGTGCGTTGGTCGTTGGTGTACTCCTGCTCAACCAGGCTGGTAAGCTTCAGGAAGTCAGCCATGCGGCCTTCTGCATAATGGCCCAGGGCGCGGATGCGTTCCGCCATTTCATCTATAGCCTCTGCCAGCTCATCATACTGGTTTTCATAAAACTTGTGCAGCTCCATGAAGTTAGGGCCTTCAATGTTCCAGTGATAGTTGCGGGTTTTGGTATATAGCACCATCAGGTCGGCCAGGCATTTGTTCAGCTCCAGGGCTATGGCCTGTAAATTTTTTTCGGATATACCGATGTCTGCTTTCATCTCAGTGTGTTTAGTTTTTTCTGTTGCTTTTGTGGTCATCGTTGTCATGGTACTAATTTTTAGGTGGTTAAAACAGATGTGCCTATAAAATCCTACTAAAATAGTAGGCAGTAGTGTTGGTTCTTTTGCTATTATTGTGCCACACTTCCTAATTTTGCAGTATGGAACAGTCGTCGGGGAGAATATACACCATACACTTTATTATGCTTTGCCTTAGTAATGCTGTATTCTCCGCCAGTTACAATATGTTAATCCCCGAGCTGCCGGCTTATTTAAGCAACATGGGCGGCGCGGATTATAAAGGCTACATTCTGGCACTCTTCACTTTAATGGCAGCGCTTTCCCGTCCTTTTAGCGGCAAATTGACAGACTCCATTGGCCGTGTACCGGTTATGATCTTTGGCTCGCTGGTATGTGTAGTGTGCAGTCTTTTATACCCGCTGGTAAGTTCTGTTGCCGCATTTCTGCTATTGCGCTTCTTTCACGGGTTTTCTACCGGCTTTAAACCTACCGGCACTGCTGCCTACATATCAGACCTGGTGCCGCATAACCGGCGTGCAGAGGCCATGGGTATGGTAGGCCTGTTCAGCACCATTGGCCTGGCATTGGGCCCTGCCATTGGCGGTTTTATTGCTGCCCGCTGGAGTATTTATGTAATGTTCCAGGTGTCTGCCGTGTTTGCATTAATGTCTGTAGTAATACTGATCGGCGGCCTCAGGGAAACCCTACCCAACCGGCAGCGCTTTAACCCATCCATGCTTAAAATATCCCGCAGCGAAATATTTGAGCCGCTGGTAATAGGGCCGGTCATTGTTACCTTTCTCTGTTTCCTAAGTTACGGCGCTTTGCTCACAATTATTCCTGATTTTAGTGAATACCTGGGAATTCATAACAAAGGCCTGTTCTATACCTTTTTTACCGGCGCCTCTATTGGCATACGCCTGCTGGCCGGCAAAGTGTCGGACCGGTACGGCCGCCTGCCAGTGCTGAAAATATCTGCTGCTATTATGGCTGCCGCGCTGTTTATACTGGCATTGGCCACTACGCCCTATATGATGATGGTGGCTGCGGTAATATACGGGGTATCGGTAGGGTTAAATTCACCTGCTGTTACTGCATGGACGGTAGACCTGGGCCATCCCGAACACCGGGGCCGCGCGCTGGCTACCATGTACATTGCCATGGAAGCAGGCATAGGCCTGGGCGCTTACCTCTCTGCTTATATTTACCATAACAATGCGGCTTATTTCCCAATGGCTTTTGGGGTAATGGGCATCGCTGCTATAGCTGCGCTGGTATACCTGGTGCTTATATATGATAACCGCCACCGTATAAAAGTAATGTGGCGCCTGGTGCATATGAAAGCGCCGTTCCGCTATAAGCGGTAAACAATAAAACTACCTGTAACTAAAAACGCCTAATGTTTATTGCAAACATCAGGCGTTTTGCCTTTTATACTTTTTTATGCTAACCAATCCAGGCTTACATCCTGCACAGTCGCTGTTTATTTCACATGCATGCTGCATTTCACACCTCGCTGGTATGCTCCCTCCTACAGCCTTTCATACAACGCCCGCAGCCGCTCGCGTGTCATTTGCTGCTCCCAGTTCTTACCGAGCGCATTTTCCCACAGTGGCGCCAGGCTTAAAGATACGTCTATCATCTTATTAATATCCACATCGCTCATGCCTTTGGTAATGTGCTGGGGAATGGTGATGTTATGCCGCTGCACCATTTCCTTAAACTCCTTTACGCCTTCGGGGTAAAACTCCTCCAGCTTATCAAATACAATACAGTTGCCGATACCGTGATGGGTGCCCAACACATAGGCCAGCCCGTAGCTTACAGCATGGGCTACGCCCACCTGCGAGTATGCAATGCTCATACCGCCGGCATAGGACGCCATCATCAGCTTTTCATCTGCATCATCATCCCAGTGCGGCTTTTGCAGGAATATTTCCTGGCACAGCTGCAGCGCCTTTTCGCCGTAAGAGCGGCTAAAGGCATTCAGGTAAGTGCCTTCCAGCGACTCAATACAATGTATATAGCAGTCCATGGCCGTATAAAACCGCTGGTTAACCGGCGCGTCTTTCACCAGCTCAGGGTCCAGCACTATCTGGTCAAACGGCGTAAAGTCCGAGTTCATGCCCAGCTTGCGGGTAGGCCCGGTAAGCACCGTGGTGCGGCTAACTTCTGCGCCGGTGCCCGACAGGGTGGGTATGCCTGCTTTATACACGCCGGGCTGCTTAACCAGGTCCCAGCCCTGGTAATCAGCAGCAGAGCCGGGGTTGGTCATCATCAGGCTCACGGCTTTAGCCATATCCATGGTAGAGCCGCCGCCTATGCCAATAATGCCTGACACCTGCCCAAACTCCGTCTTCAGCTCATCCCGCAGCTGGTCTACATATTTTGTCTTAGGCTCGTCTGTTACATCAATAAAAACTATCTTATCCTTGCCCTGCAGGGGTATGCGGCTGGTAAAGGCAGGCTTGTCCCGGAAAAAATGATCTACAAAAAAGATCATGGGCGCATCGCCCTTGCGCTGCGGCGCCAGTATTTCATCCAGCTGGTTAAACGAACCCCGCCCGAATATTACATACCCTACCAGCTTAAAATTCCTGAACTTCATATTTTGTAAACAGTTAAAAGCGTAATCAACAAAAAGTTATTCCTTTCCCCGCATTATTAATTCTTAATTCTTCATTATTAATTATAACAGGCGGGCTGCTTTCTCCAGGTCTTCCGGCGTATCTATTTCCACACCCATGTATGCTGTTACCACCATTTTCATGGGAATACCGTTCTCCAGGTAGCGCAGGCATTCTATTTTTTCCGCTGCTTCCAGCGGGCTTACCGGCAGCTGTGTGAACTGCAGCAGGGTGGCTTTACGGAAGGCGTAAATACCAATATGCTCGTAATACACGGTATTCACCTTTTTATCGCGGGGGTAGGGAATTACGGAGCGGGAAAAGAACAGGGCATTAAACTGTTTGTTTACCGCTACTTTTACATAATTCGGATCTTCTATGGCGCTCCACTCTTTCAGCTCCTGCATCAGGGAGGCTACCTGCACGGTCTTGCCGGCCTCACCTTCAAATACCTGCAGCAGCTTTTCCAGCGGGGCCTTTTGGGTAAAAGGCTCATCGCCCTGCACGTTCACCACAATATCCACATCCATGTCTGCTACGGCTTCGGCTATACGATCCGTGCCGCATTCATGCTCTTTTTTGCTCATTACGGCTTTGCCGCCGTTTTTTGTGATCTCCTGGTATATAATATCGCTGTCCGTTACTACCATTACCTCATCAAATACGCCGGTATTTACGGTTGATTCATAGGTACGCAGTATAACGGATTTGTTGCCCAGCCGGGCCATCAGCTTACCGGGAAAACGGGTGGCCCCATAACGCGCTGGTATTAAAGCAATGCTCTTCATGGTGATGTATGCACAAGTTATAAAACGCTCTTTACGGCTTTTACCAGTTTGGCGGCCCTTTCCTGTATTTCCTGCCCGCTCCATACCAGGCTAATGGGCGTGCATATGCAGCGGCTCATAATCGCGTCTGAAACAGGGAACTGTTTGATCTTATATACTTCCATTGCCTGCTGCAGGCCGGGTGCAAAATGGTTCAGCGTAGTGCTTTGTTTAAAGTGCTCCCAGTTGCGGATGTAATGCCAGTTATTATCAAACCAGTAAAATGCAGCCAGCCCCGCTGCTTTCATGGCAGCAGCTGCTGCGCGGGCCTGGTTTTCCTCCGGCAGGAAAAAGCCCAGGAAGGTGGCGCTGTCGCCCGCTTCATCGGGCAGGCGGCGGAAGGTTACTTCCGGTATGGCGGCCAGGGCATCTTTAAATATTTTCTTGGTGCTGCGCTGTATGGCCAGGAACTTATCGAGCTTGCGCACCTGCGCCAGGCCCACGGCTGCGTGCAGCTCTGAAATACGGAAGTTATAGCCCATATAGGGGTGCAGGTCGGCCCCGCGGTCTGCGCCCAGGTGGTCATGCCCGTGGTCGGAGTAGCCGTCGCACTTAATATACAGGTCTTTATCGTGCGTTACAACGGCGCCGCCTTCGGCGCAGGTAACGGTTTTTACAAAGTCAAAGGAAAATGCGCCGGCGTGCCCTATGGTGCCCAGGGCCCGGCCTTTGTAGCTGGCGCCAAAGCTCTGGCATGCATCTTCCAGCAATACCAGGTTATGTTTTTCGCAAATGGCCTGCAGGGCGTCCAGGTCGGCCATGGCGCCGCACATATGCACCGGCATAATTACCCTGGTACGGGGGGTAATGGCTGCTTCCACGGCGCGGGGGTCCAGTGTAAGGGTATCATCCACGTCCACCAGCACGGGAGTAGCGCCTACGGAAAAAATGCTTTCAAAGCTGGCCACAAAGGTAAAAGTGGGCATAATTACCTCATCGCCTGCGCCTACGCCCAGTGCCGCCAGGGCGGTGGTAAGGGCGGTAGTGCCGCTGGAGGTTAGCTGTGTATACGGTACATTCAGCTTGCTGCTGATTGCCTGTTCAAGTTCTTTTGCTTTCCAGATGCCTTTACGGGGACCATCAAACCCATAACGCATATAAATGCCGGTTTCCAAAACCTCATTCACCTCTTTCCGCTCTTCGGCGCCAAATAATTCATATCCTGGCATAAGCTGTTGATTTTAACGTGTTGATAAAGCTATATTTTTTAATCGTGGTTGCAAAGGTAGCATAAACCTGTTTGCTGCATAGCTAAAAACTATTTAACTTTTACTAAAAATTTAACATGCGTTTCCTCTTGTGTGTTACCTTCTTGATGGCATTCCATTCATCGCACGCCCAAACAGGGCCTACCCCCGAGCAGGCCATCCGCCGGTTAATGCAGCAGCAAACCAATGCCTGGAACCACGGTAACATACCGGGTTTTATGCAAACTTACTGGCAATCCGACTCACTGCTGTTCATTGGAAAAAACGGTGTTACCTATGGCTGGCAGGCTACCCTGGAGCGTTATAAAAAATCGTACCCCGACACGGCCGCTATGGGCCGGCTGCACTTTAACCTGTTGGAATTTAAACAATTAACGCCGGAACTTTATTTCCTGGTGGGTCAGTGGCACCTGCAGCGCGCTGCCGGCAACCTGCAGGGGTATTTTACCCTGCTGATCCGGAAAATAAATGGCGCGTGGAAGATCATTGCAGATCATAGTAGTTAGGCGCCTCCCTAAAAAAGAAAACCATCCCAGGAATGGGACGGCCTGCTATACACCACAACATTAAAGAAGAACTATGACTAAACACTGTTCCCTAAATCGTTAAAAATGTTGACGGGAGTTTCCAATTATATATCGATATGGTGAGTCAAGTGTTATTATTCTTCTTCCTTGCTTCTTCACTATCTCTCACCGCCTTATTTTCTTTAGTAGGTTGCTCCGATAAATCTGCACGTAACGGGTTGGTTCGGGTATCAGCCTTGCTGGTTTTTAATACTTCCGCAGGCTTTTTGGAATGATCCACTTTCGTATCTGTATTCCTCCTATCCTTATCCGATGGTTTTTTCTCTTGCGACATAGTATACCAGTTTACGTCAGGTATAGATGAAATAACAAAGTTTATTCCAGTCATGCAGGCCGCACCTGCAGGCACTAAATGCCGTTAATGTGGCGCATGAATTCCACAACCTGTGCTGCGCCGTTCCCCAAGTAGTGGGAGCAAAATAGCGGCGGTATTTACTGTCACTCGATTGCAGCAGCGCTTTTCGCCCTGATTTTCAGGCTTTAAGGTGCAGGCATAGTAATTGAAAACATTTTTTTCCCTAATTATTCAAAATTTTAAAGCTGTTGTTTATGAAAATCCAGGTGCATAACTGGTGGGAGCTGAAGAAGAGATTGCAAAAAAAATACTCCTACCTCTCCGAAGAAGACCTTACCTACGAGTATGGCAAGGAACAGGAACTGATTGTACGCTTACAAAAAAAGACCGGTACATCGCATGAAGACATGGTACGCATCATCAAAAGTTTTCAGGTAGCATATTTGCAGCATGCTTTACTGTAGTAAAGGCTACAGCATTGTGCAACATTTAAAACTTTGGTTATGATAATGTACGCAGATCTTATTGACACGTTGAACGACCTTGTGCGGGTGAATAACGACCGCGCTGCAGGTTACGACACCGCTGTAAGACAAACAAAAGATGCGGGACTGCAGCACATTTTCCAGTCTATGGCCGATCAAAGCCGGGAGTATGCTTTTGAGCTGAACAGGCAGATCAGGGATCTGGGCGGGGAAGAGGAACGCGATACCAGCCTGGGCGGCGATTTGTACCGCACCTGGATGGATCTGAAGGCCGATTTTACCTCCAGTGATAACAGCATTCTTTCCTCCTGCGAATACGGGGAAGATGTTGCCCTCCGGGTATACAATATGGCGCTTTCCAATGACATCGAGATCCCGCAGCCGGTACTGGATTTAATTACCCGCCAGCAAGGTGAGTTAAAACTGTCACATGACCGGATCAAAAAACATCGTGAGCTTAATAAAGCGATTAAATGATTTTTTAGCATCTGAGTTAACCCATTGACAACCAGCTGCCACCCTTAACCCGGTGGCAGCTGGCTTTATATGCTTATATATACAGTCCAAAAAAATCTGTTTTAGTTCATTTTAGTTTCGGTCAAGGCGCTTATCTTTGGCTTCCGCAATAACTTTTAACCCTTCCTCTGAACAAGCCATCGCTAATTTTAACCCGTTCTATCTCAAACCGGTAACTGATTATTCCTAACTTTTTTAACTGGCAATAATGACCGGCTTTTTAAAATTACTGGCCCCCGTATGTATATTCCTTTGTTTCATTGATTGTGGAAAAGCAAATAACGTAAACCCGCCTGTTACTACCATTATCCCCGACAGCACGGCGCCAGTTACCGACAGCTTCCCGGAAAACAAGGTAAACCGTACCGCCCTCTTACGCCTGGTAAATGGCCTACGCAGCCGCGGCTGCAATTGCGGCACCGATAAAATGCCGCCTGTGCCCACGCTTACCTGGAGCATTACCCTGGAAAAAGCCGCCTGGCGGCACAGCCGGGATATGGATAGCCTGCATTATTTTGATCATAACTCCCTCGACGGCACTACCCCCGGGCAGCGCCTGGATGCCGCGGGCTACCACTGGATGTATTACGGGGAAAATATTGCCAAAGGGCAAATGGACGAGCAGGCCGTAGTACTGGGCTGGCTCAATAGCCCCAAACATTGCCATAACATGATGGATGCAAATGTGAAAGAGCTGGGCGTAGGCAAGTTTAATATTTACTGGACAATGGAGCTAGGCAGTAAAAAGTAACCGGGTTTACTTACACATCAATCTTCTTCCTCCACCAGCGCCATACCACGTACACGTAGGCGGCCAGCGTAAGCACGGCCCAGGTATAAAAAAAGATCATGCGCCCCGGCGTGGACTCGTCCGGCACGGCAAAGCCCAGGAACAGGCCCAGGAAAACATTTATCAGCATCCAGAAAAAACCCAGGAACATGGTACGGGTAATTTTTATAAAATACTGTACAATGCCCGCCTTCAAAGGGTCTTTTTGTTCTTCCGGTTCTGTGGTTTCCATTAATGCAGGTGTTTAGGGTGAGATATTGGAACGCTGTATCAGGGCAGGCATAGTTTCATTAACGCTGCACTGTCGCCCCTGAATACATTAAAGTCAACTATTGTTTTTATACCATTTACCCTGCCAATATCGCTGTGCTGCCAGAAAACCCATTGCCGGTCTACCCGGGGCCGCTGTTTCTGGTAATAATGCGCTATCCATAGCGGGTAATCATTAAACTCATCGCCCAGGTAGGTATTATAAAACCTCAGGTTAGTGTAAATAATAGGCTTTACGCCATAGGCTTTTTCCAGCTCCTCCAGCCATATACGGGCAGTGCTGCGTATTACTGCCGGCGGCTGGTTGTTGTGCACCTCAATATCCAGCACCGGCGGCAGGTCGCCATGGGTAAGCTGCACTACGTTCTTAAAATTAATGGCCTGCTTCACGGGGTCGCGGGTAGAATAAAAAAAGTGATAGGCGCCCCTTACCAGCCCTGCTTCACCGGCTTTTTTCCAGTTCCGTTTAAAAGCGGCGTCCTGCCGGGTAATGCCTTCTGTAGCTTTTATAAACACAAAGGATATACGTATTTTACCAACCTGCATCTGCTGTACCGCATCCCAGTTAATCTCTTTCTGGAACTTTGATACATCTATCCCGTGCATGGTATAGTTTACCGGCATATCTATCCCAAACTCCTCATACCGCACAAAGTTCAGCGCCTTGCGCTGCCGCCACCACCATGCTCCCGCAGTAATGGCAGCTATTATAAAAAAGATAAGTAGTAAACGTCCTGCTTTTTTGATCCTCATTGGCCTTATTAAATAACAGTTTACCGGCAGCTGGCGTATTAACAGCCCGGTATGCTGCTACAAGTATAGCGCAATATTTTATTACTATTACCCGTGTAGTTGTGTTATTTTTACATGCAAAGCACCTATAGCTATGCCGGAATTTAACCTGAATGATACGCTGAACCTCCTTTCCAAGTTCACGCCCCGCCGGGCCTGGAACGCCGGAAAGGTGCTGAGCAGCTACTTTGTGAGCAAGTGGACGGGCAAGCCTGTGCAGTGGGGGTACCCGGTATCTATTTCCTTTGAGCCTACCACCTCCTGTAACCTGCGCTGCCCCGAGTGCCCCAGCGGACTGCGCGCCTTTACCCGGCCTACCGGTATGCTGCAGCAGGATTTTTTCCGTAAAACCATTGATGAAATTTCCAAAGATCTTCTATACCTCATCTTTTACTTTCAGGGTGAGCCCTACCTGAACCCCGGTTTCCTGGATATGGTAAAGTATGCAAGCGGTAAAGGTTTGTACACCGCTACCTCCACCAACGCACATTACCTTACAGATGCCAATGCTAAAAAAACCGTGGAGAGCGGCCTGGATAGGCTGATTATTTCCATTGACGGTACTACCCAGGACGTATACACGCAGTACCGGGTGGGCGGCCACCTGGATAAGGTGATACAGGGCGCTAAGAATATTGTGAAGTGGAAAAAAGAGCTGAAATCAAAAAAACCGTTCGTATTCTTCCAGTTCCTGGTGGTAAAGCCCAATGAGCACCAGATTGAGGATATTAAAAAGCTGGCGAAGGAAATAGGGGTTGACGAAGTACGCTTTAAAACCGCGCAGGTATATGATTATGAGGAAGGCAACCGCCTGATACCTACTATTGATAAATACAGCCGTTACCGCCGGAATGAGGATGGCACCTATAGCATCAAAAACAAGCTGGGTAACCATTGCTGGCGCCTGTGGCACTCCCCTGTTATTACATGGGACGGCCTGGTGGCGCCCTGCTGCTTTGATAAAGATGCGCAGCATAAGCTGGGCGACCTGAAACAGCAGTCGTTCAAAGCGCTGTGGTTCAATGAACAATATGTCCGTTTCCGTACCCAGATCATGGAAGGCCGTAAGAACATTGATATTTGCGCCAACTGCAGTGAAGGCACCAGGGTGTGGGGTTAACCGTATTTATTACTCTTCTTCAAGGTCGGGTGTTGCCGCATGTTGCCTGGCAGCCCTTTTCTCTGCTTTTTTACGCGCTCTTTTTTTCCGCCTGTTCTGCTGGTATTTGCTGAACAGGTTTATGCCAAAGCGCACCCCTATAAATTCTACTGCCGTCATGAGGGCGCTGGTGGCAAACGACTTGAAATTGCCGCTGCTCCAGGCTATACCTGCAATACGGGAAGCAATGTTTAACACACCCTTATGTTTGCCGGCCCCCGGTATTACCGAGTTAATAGCCATGCTTTTATAGTTGTCCTTAAAAAAATCCACCCGCTCGCCCAGGTCCAGCTCCAGTTTGCGTGTGCGCTTTTTTAAGCGGGCAATTTCCCGGTCAAGATTTGCTGCATTGGTAATCTTCGCGATTTTTGCCTTAGGCATGTGTAAACATGTTTATTATTTAACAGGGGATTTTTTTGTTTTGGTTGTTGCAGTTATGCTACAGCATCCTCATCGGGCGTTGCGGCGCCTTCAACATCACCTTCTTCATCTTCATCCACCAGCTCATCTACCAGCTCTGTAATCAGCATGTTGGATAGCGGCCTTTGTATAAGGGGCTTACGGAATGCCAGCAGTATAATCAGCAATAAAATGAATAAGCCTGCTGCGCATGAAAAACCAATGGTATAGCTGTGTGTCATTTCACCTATCCAAAAGCCTACCACCATTCCCAGGAACACCACTACGAAAAAGAACAGCAGGAAAGCCATGGTCAGGGAAAAAAAGAGCCCTAACGCTTTAGATAGCTTTCCTGCTGCCTGAAGCTTAATGAGGTCCAAACGGGTTTCCAAATATTCTTTGGCTACCTTGCCTGTTTGGTTAAAATAGCTGCTAAAGTTTTCTTCCATGCAAATTAATTTATGGGATTATGCCAGCTCATTTTCTATGGCATCCTCAAATTGCTCCTTCCTTTTCCTTAAGCGGTCTTTCAGCTTATCTGTCTGGAATTTCAGCTTATCTACCAGCTCATCTTTCTTATCGGAATTCAGAAAATATCCTACAGCTACGCCTACAGCAGCGCCTACAATAAAGGAAACAACGGCTTTTGAACTGTTACTCATGGTAAATTACTTTTTAGATGAAACATTGAAATTTTTTAACCAGGGTAAATAACGGGGTACAAACATTATTCCAACATTTTGCTATCCCGCATATTGGCAGTTAAGGATGTTTAAACAAAATGCCGCTGAAATGGTTCAATCTTTGAACAGCATTTATCCTTCAATCCGGTATATTCTTTACATCCTTTATTATTATGAACTATATTGACAATGACCGCCTCAAGCAGATCTTCTTTTTGCTGATCATTATTTTATGGGGCGTGCTCCTGTTTTCTGAACTGTACGGGCTTTTCCCCGGCCTGCTGGGCGCCTTAACCTTGTATGTGCTATGCCGCCGCTGGATGCTGCACCTGGTAGAAAAACGCGGCTGGCGCAAAAGTGTGGCGGCAGCTACGCTTATGTTCCTTTCCTTTATTATCATACTGCTGCCTTTTGGTTTGCTTATTAATATGCTTACTGCCAAAGCTGGCTATGTTATAAGCCATTCATCGGAGCTGGTGCAGGGCATTAAATCGGTAGACAACCGGTTGCATGAAGCCACGGGCTACAGTGTGCTTACACCGGGGCGCATGCAAAAAGTGCAGGAAACCATTGCCGACCTTTTTCCCATTTTACTGGGTGCTACCTTTAACACGGTAACGGCCATTGCCATTATGTACTTTGTGCTGTACTTTATGCTGGTATATGCACGGGAAATGGAAGAAGCCCTGTATGAATATATTCCCCTGAAAGATGAAAATGTGATACGTATTGGCCATGAACTCCACACCATGATATTTTCCAACGCAGTAGGCATTCCACTAATAGCCATTGTACAAGGCGTTGTAGCCCTGGTGGCCTATCTTATTTTCAGGGTGCCCCAACCTATTTTCTGGTTTGCAGTTACCTGCTTTACCTCTATGCTGCCCATTATAGGCGCGGCAGCCGTATATGTGCCTATGGGCGTGTACCTCATAGCGGCCGGGCATACCTGGCAGGGCATAGCCATACTGGTTTACGGTTTTGTGGTAGTAGGCGCTTCAGATAACGTGTTTCGCATGATGCTGGTTAAAAAAATCGGCGATGTGCACCCGCTTATTACCGTGTTTGGGGTAATAGTGGGTGTAAGCCTGTTCGGTTTCATTGGCCTTATATTCGGGCCGCTGCTCATATCCATGTTCATTCTGCTGCTGAAAATCTATTCCAATGAGTACCTGGTAAAAAAGCGGGAGGTAAAAGTGATAAAAACCGGCGGCGTTACCGTGCGTGAGAAAAAGTAAATAGCTGCTACCTGTAATAATTATTGGCTTCAATATATTCCAGCACACTGTCGGGCACCAGGTAGCGGATTGATTTCCGTTCCTGTATCCACCGGCGTATGTCGGTAGCGGAAATATCCAGCAGGGGGGCCTCCAGCACCTCTACGCGGGCGCCATAGGTTTCGGTTACCTCATGCCCGGGACGTTTATACACGTAAATGGGATAATGCTTGATCAGCTGCTCATAATTCTTCCACCGGCGTATATTCTGAAAGCTATCGCTGCCCATTATAACCGTAAACTCCTGCGTGGGGAATTTTTCAGACAGGTAGGTAAGCG
>NZ_DASTRI010000210.1:0-9998 GCF_035761305.1 Chitinophaga sp. | reverse complement strand
CCGGGTAAAACTTCTTTCTGGTTCAAATACCTGGTGCCTTTCAGCTACTATGATCAAACGCGCGAATTTGTAAAACGGCAGCGCAGCGGTAATTTCGGGGAAAATGCCTACCAGCAGTTTGTAAAGCTGCGGCCGGGTGTTGACCTTACAAAGCTGCTGGCCAAAATAAAAGATATTGAAAAGAGTGAGGATAATGTTAATGCCAAAAATTCAGATGTGGTGCTGTTCCCTTTCAGGAACAAGCATTTGTATAGTGAATATGTGCATGGGAAGGAAGCCGGCGGGTTTATTGAATACGTGCGCATTTTCGGCGTAGTAGGCCTGCTGGTGCTGCTGATAGCCTGCATCAATTTTATTAACCTTACCACGGCGCGCGCCGCAAAAAGAGGGCGCGAGGTAGGCATCCGCAAAGCCATAGGCTCGCGCAGGCAGGCGCTGGTGGCGCAGTTTCTTACAGAGTCTTCACTGTTGGCGGCCATTGCTTTTATTATAGCATTGCTGCTGGTGCAGCTGCTGCTGCCTGCATTTAATGCGCTTACCAATAGCAGCATCCGTATTCCATATGGCAGTGTTATCTTTTGGCTGCTGGTAACAGGCGGTGGCTTAGTAATTGGGGTGCTGGCCGGTTTGCGGCCTGCCCTGCACCTTGCCGCCTTTAACACTGTAAAAACATTGAAAGGGGCCGCGCAATCCGGCAGGTCTGCCACCTTCTCACGCAAAGTGCTGGTGGTGGTGCAGTTCAGCTGTTCTGTAGCGCTTATCGTCAGCACCCTGGTAGTGTACCGGCAGGTGCAATATGCCAAAGACCGGCCTACAGGGTTTAATGTAAGCCGGCTAATGAAAACAGACCTGAACAAAGACCTGCAGCAGAACTATATAGCGCTGAAAGATGCGCTGCTGCGCAGTGGGCTGGTGCAGTTTGTAACCACCGCCAGCAGTCCGCCCACGGAAATTCAATGGCATTCCGGCCTGGATGAGTGGCCGGGTAAAAATGCCGGCGAAACAGTGGAAATGGGTACTATTATTACCAGCCGCGACTACTTCAAAACCGTGGGCATGGCCCTGAAAAGCGGGCGTGATTTTACCGGCAATTTTGGTGCGGACTCGCTGGATGTGATCTTTAACGAAGCCGCCATAAAAAGGCTGCGGCTCCGTGACCCCCTGAATACTGCCATTACCTGGGATGGCCGGCAGTACCGGGTGGTAGGGGTAGTAAAGGATGCGCTTATGACATCGCCTTTTGCGGCGGCAGAACCTACGATGTTCATGGCCGGCCCGGAAACAGATCCGAATGATTATATATTATACAACCTTGCGCCGGGCGTAAACCCGCATACTGCGGTAGACCGGTTAACAGCCATATTTAACAGGTATTGCCCTGCTTTTCCATACACCTATAGCTTTGCAGACAGTGAGTATAACTACAAGTTTAACCAGGAGATGCTGATGGGAAAGCTGTCGGGCATACTGGCGCTGCTGGCCGTTATTATATCCTGCCTGGGGCTGTTTGGGCTGGCTGCTTATGTAGCAGAGCAACGTACAAAAGAAATAGGCATCCGCAAAGTGCTGGGCGCTTCCGTGGGGCAGGTGTGGGTGCTGCTATCCCGCGACTTTGTGCTGCTGGTGCTGATCAGCTGCTGTATTGCCGCTTTGCCGGCCTTTTACTTTCTGCAGCACTGGCTGGAGCAATACGAGTACCGCATTACCATAGGGCCGGGCGTGTTTATTGCCGCCACCCTGCTGGCGCTTATCATTACCGTCATTACTATCAGCTTCCAATCGGTAAAGGCTGCGTTGGCAGATCCTGTTAAAAGCCTGAAAACAGAATAACGAAGGAGGCGTTTTATATTCTTTTGGGTAAGGCTTCATTTTCTCCATAGAGTTTTTCTATGCCCTCTATAAAATCTTTCTATGCCGGTTCCCGGCTCCTCCACTTGTTTAGCTGGCTAATTATTTCTACTTTTACCGCATGAATAAGATACCGGTGTCTGAAACTGTGAGTTACCTGATCTCCAGGATCGGTAAGGCGCACCGTAACAGGGCGAACGCGCTGCTGGCGTCCCTGAACCTGCACGCGGGGCAGGAGCTGCTGCTGCAGCAGATCTACCAGCAGCAGGGCATTACCCTTAATGAGCTTACATGCGGCATGTGCGTATCGGCCGTAACGGTTACCCGTACGGTAGAGCGCCTGGAAAAGAACGGTTTTCTCAAGAAAGAGCGCTGCCAGTCGGATCAGCGGGCCGTAAGGGTGTACCTGACTGAAAAAGGCGCCAGGGCGGTGGAAAGCGTGGAGCAGAAGATGTGGGAAGTACTGGAACGCGAAACCTTAGATAACCTAAGCATGGAGGAGCGGGTGTTATTGAAGCGGCTGTTGATGCAGGTGCTAAGCAATTTGTCATAAATGTTACACATAAAAAGGTCAACCTGGTTGAATATTATTAGCCGGCTAAATACTTATCTTGTGTAATTTATTGTAATTATTTAAAAAATTGCTGGAAGGATATTCTAAATTTGTGGCGAAGTTATGTGATGGATCTGAACTGTTGTACTGTAAAACTGTAGCTGACTAATTACGCTGCCTAATTATCCTCCACCGGCATTCGTCAGGAAAAAAGCATTTAGATGAAGAACAATGTGTTAATACCCGTATATGATATCAGCGCCCATATGCCTGGTGTATCGGAGATCCAGGGCTTTACCATTGGCCGTTCGCTGAACATGCCTGCCGGCGGCGCGGAGCATCCGCACCGGCACACAGGGTTTACCATCACGCTGTTGTTATCCGGTCAGATGACCCAGTATATCGACTTTGAGAAATATACCGTAGCAGCACCGGCCGTAATATTGCTGGCGCCGGACCAGGTGCACCAGCATGACAAGCAGGACTCTATCTGCGAGTCGGTTTATATCCATTTCGACAAAGAGTTCCTGATGGCGGAATGCCAGGGGATGCTGAACTGCTGGGCGTGCATTTTCGACAAGCGAGCCATTCCTGTAAAGGCCGCGCAGATGCAGGAGCTCATGAACTTTGCAGGGCTGATGTTAAAGGAATACAGCACGCCGCGCCCTATGCGCGACAGCATTATACGCAACCTGCTGAATGCGCTGATTATGGCTTGCGGCCGGCTGCCACAGCATAACGTGGCCTATATGCAGCTTGATACTGCGCAAAGCCGTATGGTGCGCCAGTTCAATGAGCTGTCGGACCAGCATTTCCGTGACAAAACACAGGTATCTAACTATGCGGATATGATGTTTGTTACGCCGGGGCACCTGAACGATACGGTGAAAGCCGCTATTGGCAGAACCGCCAAGCAGGTGATTGATGAAAAGCGCATAATGGAAGCCAAGCGGCTGCTGTTCTGGGGAGAGCATACTGTAAAGGAAATAGCCTGGCGGCTTAACTTTGAGGATGATGCCTACTTTAACCGTTTCTTTAAAAAACATACGGGTCAAACCCCGGCCATGTTCCAGCGGAATATCCGGGAAAAGTACAATTAATACCGCAATTTGTTAAGCATTAAACCTGAAGACTTGTATTACTTTTGTTCGACTTTTTAAGCTTATGAAAATGATTGTAAACATGCCTGCCGCATTGTTCTGTTAATAAATTTTCAACAGCAGTAACAAAACAACTTGCCTATCCGTATATGGATACGCCGGCGGGTGCAACCATGTCACAACTTACTGTTGGCCAATTCTGTTAAACTACTACCCGAAAACTGTCACTAAAACACACCACCTTTTAATTACTGAAAAGTAAACAGGCCGTTTTTTGTCCTGCTGAAAGGTACTCGATCGTCATAACATATATAACACTATAACAAATGGAACTATTATTGAAAAGAATGATCGCACACAAGCCACTCGCCCTGTTTGGCATTTTGATGCTGGCTGTATTATTATATAGCTGCTCTTCAAAACAAGCAGGCGGTCCTCCTCCGCCGCCTCCGCAGCTGCCTGTTATGGCGGTTGCCACCGCGCCGGCCACTACGTACCTGGAATTTCCTGCTTCGCTGGAAGGAAAGGTGAACGTGGAAGTGCGTCCGCAGGTATCTGGTTACCTGGAAAAAATATTTGTAGATGAAGGCGCCTATGTAAAAGCCGGCCAGCCTTTGTTTAAAATAAACCCGCAGGTATATGCCGAACAGCTGAACAGCGCCAAATCAAACCTGCTTGCCGCGCAAGCCAACATGGACCGCGCGCAGGTTGAAGTGGACCGCCTGGCGCCGCTGGTTGCCAACAACGTGGTTTCTGACGTGCAGCTGAAAACCGCCAAAGCAAATTATGAGGCAGCCAAAGCAACTGTAGCCCAGGCTAAAGCAGCAGTGGGCGGCGCGCAGATCAATGTGGGCTATACCCTGGTTACCGCGCCCGTAAGCGGTTACATCGGAAGAATACCTTATAAAATAGGCGCCCTTGTAAGCAACAATGATGACCAGCCGCTCACAATGCTTTCCGACATACATGAAATGTATGCTTACTTCTCTATGAGCGAAGCGGATTTTATCAGGTTTAAAAACAGGTTCCCGGGCAACACCATTGAGGAGAAGCTGCGGAAAGCGCCGCCGGTAGAGCTGATACTGGCCGACAACAGCGTGTTTGAGCAAAAGGGGAAATTAGAAACCATAGAAGGCCAGTTCGATAAAACAACCGGCGCTATCAGTTTCCGCGCAACCTTCCCCAACAGCACGGGCACACTGCGTACCGGCAACACCGGCACAATAAGGCTGGCAGAGGAGGTGGACTCCGCCATTGCCATACCGCAGGAAGCTACCTTTGAAATACAGGACAAAGTGTTTGTATACACAGTAGCAGACAGCAATAAGGTAGCCAGCAGACCTATTACCATTGCCGGCAAAACCACCAATCAATATTTTGTAAGCAGCGGGCTGAAACCCGGTGAAAAAATTGTTTTATCCGGAACCGGTAATCTGAAAGACGGGGCTGTAATTACGCCTCAACCCGTATCGGCGGATAGCGTGTTTAAATCAAAAACGTTGTAAGTGACGGCTGGTACTTTACTGGTAAAGTACCACATGCGGCAATCGATTTTACTTGCAATCTAAAAAGTGAACTTATCATGTTAAGAAGATTTATATTAAGGCCGGTCCTTTCTACTGTAGTGTCCATTATACTGCTGTTACTGGGCATTATATCCTACTGGGCCTTGCCGGTTACCCTGTTTCCCGATATTGCGCCGCCCAGCGTAACGGTTACGGCTTCTTACCCAGGCGCCAACGCCGAAGTGGTAGCCCGTTCGGTGGCCAACCCGATAGAGGAAGCGGTGAACGGTGTGGAGAACATGACGTACATGACCTCCAACTCCAGCAACGACGGTAGCATGGTGTTAACGGTGTATTTCAAGCAGGGAACCGACCCGGATATTGCGGCTGTAAACGTGCAGAACCGCGTATCTAAAGCCACCAGCCAGCTGCCCCCGGAAGTAATAACAGCCGGTATCAGCACGCAGAAGGTACAGAATGGTTTCATCATGTTTATGGGTTTGTATAGTGAGGATGCTAAACAATACGATGAAAGATTTCTGCAAAACTATATCAAGATCAATCTTATCCCCGAAATACAACGTGTGCCGGGCGTAGCGCAGGCGCAGATATTCGGGGCCAAAGATTACTCTATGCGTATCTGGTTAAAGCCGGACCGGCTTGCCGCCAACAACCTTGCGCCGCAGGATGTGCTGAATGCAATCAAAGATCAGAATATTGAAGCAGCCCCGGGCCGCCTGGGTGAAAGCAGCAAAGAAACCTTTGAATATGTATTGAAGTACAAGGGTAAGCTGAACGTGAATGAAGACTATGAGAATATTGTGGTAAGGGCCAACAGCGACGGGTCTATGCTGCGCTTAAAAGACGTGGCGCGCATAGAGTTCGGATCGTTCTCTTACGGCGCCAATAACCTGCTGGACGGAAAGCCTGCTGCGGGCTTTGCCATTATTCAAACAGCCGGCTCCAACGCCAACGAGATCATTGAACAGATAGAGCATTTGCTGGTTGGGTTCAGGGCTTCTCTTCCCAAGGGTGTGAAGACCGAAATCATGTACAACGCCAAAGACTTCCTGGATGCGTCTATTGACCAGGTACGTGAAACGCTGGTGATCGCATTTATACTGGTGTTTCTTGTGGTGTTCGTATTCCTCCAGGATTTCCGTTCTACATTAATCCCGGCTATAGCCGTGCCCGTGGCCATTGTGGGCACATTCTTCTTCCTGCAGCTATTTGGTTTCAGCATTAACCTGCTAACCCTGTTCGCGTTGGTGCTGGCCATTGGTATTGTGGTGGATGATGCGATAGTGGTGGTGGAAGCCGTGCATGCGAAGATGGAGCAAACCCGGTGGCCGGCCAGGAAAGCCACCCTTAAATCAATGGACGAAATATCAGGCGCCATCATATCTATTACCCTGGTAATGGCGGCAGTGTTTATCCCCGTTGGTTTTATGCAGGGCCCCGCAGGCGTATTCTACAGGCAGTTTGCCTTTACGCTGGCCATAGCCATTCTTATTTCCGCGGTGAATGCCTTGACCCTGAGCCCCGCCTTATGTGCGTTGTTCCTGAAAAATGAGCATGGCGAAGGGCATGACGATCATGGCCGCAAAACAGGATTCGGCAGCCGGTTCTTTAATGCCTTTAACACGGCTTTCCAGGCGATGACCCACCGGTATGTAAGGAGCCTGGGCTTTCTTATCCGCCGGAAGTGGATTGCCATAGGCATGCTGGTAATTATAACCATCGGTGCTTTTATACTGGCCAAAAGGGCGCCCACCGGGTTTATACCCACGGAAGACCAGAGCTTTGTATTATATGCGCTGAACACGCCTCCCGGCAGCTCGCTGGACAGAACGCATAAATCTACATCAGCGTTAAACGGCATGCTGCAGCAAAACCCGGCAGTAAAGCACATATGGACAGTGGATGGATTTAACTTCATCAGCAATGCCGCCGCATCTCCTTACGCCGCAGGCTTTGTAAGATTAAAAGATAAGGCCGAAAGAGGCGCCGTGAAAAATATTGACCAGGTTACGGGAATGATGTACGGGCCGGCCAGCCAGCTGAAAGACGCCAGCGCCTTCTTCTTCACCTTCCCCACGGTGCAGGGCTTTGGTAACGTGAGCGGTTTTGAGTTTATGCTGCAGGACAGGCTGGGCGGACCTTTGGACCAGCTAGGCATGAATGCGTGGGGCTTTATAGGCGCGTTGATGCAAAGAAAAGAGATCGGCGCCGCCTTTACTACCTTCTCCGCTGGCAACCCCCAGTACCAGGTAGTGGTAGATAATTTTAAAGCCAAGCAGTTAGGCGTATCTGTTAGTAACCTGATGCAGACACTGCAGATATACTATGGCAGCAGCTACGTTTCGGATTTTAACCGCTTTGGAAAGTATTATCGTGTAATAGCGCAGGCCGACGTGCCTTACCGCAACGATATTCATTCGCTTGACGGTATTTATGTGAAAAATGAGCTGAACCAGATGGTGCCGGTGAAATCAATGGTTACGCTAAAACGCGTATATGGCCCGGAAACGGTAACCCGCAATAACCTGTTTAATGCCGTTACCATTAACGGTACGCCCAAGCCGGGCTACAGTACGGGCGATGCTATTAAGGCCATTGAAGAAACAGCCAAACAGGCGCTGCCCAAAGGGTACAGCTATGAATGGACCGGCGCTACCCGCGAAGAAATAAAAGCAGGCGATCAGCAAACGTATATCTTCCTGCTCAGTATCATATTCGTGTACTTCCTGCTGGCCGCCCAGTTTGAAAGCTATGTGCTGCCGCTTGCGGTTATCCTCACCATACCCACCGGCATCCTGGGCGTATTTACGTTCATCAGCTTTGCCGGCCTGGATAATAATATCTATGTACAAATAGGTATGATCATGCTGATAGGGTTGCTGGCTAAAAACGCCATCCTGATCGTAGAGTTTGCGGTGCAACGCCGGCGAAACGGTATGGGGCTGCTTGAATCGGCGCTGGCCGGGTCACGGGCAAGGCTTCGTCCTATCTTAATGACTTCGTTTGCCTTTATCGTAGGTTTAATACCCCTGGTATTTGTGCAGAAAGGATCGGCGGTGGGTAACCATTCTATCGGCTACAGCGCCATAGGAGGGATGCTTACCGGTGTGATACTGGGCGTATTTATTATTCCTGTGCTGTACGTTATTTTCCAGTTCTTGCAGGAAAAAATAACAGGCCGCGCCGGTTTAAGGGTATACGAAGAAGAGATGGAAGAAGAAGAAGTGGCTTTATAAACAGGAAGCTTAATAATGTGCAGATGTGCAGATAGGTAAATGTGCAGAGGGACGTGCGCAAATGCGTTTAAAAGTTATAATGATATAATTCATGCAAAAGAGATTTTTAAGTCTGATAATTCTTCTGATAGTTGTAGTGCTGGCAGCATGCCGGGTGGGTCGTAATTATGAACGGCCCGCCCTGGACCTGCCGGAACATTTCAACGGACAGGCACAGGCACCTTCGGACAGCAGCATAGCCGGCGTGGAGTGGAAGCAGTTTTTCCAGGACCCCGTGCTGCTGCAGCTGATAGACAGCACGTTGAAAGGCAACTACGACCTGCAGATAGCGCTGAAGAACATTGAAAGCGCGCAGGCCTATGTAAGACAGGCCAAGGCTGCCTGGCTGCCTTCCCTGAACCTGCAGGCCACAGGGAGCACCAGCTACCCATCCAAGAACAGCCTGAATGGGATTAGCCTGGGCAGCTTTTTGAAAACAGATCATATTGAAGATTACACACTTGCTGCCAACCTTTCCTGGGAAATAGATGTATGGGGAAAGATAAGGCGGCAGAAAGAAGCGGCGCTGGCCAGCTACCTGCAAAGCTATGAGGGCGCCCGCGCCGTGCAAACGGAGCTGGTAGCCAATGTAGCCAACAGCTACTACAACCTGCTGATGCTGGATGAGCAGCTGCAGATAGCCAAACGCAATGTAGCGCTGAGCGACTCCATTGTGCAGATGATGCGCCTGCAAAAAACTGCCGGCGATGTAACTGAGCTGGCCGTGCAGCAGGCATTATCGCAGCAGCAAACCGCCGCCCTGCTGGTACCCCAGCTGGAGCAGGGGATAGCCATACAGGAAAATGCACTGCAGATACTGGCCGGCAAGCTACCTGGTACGGTTACACGTAATACCAGCCTGGAAGACATTCATATATGGAATGCGCTGGGCACCGGCGTACCGGCGGAGCTGATCAGCCACCGCCCGGACGTACGTTCCGCGGAAATGGAGCTGGTAGCAGCTAATGCCCAGGTAGGGGTGGCCCAGGCCAGCATGTACCCGGCCCTGACACTCACCGCCAGCGGCGGGCTCAATTCATATAAAGCCGCGCACTGGTTTGACATTAACTCCTTATTCGGTACTGTAGCAGGCGGGCTAACCCAACCGGTATTCCAACGCCGCCAGCTGAAAACCCAGCTGGAAGTAGCCCGCATACAGCGCGACCAGGCAGCATTGCGCTTCCGCCAACAGGCGCTGAACGCCATTGGAGAGGTAAGCAATGCCCTGGTACGGCTGGATAAGCTGCAATCACAGCGCCAGATAGCCAACAGCCAGGTACAAACCCTGGACCTGGCCATTTCACAGGCCCGCATGCTGTTCCGCAGCGGCCTGGCCAACTACCTGGAGGTAATTACCGCACAAAGCAACTACCTGCAGGCCGAACTGACCCGGGCGGATGTAGTTCGCCAGCAGCTGAGCGCCAGCGTAGAGCTGTACCGCTCTTTAGGCGGCGGCTGGAAGTAAGGAATAACGATATTCAACAATAGCAACATTAAAGGACACAACAGACAGGACACATGAAGGTAAGGGCTGTACCAGATACGGGTACAGCCCTTTTTTATGTGCGCCCGGTATGATCATAAACTTGGAGGTGCAAGTCCTCTACGGGCCTTGATAGTGGGAACCGTTAGCCAAAGGCAAGGGTGTCCACCGCGAGGTGGAATCTGAAGAAAGCCGGCGGCAAAATCCCGGTTC
>NZ_DASTRI010000209.1:0-71877 GCF_035761305.1 Chitinophaga sp. | reverse complement strand
GGCATAGACCTTTCCATTGTAGGATTTGCCCGTGTAGGCGGTATGGTTAGGAGTGATTTTTACCAGAACTACAATACCTTGTTCGGGCGTTATAATAACCTGGATGTAACCTACTGGACGCCCGCTAACCACACCAATGATTTTCCACGGCCCAACCGTAACCAGGAACGGCCGAACAACTACACCACACTTGCCTATTTCGACGGTTCTTTCTTTAAGATCCGGAACATAGGCATCGGCTACTCCCTGCCGGAAAGTTTAATGAAACGCTGGGGTATGCAGGCGCTGCGCGTGCATGCAGATGTAAAGCAGCCGCTTATCATAGCGCCTTACCGCCAAACGTATAAAGGCATTGACCCGGAAGATGTAACCAATATCAGTGTGGATGCACCTGCCACCTGGATGCTGCAGTTTGGTTTGAATGCTACTTTTTAATGTCAAAAAAAAGAACGTATGAATACTCGAAAAATATGCTGGTTAATAGCGCTGCTGGCTTTTGCTGCAGCAAGCTGCAATAAAATGCTGGATGAGGATGTTGTATCAACAGTAACCGACGATTTCTATAATACGCCCAATGGCTTTACCGCTGCGGTAAATGGCTCTTATGTGGCCATGCGCAGCTTTTACAGCACCGAACGGGGTATGACGCTGACCGTATTTGGCACCGATACCTACACCAACGGCTCCGATGGTGATTTTAAGTTTGTAAACCAGTACACCTCCCAGCTGGATGGCCGCTACGCCCACCTGCGGGAATTATGGAACACCACCTACCAAACCATTAACACCTGTAATGTGGTAGTGGACCGGGCGGATAACATTCCCAACCTCGACTCTGCCGTTAAGCTCAATGGTGTGGCGCAGGCCAGGTTTTGCCGTGCGCACTATTACTTTACCCTGGTGCAGCTGTTTGGCCCCGTGCCGCTGAACCTGCACGAGAACAAGGAAATTAAAACAGAGGCCCACCGCGACTCCATCGGTAACATTTATAATGCTATTATTGACGACCTGCTGTATGCAGAGCAAAACCTGCCCGAAGCGCCCACGGAATGGGGCCGTGCCAGCAAGCCCGCCGCGGAGCACCTGTTGGCCCGGGTATACCTTACACGCGCCTACACCAGCGTAAAGCAGCCTGCGGATTTTGCCAACGCCGCCAAATATGCGCAAATGGTCATTAACAACTACAGCTTTTCACTGCTGCCGGATGTAGGGCAGGTATGGGCCCAGGGAAAGGAAAATAACCCTGAAACCGTATGGGCGGTACAGTACACCAGCGATGCGCTGTATAACTCCAACGACAATAACGCCTGCCGCTTTTTCCTGATGCAGTACGATATATTGCCCGGTATGAAGCGCGACCTGGCTAACGGTACCCCCTGGAAGCGTTTCCGCCCTACCAAATTCCTGCTGGACACTATTTACCAGGATCGTGTAAACGATACCCGGTATGAAAAATTCTTCACCACCGTATGGTTTGCCAACAACCCCACCGCCACACTGAAGGTGGGCGACACATCTGTGTGGATGCCGGGGTATGATGTATCGGACGCCATGATCAAAAGCAAACCTTACCTGCTGGTGCCGCCCCGTAACTACACACAGGTGCTGTACCCTTCCCTCAACAAGTTTGCAGATGCGATGCGCCCGGATAACCAGGCTTCGGGTGTAAGGCCTTTTATTGCCTTCCGCCTGGCAGAAGATTACCTGAATGCCGCAGAAGCGCTTACCATGAGCGGGGATAAAGCTACAGCCGTAACCCTGCTGAACACCCTGCGTATGCGGGCCGCCCGGGTGGGCAGCACGCCGGAGGAAACGGCGGCCCACCAGGAGGCGATGAAGGTAACGGAAGCGCAGCTAACCCCGGATTTCCTGTTGGATGAAAGGGACCGGGAAATGGTAGGCGAGCAAACCCGCTGGTTTGACCTGAAGCGTACCGGTAAGCTGCTGGAAAGGGTAAAGCTGCACAACCCGGATGCCGGCAATAACATACAGCCCAAACACCTGCTGCGGCCTATCCCCCAGGACCAGATAGACCGGGTAAGTAATCCGGGAGATTTCCCGCAAAACCCGGGGTACTGAGGTAAATACAAATTTTTCAATTACGGAATGTAAAACATTCATGAGCGCCTTTGAAAATTATCATGAATGCGAATAATTACGAATTGAGGAAGTGCCTATCATAATGAAATATTAAACGCCTGATGCACCGGAAAAACCGGCTTTGTACCAGGCGTTTAATATTTCTCCTGATATTTGACACATTAATTCCGCCATTTGTCGTGCAGCCATAACCATCACAGCTCGGCCTTCAGCCCTTTAGCTTTCTGGGCCTGACTTTCAGCTTTTGACCTCCCTTCTTCAGCATTCCTCATCCGGCTGCATTTAATTCGCAATTCGTAATTAACAATTCGTAATTCTTCTTACCTTTGCAGCCAAATTGAGCGGGCCTGCCCCCAGTTCGTTATTTGTAATTGAAAAATTCGTAATTAAACTATATGTCCGGACAGCTTAAGGAAGTTCGTAACCGTATAAAATCAGTACAATCCAGCCAGCAGATCACCAAAGCCATGAAAATGGTGAGCGCCGCCAAATTAAGGCGTGCGCAGGATGCTATCTTACAAATGCGCCCCTATGCTGTTAAGCTCCAGGAGATCCTGCAGAACATTGTTTCCAATACAGAAGGAGATATAGATATGGCCCTGGCTAACCAGCGGGCTGTAGAAAAGGTACTGATAGTGGTAATCACTTCTGACCGCGGGTTGTGCGGCGCCTATAATTCTAACCTGATAAAGCTGGCCAAGCAGCTGATCCGCGAAAAATACGCAGAGCAGTATGCCAAAGGCCATGTGGAAATTATGCCTATCGGCAAAAAAGGTTACGAGCACTTTGTAAAGAACGGCTACAAGATCAACGACCAGTACTGGCACCTGTTTGCCGACCTGAATTTTGATCATGTAAAACAGGCCGCCGCCATTGCGCTGAACGGCTTTATAAAAGGCGAGTACGACGCCGTGGATATTGTATACAGCCAGTTCCGCAATGCCGCTACCCAGGTGTTTGTAGCAGAACAGTTCCTGCCTATTGCCAAGGTGGAGAATAAGGAAGACGGCAAGCAAAAGAATATAAAGGCCGACTACATTTTCGAACCGGAAAAAGCAACGCTGATAGCAGAGCTGATGCCCAAAATATTGAACACGCAGTTCTTTAAAGCCATCCTGGATGCGCACGCGTCTGAACATGGCGCCCGTATGACGGCTATGGATAAAGCCACGGAAAATGCCAACGAGCTGCTGCGTAACCTGAAGCTCTCCTACAACCGCGCCCGCCAGGCCGCCATCACTACCGAGCTTACGGAAATTGTAAGCGGCGCCGCTGCTTTGGCAGGTTAAAAGTGAGGGTTATTCACAACAAATCAACATCAAAAAATTTCGATTTCATACATAACGTCAAAGACTGTAACTTTCGGTCTTTGACGTTTTTATTTACAGTACGCGCAAGATTTAAACGCCTGTGGATGCTGTATTTCGGAAAAAATATATCCAATGGAAATTTCTCAGATCATACCGCATGTAGAGTCATTAATTTTTGCTGCCGACAGGCCCCTGCCGGTGCTGGAAATAGTTGATCTGCTAAATAATGCCCTTGCTTTTTTGGAAGACCGTGCCACTTTAGACCAGGTTGAAACTGCCGTGGAGGCCATCCGCGAAAAATACCATTCTGAATTTTATGCGTTTGAGGTGCGTGAAAGCGGCGGCGGCTACCAGTTTCTTACCAAGAAAGATTACTACCAAACGGTAGCGCAGCTGAACGGGGAAAAGTTCCTGAAACGCCTTTCCACTGCGGCGCTGGAAACACTGGCCATTATTGCCTATAAGCAGCCTATTTCCAAAGGCGAAATAGAACATATACGCGGCGTAAGCTCTGACTACTCTATACAAAAGCTGCTGGAAAAAGAGCTGATCATAATATCCGGCCGTAGTGAGGAGTTGCCCGGCAAGCCCCTGCTGTACGCCACTTCCAAAGCCTTTATGGATTACTTTGGCCTTAATTCGCCGGCCGACCTGCCCAAGCTGCGGGAGGTATTTGATGAAGAAGCCATACAGCCCACGCTCATTACAGAGGAAGCCTTTAACGATAACGGCGGAATGATAGTATCTGAAAACGGGGAGCTGCTGGAAGATGCTTTTATACCTACCATCACCATTGAGGATGAAGGGGCGCATACGCAGGCGGAAGAGATGGAAGCAACAGATGCACCCACGGAAAATAGCAACGCCAGCACCGCAGCAAACACGGAAGAAACCACTGCCAACGCAGATACGGATGTGACGCCGGAGGCAGACAGCGATACCGATGTTGACAACGAGCTGTCCTCCCCGGAAGCTGCAGCAGGCAATAATTTTGATGCTTCAGCGCCCGACCTGGCCAACATTGGCCCCGGCCCCGGCGATGATGAAGTAGAGAACGAAGAAGAAGACGACCTGCACGAAGACCTGGGAGATGAAGACATTGAGGATGAAGAAGAGGACGAAGACGATGAGGATTTTGACGATGAGGACGACGATGAAGAAGAGGACGATGACGATGATGAGGAAGAAGACGATGACGAAGATTTTGATGATGAGGACTATGATGAAGAAGACGATGAGGATTTTGACGACGATGAAGACGAAGACGAAGACAATGAAGAGGATGAAGACGAAGAAAAAAACTAACATAAAAAGTCCTGCCGGCCGGCAGGACTTTCTTTATATATCATAACACAGCCGGCGCTATGCCGGCAATTACCCTGTAACACACTCCATCTGCACATTTGCATATCTGCACATCCGCACATCTACTTCATCTTTGCCACCACGTCTGCAAAAATTCCGCTCAGCTTTTCATCGGCTTTATTGGCCACTGCAATAATTTCTTCAATAGCAACAGGCTGCAGGTTATCCGGGTCGCATTCATCTGTAATTACAGAAATCGCTGCACAGGGCAATTGCAGCTGGTTGGCCACAATTACTTCCGGTACCGTGCTCATGCCAACCATATCAGCCCCTATCATGCGCAGGAAACGGTATTCGGCCCGCGTTTCCAGGTTAGGGCCTGTTACAGCCACATATACGCCTTTTTTCAGCGCACAGCCTTTGGCCAGGGCTGCCTGCTCCAGCAGCTGGCCCAGGTGCTTATCGTATGGGCGGCTCATATCCGGGAAGCGGGGGCCAAAAGCCGGCGCATTCAGGCCCCGCAGCGGGCTTTCGGGCTGCAGGTTAATATGATCGGTCAGCAGCACCAGGTCGCCCTTTTGAAAAGCGGGGTTCATACCGCCGGCAGCATTGCTGAGCAGCAGGTACCGTATGCCCAGGGCTTTCATTACCCGTATGGGAAAAGTGATCTGCTGCATGGTATAGCCCTCATAATAATGAAAGCGGCCCTGCATGGCTATTACCGGTACCTGCCCTATATGGCCGTATATCAGCTGCCCCTTGTGCGATTCTACCGTTGATTCGGGGAAATGGGGGATCTCATGATACGGAATGCTTTTTTCAACCTGTACCTGTTGTACCAGCTGTCCAAGACCAGTGCCCAGCACTATGCCTGCCGTAGCATGGTGATAATTGAATTGCCGCAGGTAAGCGGCAGCGTCGTTTATTTGTTGTAAAAATGCTTGCATAGCACAAAGAAAATGTAAATACGGAAGTAATATATGCAACCGTTTGCATAAATTTTTCACTTCATATCGTAAAAGTTTTACCCGTTTATACAATAACCTTAGCAAATATGTTTTCCGTTCATCACATTTTTATGCAATCGGTTGTGTATTTTCTCCCCAATTTTTATAAATTGAGTTAAAATCAGCCTCGTAACCAGGCTAAAAATGTAGAGAAAAACAGCCGCACCTGCGGAACCTGCAAAAAGATAAATTACACGGGATGAAAAAATTTTGGATTTTATGCAGCAGTATACTGCTGTTACATGGTGCAGTTAACGCCGGTCCTGGTCATAAAAAAGGACAATGGCAGCCGCTTTTTAACGGTAAGGACCTGAAAGGATGGAAGCAGCTGGGAGGCAAGGCAAAATACAACGTGGTAAACAATGAAATTGTAGGCACCACTGTAACGCAAACGCCCAACTCTTTCCTGGCTACTGAAAAAGATTACGGCAATTTTATATTGGAAGTGGAATTTAAGCTGGATGAGGAATTCAACTCCGGCATCCAGTTCCGCAGCCAAAGCCGCGCAGATTACCAGAACGGCCGCGTATTTGGCTACCAGATGGAAATAGATCCGTCGGACCGCAAATGGAGCGGCGGTATTTACGAGGAAGGGCGCCGGGGCTGGCAATATCCCATGGAGCTGAACCCCGCGGGGCAAAACGCTTTTAAGAAAAACGACTGGAATAAATACCGGATAGAATGCAGAGGCCCTGAGATACGTACCTGGGTAAACGGAGTACCCACCGCCCACCTGGTAGATACGGCGCTGCCTAAAGGCTTTATTGCGCTGCAGGTACACGCCATCGGCAATAAAACAGCAGATGCGGGAAAGCATATCCACTGGCGTAATATCCGTATTATGGAAGATCCGTCTGCCAACCAGTACTCGCCCTACGACCAGATATATGTCGTAAATAATATTCCCAACAATCTTTCCGCCCAGCAGAAAAAGAACGGCTTTCAGCTGTTATGGGACGGTAAAACCAGCAATGGCTGGAGAGGCGCTTACAAAAAAACATTTCCGGCAAAGGGATGGACGCTGAATGACGGCACTATCACCATTCACCAGTCCAACGGCCATGAAATGGGCTCCGGCGGCGATATTGTTACCGATAAGGAGTACGGCGCCTTTGAGCTGGAATTTGAGTTTAAGCTAACGGAAGGCGCCAACAGCGGTGTAAAATATTTCGTGAACGAGTCTTATAAAACAGATGGCAAGTCGGCCATAGGGCTGGAATACCAGGTGCTGGACGATGAGCGGCACCCCGATGCCAAGCTGGGACGCGATGGCGACCGCACCCTGTCTTCACTGTACGACCTGATACCACGCAAACAGATAAAACAAGCGTTGAAACCGATTGGAGAATGGAATAAAGGACGTATTATTGTGTATCGAAATAACCACGTGGAGCATTGGCTAAACGGCTTCAAAATGGTAGAATATGAGCGCGGGTCACAGGCATTTAAAGACCTGGTAGCCATCAGCAAATACAAAAACTGGAAAAATTTCGGTTTGTGGCCGCAGGGGCATATCCTCTTACAGGATCATGGTAATGAGGTATCGTTCCGCAGCCTGCGTATAAAAACATTATAACTGATACGGGCATACAGGCAAAGATGTAATCGATTAAGCAGCAGCTTGCAGCAAATGCCCTGTCAGTATTAAAAAGTTTTCATTGTTCACTGTTCTATATAAAACATTCCGATTCTTCGGAGTGTTTTTTTATTTTTAGTCAAACCACTTCCATGATTACACTAAAATCTAACCGCTTATGGCTGGCCACAGTGCTGGCTTTCAGCGCCTGCAGCACCCAACCTGGCGGACACGATAAAACCGCCGCTGCGGACTCCCTGCACCACATACTTGACAGGTATTATGAACAAAAGCTACAGCTGTTCCCGATAGATGCTACATTTAACGGAGAGCACCAATACGACGGACTGCTGACCATTGACATAAGCGAAGGTTTCCGCCGGCGCCAGGACAGTATATATACCCATTACCTGCAGGAGCTGCAGGGGGTAGATACAGCTGTGCTAACACCCAATGACCGCATCAGCTACGACGTATTGCGGCGTGAGCTGAACATATCCAAAGAAGGTTTACAGTTTCATGATAACCTGATGCCGATACAACAGTTCTGGGGCTTAACGCTTACCATGGGGCAGCTAGGCTCGGGCACCAGCGCACAACCATTTAAAAACAAAGAAGATTATGAAAAGTTCATTCAGCGCATGAAAACTTTTGCCGAGTGGGGCGACACGGCTATTGCCAACATGCGCAAAGGCATAGCCACCGGCTATGTGCTGCCCAAAGCCCTGGTGGTAAAAGTAATACCGCAAATGCGCGACCTGGCTAAAAAAGACACCGGCAATGTTTTTTACAGCCCGCTGAAAACCCTGCCCGCGGGGGTAAACACCGCCCTGGCCAATACCTACCGCCAAACCATTGAGCAGTATGTATTGCCTACCTATGCAAAGCTGCAAACCTTTTTTGAAAAGGAATACCTGCCTAAAGCCCGCACCAGCAGCGGTATTGAAGGAATACCGGATGGCAGGGCCTTTTACTCGTACCTGATCCGTTACTGGACCACTACCGATAAAACGCCGGATGAAATATTTGCCACGGGGCAAAAAGAAGTAGCCCGCATACGGGGTGAAATGGAAGCAGTAAAGAACAGCACCGGTTTTAAAGGCGACCTGCCGGCATTCTTCAACTTTATACGGAACGATGCGCAGTTCAAAATATTCAAAACACCGCAGCAGGTGCTGGACTCCTTTAAGGCTATTGAAGACAAGATCATGCCTAACGTAAAGCGCATATACGGGCATATTCCCAAAACACCGTTTGAAATAAGGCAAACAGAAGCTTTCCGCGCCGCCTCCGCCAGCGCGGAATATAACCAGGGCAGCCCGGATGGCAGCCGGCCCGGTATTTTTTATGTGCCCATACTCAATGCAAAGGAGTACAGCTATGTGGGTATGGAGTCGCTGTTCCTGCATGAGGCCATACCCGGCCACCACTTCCAGATTTCGTTACAGCAGGAGAACGACTCCCTGCCCAAGCTGCGCCGCTTTAGCTGGAACGGCGCCTATGTTGAAGGTTATGCGCTGTACTGTGAGGGCCTGGGTAAAGAGCTGGGCCTGTACACCAACCCTTACCAGTATTTCGGGCGCCTGAGCGATGAGATACACCGCGCTATACGCCTGGTGGTGGATGTGGGCATGCATGCCAAAGGCTGGACCCGTGAACAGGCCATTCAATACATGCTGGATAATGAGCCCACTACCGAGCATGATGCAACGGCCGAAATAGAACGGTATATGGCGGTGCCCGGCCAGGCCCTCTCCTATAAAACCGGTGAGCTGAAAATACTGGAGCTGCGGCATAAATATGAGCAGCTGCTGGGCAGCCGGTTTAGCCTGAAAGATTTTCATGACGAGCTGCTGAAAGACGGCAGTGTGCCCCTGAGTGTACTGGATCAGAAAATGAAACGCCGCTTTGAGAAATAATTAGCTGGCTAAGGGCAATAAAACATGGACCAGCCCGGCTGTAAATTGTTTTATTGCCCTTGCTGCTTATTTAAGTAAGGCCCCTTGTTACATTTCGATACATATAAAATATAACAATATATTATTTTGTAACATCTTTCTGGCCTACAATCCCCTGGGCCTTGTTATCCAACGCTTTTTATCAGCCTCAACCTTAACAATTTTATCATTTCTGTTTGAGAAAAGATACTTAAATTTATATGGCTATATAGGGATTATAACAGGGAACCTCAAAGGTCAGAGGCAGATTGACCATATCTTTTTATTGGACAGTTACAAGCTTTCAGCCACGGTTTATTCTATGAAACGCCGCTGACTGGTTATTAACAGTCAATCCAGCTTCCAGACCTCATTCTTTTTTGCTGCTTTGTGCTAACGATCAACACAGGCTGATTTTTTAACTGCTTAACCTAGGGGCATTATGTTAGAACTTACATTCAATTACTGCCTGTCATTTCCCGGCGTTACTGCCGAAGAGAAGTGGAATGAGGAAATGTGCTTCTCCGTAGGAGAAAAACTATTTTGCTCCATGCGGGTAAATCCTCCGTACAAGCTGTCCTTCAAGTGCACACCGGACAAGTTTCACAGCCTGATAGCCAGGCCGGACATTGTGCCCATGCCTTATCTGGCGCGCTACCACTGGGTACAGGTAAAGCATCCTACTACGCTGAACTGGACTGAGCTGCAGTCTTTTATACAGGAAGCGTATGACATTGTTGTCGGGATGATGCCGCCTGAAGAACGGGAGGCTGTTTTAAAGGCGCGCGTGTAATTTTTTTCTGTTTTCCCGTGAGGGAATTAGATTTACGGTTGTAGATGATGTTACATACGCCATCTACAACCATAAATCTAAAATGATATATAGCTATGGCTATACTTTAGGTTCCCACCCTTTCTCATAACTCCTGCTCCACAGCGCTGCTGCTTCATCATCATCCAGGATATGCCCGTTCTTCGGATCACAATGCAGCACACGCCCCGACCTTTGCGAAATATTTGCCAAATGACATAATACTACTGAAGGATGGCCAACGGTAGCAACATCTGAATTCAGCTTTGCCTTTCCGCGAATGCTTTCCAGGAAGTTGTTGATATGAAGGGCGTCCAGGAACTCGCCTGCCGGACTAACGGTATTGGTTACACTCTGCTGCGGGTTTTGCCGCTGCTTTACATCTTTTAACAGCTTGCCTTTAAAGTCAAATATCTTATAGTCGTCGCCGCCGCCATTATACAGGCTGCCCTTATCGCCAAACAGGGCAAAGCCACGGCCGCTGCCTTCCAGCTCATAGGGCTGGCAGCTGCGCCCTTCCCAGGAAATAGATTTTCCGCCTTCAAACTCAAAATTAATGGTTTGGGTATCGGGGGTTTCCCAGTCGTCCGGCGGGTAGGCATAGCGGCCACCGGCAGAGGTTACCCTGGTGGGGTATTCCACATCCATGAACCAGCGCATGCAGTCCAGCTCGTGGGTGGCGTTGTTACACACTTCGCCGGTGCCCCAGTGCCAGCGCCAGTGCCAGTTATAGTGCACGATGTTATCGAGAAAGTCTTTGCGTGGCGCGGGGCCCTGCCAAAGGTCCCAGTTGAGCGTGGCGGGTACGGGAATTTTTTTGCCGACGCCAATGGGCGCGCGGTTATTTACGTACCAGCCGCGGGCATAATACACCTTGCCGATAATACCCTCTTCCTTCACTTCTTTTACGGCCTGCTGCAGGTTAGGCCAGGAGCGGCGCTGGTTGCCCATTTGCACCAGGCGGTTGTATTTACGCGCAGCCTGTACCAGCAGCTCGCCTTCATTACCATTCTGGCTGCAGGGCTTTTCTACATACACATGCTTACCGGCGGCGCAGCCCATAATAGCAGCGGGGGCATGCCAGTGGTCGGGAGCAGCTACCATGAGCGCATCAAAATCTTTCCGCTCCAGCAGCTTGCGTATGTCTTTAATTACCTCCGGTTTGCGCTGCTGCCTGCTGGCAACGGCTTTCAGGCCTTTTTGTATGGCGCCGTCCTCCACATCGCAGATATAGCCTATTTCAGCGCCGGGTAAACTAGCCGCCAGCCGGGCCAGCCAGTTACCACGGGAGTTTACGCCCATTACTGCCAGCACTATTTTATTGCTGGGCGCCTGCTGGCCAAATACAGGGAAATTAAGGTAGGTAAGCCCGGCTCCCATACCTGCCATGGTGCCGGTTTTCAAGAAATCTCGTCTTTTCATTCCGTGATGTTTTATAATGATTATGTTGTTCTGCCCGGCGTATATCCCAGGCAGATGCCTTTTCATTCTGCGTTGTTACAACTCACCAATTTCAATCGGTTGCATGAAATATAAAATAAAGGAACAATGAATAGAAATGCAAGTAAATTAGTGATGAACGTACGGTTATGGTTAACAAAGCCGCAATGAAAAGGTTTGCGGGTGGAGAAAGGGTTTTTGGCGGGGCTGCGTAGCGGGGTATTCACGGCACTACATGAAGCCAGGTTGTTGGCCTGATTTTGTTCATATTGGCGAGCAGGAAGCTATTCACGGCATTACACGAAGCCAGGTTTGCCGCAGCAACCGCTGCCGGTTTTAACCGCGCCGATCATGAATGAGGGGCCTCCATGTTAAAGCTTTAGTTATTACTGCATGGTATTCCAGATCACATCATATACATCTGTTGCCAGCAGCTGCTCCTTACCGGTAGCCTGTGGTGTTATGAGCACCGGGTGGTAGGCGCTGCTTGCCGGCAGGGCGCCATGCGAGCCTTTGATCAGCGTAGCATCCAGCGGTATCACATCCATGAGATAGCGGAAGCCCAGCTTCTTTTTCAGCAGCTTACCCACAATCCTGGCCTTTACCATAGGATCGGCGGGGTTCAGGAACATCTCTACCGGGTCATAGCCGGGCTTGCGGTGTATATCTACAATACGGGCAAAGTCCGGCGCGCGGTTATCATCCAGCCAGTAGTAGTAGGTAAACCAGCTGTCGGCATCAGCCACCAGCACATAATCGCCGCAACGTTCATGGTACAGGTGATGCCTGCGTTTACCTTCACGATCCAGCACCTGGGCTACGCCCGGCACATTTTCAATAATATTGCGCACCTTTTTCACGCTGGAAAGGTCGTTAATGTAAATATGCGCCAGCTGGTGGTCCGATACTGCAAAGGCTTTTGAGGCGCCGGCATCCAGCAGCTCCAGCCCTCTCTCTTCCCGTATCTGCAGCAATCCCTCCTGCCGCAGTATGCGGTTAATATGCACCGGGTTGCTAACGGCGTTAATGCCGTATTCCGACAGCAGTATTACCTGCGCGCCTTTTTGCTCATAAAAGGTTACCAGCTGTTTGCATACATTATCTATCTCCTGCAGCTCTTTACTGATACTGCTTTCATCCGGCCCGAACTTTTGCAGGCAATAATCCAGGTGCGGTAAATATATAAGCGTTAACGTTGGGTCGTAAAGGTTATCTGTGATCTGTGACGCATCTGCTATCCACTGGGTGGATTTAATGTTGGCGCCGGGGCCCCAGAACTGGAACAGCGGAAACTGGCCCAGCTCTTTCTGCAAATGATCTCTCAGCGATGCAGGATGCGAGTAGCAGTCCGGCATCTTACGCCCGTCTGAAAGGTACTGCGGGCGCGGGGTTACAGAATAATCTGCCGTGGAGTACATATTGTACCACCAGCACATTTTTGCGCAGGTAAAATCCGGCTGCAGGCGGCGGGCCTTTTCCCAGATCTTTTCTGCCTGTACCAGCTTGTTGGATTGTTTCCAGAACTTTATCTCGCAATCTTCCCGGTCATACCAGCCATTGCCTACAATACCATGTTCAGCGGGCCACTTACCGGTTACATAGGTGCTTTGCACTGCTGTTGTTACGGCGGGTAACATAGGCATTACCGTGGTCAAATGATGCTGCTGTACGTACTGTTGCAAAAATGGTGTATGCCTGCCGATTACGGACGTAGAGAGCCCTACTACATCCAACACTACTGTTTTTCTCATAGAACATTGATATGAGCGAACTTACAAATCCTTAACAAAGCTATAATGAATGATTTATAATTCCAACTGTTGTTGTACCCAGGCCAGTTCCCGTGCAATGGAACGGTCCATGGGCAGCTTCAGGTCCTGGGGTAACACTTCCCAGGTATAGGTTTCTACCTCCAGGTGGGTGGTAAAGAGCTGTGTTTGCTGCAGGGCCAGCACCTGCTGAATATCTTCCCGGGTGGCCGACAGCAAACCATAATGATCAATAAACAACGGTACATGAAAATGGGAGCGCCACTCCTGTGCCCGGGGGTTTTCTGCATCGGCCAGCGCCTCCGGCAAATCAGGATAGTGCGTGTAGCCATTACCGGTACGCGCTATTACCTGGTGCAGGTAAACGGGTTCATTAAAGCCGCGGAAGGCATTTATCACTGCGGCCCGCTCCGGGGTACCGGCTGCCGGCAGCAATGCTTTAAGGGCTGCGCTTATCTGCAGCTTGCCTATTTTTAACCCGTGCTGCCGCATGGCGTTCAGCACTGCTTCGGGCTGCTCATAAGCCAGCGCAAAGTGGCACACGTCATAACACAGCTGCACATGCTCTTTAAGCATTACGGCCGCCTCTGCTTCGGCTATGCCCAGCTTATCGCACAGGAAAGGAATGCCCGCGGGCAGCAGCTGCTGGAAATACCAGTGAATATATTCCTGCGAGTTTTCCAGCATGCCATCGGGCTCGGGCTCAATATCAATATGCAGCAAAGGGCCGCCTGCCCTGCGTATGCGGGCCAGCTGCTCCACTACCAGCAGCAGGTTGAGGGTAGCGCTTTCCGTAACGGAAGCCGTTTCCTCTGCGCAGCGCGCCCATAATTTATACGATAAAGGGCAGGTAGATACGCCGCCTTCCATACCTTCGGGCAGCAGGGCCGCCAGTATGCGAAACAGGCGTATGGTATAGTTCACGCGGTCGCCGGTGGTCCAGTCGGGCACATGCACCTGGTCCTTTACTTTTACGTGATGGAAACCGCCGTAGGGAAAGCCGTTCATGGTAAACACATAACAGTCCTGCTCCTGCAGCCAGGCTTTAAACTCCAGCAATGCCTGCTCTTTGCTCAGCTCCAGGCTGGCCTTGTTGGAAAGGCGCAGGCCAATGCCAAAAGGCTGCTCGGGGCTTAATGCCGCCTTTACCAGTGGTATGTGCAGCTGCAGCTGTTCAAAATGAGCAGCCCAGTCTTCACCGGGATGTATGTTCGTGCAGTAGGTAAGATGACCGTAAGGTGTTTGCATGGCATAATTGTTATTGGTGAATGCTGCGCAGGATCTCACCGGCCTGCTGCAGCAGGGCTACATTCATATCATTTACTTCCTGGCCCTGGCCAATGCCTTTCAGCAGGCAAATGGTAAGGCGGCCGCCCAGGTGCTCGCGGAATTCTTCCAGTCCTTTTATTACAGGCGCCCCGGCACCGGCCTGCATGTTCAGCAGCTCGTGGTATATGGGCAGGCCCATTTGCTGTAACAACCGCAGGATGCGCTGCATGGCGCTTTCATCCAGCCAGCCTAACAGCCGGGCATATACGCTGTCTAATGCAATGCCGATAGATACTGCTTCGCCATGCCGCAAGGCAAAGCCGGTAAGCTGCTCCAGCTTGTGCGCGCTCCAGTGGCCAAAGTCAAGCGGGCGGGAAGACCCGCTTTCAAACGGGTCGCCGGCGCCGCCAATATGGGCCAGGTGCAGCTCTGCGCAGCGGTACACCAGCTGCTGCATGGCTGCCATGTCCCGGTTGGCCAGGGCCAGCACTTCCTGCTCCATCCATTCAAAAAAAGCAGCGTCCTTTATGAGCGCTACTTTTACGGCTTCCACCATACCGGCCCGCCAGTCGCGGTCGTCCAGGGTGGCCAGGAACCGGGCATCGTTAAACACGGCGGCAGGCGGCGCAAAGGTGCCCAGGAAATTCTTTTTGCCTTTATAATTAATACCGTTCTTTACCCCTACGCCCGAGTCGTTCTGCGACAGTACGGTGGTGGGTATACGAATATGCCGTACGCCCCGGTGCGATACTGCCGCGGCAAACCCTACCAGGTCCAGCACAGAGCCGCCGCCGATGCCTATTATAAAGGAATGGCGGTCAATGGCATATTTATCAATAGCATCTACCAAACGGAAAAACAGGGCTTCATCATTTTTTACCGCCTCACCGCCAGGTATAACCATGATCTCCGGGGCCAGCTCATAACCCGGCACATTGGTAAGGTAAGCCGCCGCCTGCTGCTGCAGGTACGGGTGCTGCTGCCATACGCCTTCATCTGCCACCACCAGCAGCCGCTTTTTATAATAAGGGCTGGCCTGCTCCTGCAGGTAGGCAGATAAGGTATTATTGGCGGGATCAAAAATATGCTCAGTAAAAAAAACCCGGTAAGCGTAATTAACCTGGAATGACTGCTGAATATAATTACTGATCTGCATCTCCTTAACTCCTTTCTGTTGAATAATAATGAACATCAAAGTACAAAAATATCTAAAATAGCGGGGGACAACCCTTTCATTTATTTTAACGGTAAAAAAGCCCCGGTGAATACCGGGGCCGGTTTGGAGGCCATTCTGTAGCCTTCTATCTATATGCAGAGATCAGACGGTAAAATAAAGGCATTGCCGCAGGGCCTGGAAGCGTAGTTATCCCTTATTTCCGTGTTACGTATTAATACGTAAAAGATCAGCATTCTCCCCTATTGTCCATCTTGACTGAATTATCGATTTTTGCAGTGGACAATACATTTTCAAATACAACCGCCGATCCTGTTAACCCTGTAACAAAGCTGTAGGTTTCCATCTATCATATTTTGTTGCAATAGTGCCCGGGCGCTTATTGTGCGGGGTACGCCAACACCAGAAATCACAGTTATGAACAGGATTTTTATTTACATACTGTTAGGCTGTTTCACGGGATCGTATGCCTGTGCCCAGCAAATGCGTACAGACAGCCTGTACCGGGTTATGCAGCATCAGCCGGCCGATACCGGCAGCGTTATGGCCTGCTTTTATTACGGCGACCAGTACTACCCCCACCAGGCCGACAGCGCCGGCTTTTATTACCTGAAAGGCCTGCACCTGGCGCAGCAGCTGCACTACCAGCGGGGTGTAGCCATCTTTACCCTGTATTATATAAATGTGCTGAACCTGCGGGGGGAATATGCCAGGAGCCTGCACCTGGCCACCCAGGCAGCTGTTATTTTCAAGGCGCTGCATGATGGGCCCAACCTGCTGGCCGCCTATAATAACATAGGTAACCAGTACCAGGAGATGGGCAATTTTCCAGCAGCCGTTAATTATTACCTGAAGGCGCTGGCCCTGGCGGAGCAGTATAAAAAAGCCAGGCTGCAGAACAAAATATACAATAACCTGGCCTCTGTGTTCTTTAATACGGCCGATTATGACAAAAGCTATTTGTATGCCTCCCGCGCCAATAACATGGCCAGGGCTATGAAAGACACCGGCCGTATTGCCTCCGCCATGGTGAACCTGGGCGCGGCGCTTACCAGGCTAAAGCACTATGAAAAGGGCATTGCCGCCTTTAATGAAGTAATACAGCTGGGGCGGTACCTGGGCGACAGCACACTGGTAATGGATGGGCTGATCAATAACGGCAGCATTTACTCCGACCACAATCAACATCAACGCGCCCTGGAGCTATATGAGCAAACCATGGCCATTACAGATACCTATCATGACCAGGACTACCGCCTGTATGCGCAGCTGGGCTACGGGCAGGAGCTGCTGAAAACCGGGCAGCCCGCTAAAGCCGACAAGGTGATAGCCGCTACTATTGCGCTGGCGCAACGCATGCAGGCCAATGACGAGCTGCGGCAAACCTACCTTACGGCCGCAGAGATAAAAGAGGCGCTGCAGCAGCCGACGCAGGCGCTGCAATACCGCAAACTGTATGAGGCGCTGAACGACAGCCTGGTGGGCGCCGGTACCCGCAAACAGGTGCACCAGCTGGAAATAGCCTTTCAAACAGCGGAAAAAGATAAAGCGCTGGCGGAAAAAAGGCTGCAGCTGGCGCAAAAAGACCTGGAGCTGGCTGCCAAAACCAAGTGGCAGGCCATATTTCTGCTAACCATTGCCCTGCTGGCAGCGCTGGCCTTCCTTACCTGGTACCGCTACCGGCAGCGGCAAAAGCTGCATGCGCAACAGGTGCAAACCCTGGAAAAGGAAAAAACCGTACAGGTGCTGGAGGCCCTGATGCAGGGCGAGGAAAAAGAACGCGTACGGCTGTCAAAAGACCTGCACGACGGGGTAGGCGGCCTGCTGTCGGCCGTTAAAATGCACTTCAGCGCCATCCGCCACGACCAGCCGGTATTACAGCAAAGCCCCGCTTATGCCCATGCCATTGGACTGCTGGACGACGCTATTACAGACATACGAAAAACAGCCCATAACCTGATGCCGGAAACCCTTTACCGGCTTGGATTAAAAGAAGCCCTGCAAAACTTTTGCAGGAACATCAGCTACTCCGGCACGCTGCAGGTAAGCTTTTACTCACTGGGAGAGATAGGCCGGTTCAAGCCCAACTTTGAACTATCGGTATACCGCATTGTGCAGGAGCTGGTAAACAACATCATTAAACATTCCCGGGCCAGCGAAGCCCTGGTGCAGCTAACGCAGCAGGATATGGTGCTGGCCATTACCGTGGAGGATAACGGGATAGGCTTTAACCAGCAAACAGCCCGGCAGCAGGGCAATGGCCTTACCAGCCTGCAATCGCGGGTACGGGCGCTGAACGGCAATATTGCCATTGATGCGGCCACGGGGCAGGGCACCACGGCGTACATAGAGTTTGACATAAGTATTGTAATCAATAACCCGCTGCAGCACGGCCTTGCCTCCTGAGTACAGCAGCCTGCTGCAGCTTGTAGCCATAACTTAAAAATACTATATGCAGATTAAAGTGGCCATTACAGACGATCATTTACTGGTAATTAATGGCATAAAAACTATGCTGGCGCCGTATGCGCATATTTCCGTTGTTTATGACACCACAGATCCCGGCCAGCTGCTCAATGGCCTTACCGCAAACCTGCCCCATGTGCTGCTGCTGGATATACAAATGCCCGGCACAGACGGTATTGCGCTTAGCAGGCAGGTGCACAAAGTATTCCCCGACGTAAAAGTGATTGCCATCAGCAGCTTTATGGAAACACACTACATAAAGCAGATGCTGCGCAACGGCGCAGCAGGCTACCTGCTGAAGAACACCGACCCCGCCACCCTGGTAGCTGCTATTGAAAAGGTGCATGCAGGGGAACAGTTCCTGGACGATGCCCTGAAAAAAAGCCTGCTGGATGAGGTGCTGACCGGCCAGAAAAAAAACAGCTATGAAATACCGCTTACAAAGCGCGAAAAAGAAATACTGAAGCTGATTGCGGAAGAACACTCCAACCAGGAAATAGCGGATATGCTGTTCATCAGCCTGCGTACCGTGGAAACCCACCGGTTAAACCTTACCCAAAAGCTGGCCGTAAAGAACACTGCGGGGCTGGTGAAAGAAGCTATACGGAGAGGGCTGCTGGATTGATGTGCAGATGTGCGGATATGCAGATGTGCAGATGAGGGTGTGCGAGTGATTGTAGTGTGGTTATATTATGGCAGGTGTAAATGTGTGATGTGCAGATATGATTACGTTACGGCAAAGGCTTTTGCCAGTAGTATAGATAAAGGCAGCAGCAGCAATATCAGCAATGCATAGGGCCAGGTGCCAAAGGCGGCTGCCCAGGCGGCATCCATGGCTATAAGGGCCAGTATGCCTCCCTTTACGGCCTTGCCAATGTTAGGGCCACTCGGGTCTTTCATGGCACGGATCAAAGGCGCATTGATCATTATTATCATGAGTATTAAAAAGGGCAGTGTAGGCAGCAGGTGATTGTTTACAACCGCCAATACCCCAATTGTACCGTACACAAATGCATAGCAAACCGCAGTAATGCGCAGGGTGCTGATGCTGCCGCCATACACCTCACCCCGGCTGATGGCGGTTACCGCGGCAATATAAATCACGGGTATTACAGCTAACCAGGTGTAATGCCGCAGCACCGGTTCCACCAGGCTAATGCCCAGCAGCAGGTTCAGGCCACGGCACAGCCCCATGTTTACCGGCCCCCAGCTGGCATGCTTTCCCCACTTGTCATACACCAGCGCTGCTGTCATAATAGCTACTGCAATATAGCCGGGTGTGCGGCCTACGGCAAAAGCAGCCAGTATGCCTACCAGGAACAGGTAGCTGCCCAGTATAACGGCCTGTGTTTTAGTAACCAGGCCGCTGGGGATGGGCCTTTCGGGCCTTTCCTTTTTATCCAGGGAAGCGTCAAATACATCGTTAAATACCACGCCTCCGCCGTACAGGCCAATAGTGGCCAGGCACAAACAAGCCACGGGCAAAAGGTCGAGGTAATTCGTATAGGCTTTGTGTAAAAAACCGGAAACTGCTATACCCGCCAATATATCTGCCACAGCGGTTAACAAGTTGGCCGGGCGCACCAACCTCAGGTAACCCAACGATTTGCTAAGAATATAACTACTCACCGGATATAGGGGTTTTATCAATAAATCTTATCTCCATACTATCGTTTACGTTAGCGAATGATGATGGCGTTCCTGTCTATCCGTGGCTGCTGTCCGCCTCTAAGCACAGTGCTTCCGTTAAATTTCTCACTCTGATCTACTGTTTTAACTTTTTCAAAGTCAGCTTCGTCGATCTGGCCGCTTTTTCCAAAGGCCGTGATTGCGTTCCGGTAAGTTACCAAATGAATATCATGCAAGTCAATACCACTTTCGTGCATTAATGCTGCTGTTTTTGGAACCGCCAGGGGATCGCTTATGCCCCAGTCTGCTGCGGAATTAATCATAATGCGTTCGCTGCCGTATTGTTTTACTACCTGTACCATGCGCTCGTTACCCATTTTAGTAAACGGGTAAATGGTAAACGCGGCCCAGAAACCACGGTCCAGCACTTCTTTTACGGTTTCTTCATTGTTATGGTCAATAATTACCATGGCGGGGTCAAGGCCATGTTCCAGGGCAATATCCATGCTGCGCTGGGTGCCCTGTTTTTTATCGCGGTGAGGCGTATGTACCTGTACGGGTAAGCTGGCTTCCTTTGCCAGCTGCAGCTGGGCGCGGTAATATTTTTCTTCCAGGACCGTCTGGTCATCAAACCCTATTTCGCCCACGCCTACTACGCCCTCTTTATATATAAAAAGCGGCAGTATTTCCATTACTGCTTCGGCCAGCTTTTCGTTATTGGCTTCCTTGGAGTTAAGGCCGATGGTGCAATAGTGCTTAATACCAAACTGGCTTGCGCGGAACCGTTCCCAGCCTATAAGGCTGCTGAAATAGTCGCGGAAGGTATCAACCCCGGTGCGGGGCTGGCCCAGCCAGAAGGCGGGCTCTATGATGGCGGTAACGCCGGCATCTGCCATGGCCTGGTAATCGTCGGTGGTACGGGAAGTCATATGCACATGCGGATCAAAGAAACGCATACCCTTAATACGGTCCAGGTAACCGGGCAGCACGGATAACGGCTGCAGGTCCTTTTCAGATAACTGATGACTATAACACATGGGAGATTGTTTTTTTTTAGTTCACTTGTTTTTCCGCTACCCGGCTCCAGCTGAGCCTTCCGCTTTCTATTTCCTGCTCCAGCACCGGCTTTTCTTTCAGGAGCGCGCGTGCGGGCGCATAAGGGGAGTAATAGCATGCCAGGGCCGCGGCTTCTCTTTCAATATTTTCTGCGGAGCGCCATACCCGTTGTATATCGGATATATTGGCCTCATTAATAAAACGGGTTACCAGGCGCCAGAGCATAGGATTTACCGGGCGGCCGGCGGCCCAGCGCTCATGCGCATAATCAACCAGTATGGCTGCCAGGCGGGCATTGGCCCGCTCATCCAGCCCTATAATGTAGTGTACGGGTTTTTCCGTAAAAAATGCTTTCAGCACCAGCTGGTTCCAGGCCGGCTCGTTGAGATACCTGGCCGGGTAAGCATTATGCAGCATAATGGCTTCCAGCACAGTGCCTATGTTGGAGCGGATGCCTTCTGCGGTGCGCAGCTTCCACTCCTGCGCCCAGGGCAGCAGGGGCAGGGCGCCGTACAGGGCTACCAGCTCGTTCATTTCAGCGGCATTAAACAGCCCTTCAATGGCCCGCACATAGCTGTTACGGTCGGCAGCCGGCCATTGCAGCAGCCACCAGGTACGCACCAGCCGGTCTAACGTATATCCCTGCACGAAAAATCCATGAGCGGTTTGCTGCAGCCGGGCAGCGGTATCTTCAGATAACGTGATCAGCGCTTTCCCCGTGAAGCGTGGAATAGCGCTAAAGGTAAGATTAAACTGCTGCAGGGATCCGGTGTCCTGCAGCGCCTTGGTACGCTGCTCCAGCCAGCTGAGGGCCTGGGCGGCGCTGTTTTGCCTGATAATGGTATATAGCAAAGCGCTCACATTATCGCTGTCATAGTCATATGGTAACTCCATTGCGCCTGGGTTCTGATCAGGTAAAATAGACGATCAAAAGAATAAAGATAGGAGAATTTGATGAACGGAAGAAGGCCGGAAACAAAAGGCAAAAGCAAAAAGTAAAGCGTGGCGGAGGGTGAAGCCGAGCCAACAGCAGGACAGCCATATTAAAAGCTGTACAGGGCGGCTCACCGCGATAGTTATGTGTTAATGTTTGCGGGGAACATTGGCCTGCCGCGGGCTATTTTGCGCAACCGGCGGACTGCTAACCATGCTGCCGGTTGCTACCTTTATCCTGTGCGCAATAAATACGCCCACGCTCCTGCCCTGCTGCAAACCATGATCTACTGAAGAGCGGTAATGAATACCACCGTATAAGCGGCTGATGCCGGCTTCATTGGCAGCCTGCCTGAAAGAGGTAAAGTAACGCTCGCCGGCGCCGTATTCCACTTCGGTAGTATCTGCAAACGCCATGCTATCGCCGTAAAGGCAGGTAAGCACTTCGGCAGCCGCCCCGGAAATTACACTATGCCCGCTGGTATATTCCGGGAAGGGCGGCGTTTGCAGCAACGGCTCCCAACCCGGATCTACCAGCTGGTTAATAACGGTTTGCGGGCGTATTACGCGGCTGCGGTATTTCTCGTCCCAGCAGGCAATGAATGCATCCAGCAGGGTAGCGGCGGTAAGGGCATAGGCCTGCGCGGTTTGCACATAACCGGCTTTGGCCTGGCGGGAGGCAATGGCTGCAATGCCCATCCAGTGCCCGCCCGGCGTAATTTTTTTTGTGGCGAACATGGCATGGCCGGTATGGTGCATTACATAGGGATTACAGTCCCAGAAGCTGGCAATGGCCTGCTGCTCTTTTGTGAGGTTAATACCGGTATGGTACACCTCCATCATTTCCCGGTAAAAGCGGCTGCTGGTGTCTTTATCGTCATAGGGGCAGGCAGGCAGGGGTGTAAACTGGTTGCAGGTATCTAAAATAAAGGGATGTATGCTGCTCCAGTAAGGCTCAATCGCATCCATATAATCCGGGGGTGTGGGCTGCCAGGTGCCTCTTTCGCCGGTTACGGTATAGCGCGGATAGCCCCGGCTTTCCTTATAGTTATCCTTTGCGGCACGCTCCAGCACTTTGGCTGCTATGGCATTGCCAAATGCAATGGAGTTTTCAAAGGCGGTATCATTTAAGCCGGCATCTTTGAAGCGGGCATACAGCCGCTGCTCAAACAGCTTTAGCGAGTCGGTGGAGAAGGTGACCTTTTGCGCCACTGCTTCAAAGGCACGGGCGCCGGCCAGCAAAAAGTTGTACTGCTTGCCTTTCCCGGGCTGCGGCATGGGCGGAAACTCCCGCATTTGCGCAGCCAGGGAAGGGTACTGCGGCTCATTGAACCGGGCTGCTTCATACATGGCCAAACAGGCGTAAGCATAAATGCGGGCTGCTACCGGGGGCGAAAAAATATCGTACACAATTACATCTGTAAGCTGCTTCACAGAAGCGTGCATTACTTCCGGATCCTGCAGCTGCGCTGCATTCAGCCGGGGAGCGGGCGCCTGCTGCCGGCAGGCCAGCAGGGCAGCCAGCAATAAAATGCTGCTGGTACGAATAATACGGTATTGCATAACAGTTTTACTGCAACAGGTGAATGATAAAAGTTTTTCTACGGCACAGTAACGGTTCTTTTACGGCCGCTGAAATCCATAATGTCTACGGCTTTAACCGGCGCCGTAAGCATAAGGCAGCGGCCCGACTGCGACAGGAAACCCTGCCCGTAGCCGCACTCCTGCTTTTGCGTATGCCCGTTGGCGTAATGCACCACTGCCCAGGCATCGTTACCCTGTAAAGGCAGCACATGAACAGGCCTGCGGCTGCCAAACAGCTTTAACGGGCCCTGGTTCTGGGAAGCGGCCAGCAGCAGCCGGCCGCGCGGGCCCTGCAGCTGCACCAGCGCCTTACCATCGCCGGGGATATAAATACCGGCGCTGCGTATATCCAGGGGCGTAAAACCGCCTTTGCCGTTGCCCAGCAGCACCAGGCCATCCAACGCATCGTACCGGCCTACAGACACCTCTGTTCCGAAGTCATTGCCATTGATCACTACATCCAGGTTGCCATCGGCATTCACATCTGCGGCCACCATACCGTACAGCGGCGCTACCTGCGCCTGCAGGGGCAGGTGCGTACAGGTAAACCGGCCGTTACCTTTATTTTCAAAGTAGCAGGAGTACAGGTTGGTGGCTTTCAGCTGCAGCGCGCCTTTCAGCTCATCCGGCTTTAACAGGTCGGTGAGGGTGGCCACTGCAAAATCGTGGTATTTGGGAAAGCGCGCCCGCATCATAATCATTTGCTTAATAAGGTCGTCGCGGGTGTGGGCGGGAAACTCCCGGCGACGGCCGGCGCTGTCCGGCAAAAAAAGTGTGGGAATGGCGTCGTAGCTGCCATTTTTATCAAAATCAGCGGCGTATATACACACCGGCTCCTTTTCGCTGGCCCGGTACAGGGTATTCAGGCCCGTGTTGCCGGCTATGTAATCCATGTCGCCATCGTTATCAAAATCGCCGGCTACCAGGCTGCTCCACCAGCCGTATGCTGTTTCCAGCCCGCTTTGCGCAGGCAGCAGCTGTCCTTTATGGTTGTTATGCAGGAACATGGGCGGCATCCATTCCCCCACCAGCAGCAGGTCCACATAGCCGTCGTTATCATAATCCGTCCACAGGGCGTCGCATATCATGCCGGGCTGCTTTAGCGCGGGGGCTACCTGCATGGTAACATCGGTAAACTTTACAACGCCGTTCCGCGTGTCGTTACGGAACAGGTAGCTGCTTACAGGAGCGGGGTATTTGCCGGGTTCCAAGCGCCCGCCTATGAACAGGTCAAGGTCACCATCCCGGTCAAAATCTGCCGCCTTTACGCACGATTTACTGGTATAAACAGCAGGGAGCGCGCCCGGTACTTCCGTAAAGCCTGCATGGCCGTTATTGAGGTACAGGCGGTCGCGGTAGCTAAGGCTGCCGGCCCGGTTCTCGCAGCTGCCGCTGGCAACGTACAGGTCCAGGTCATGATCACCATCCACATCCAGCAGCAGGCAGCCCATATCTTCCCAGGCTTTGCTGTCGGCCAGGCCGGGCAGCAGGTCTTTCTGCTCAAACTGCCCATTGGGCTGCTGCAACAAAAACGCGCCTTTGTACTGGGTAGCGCCGCCAATAAAAATATCGTCCAGGCCATTGCCGTCCACATCGCCTACCGCCAGGGCGGGGCCGTATTGGGATAGCTTGTGCGGCAGCAGGCGCTGGTCATTGAAATCTATGTAATCATATTCTTTGTGCTTAAAAGTAATGCCGCTGCTGTCCGTTACATCGGCAAACAGCGGGGCGCTAAGCGCAGGCTTTGCGGCAGGGGGCGCCGGAACGGCACGGGCATAATCGGCAGTGAGCACCTGGTTGGCCGGTATGTTATTCCACTCCTGTATTTTACCATCCGGCCAGGTAACTTTTACGGCGGTTACCGTATCGGTGCTGCCCAGGCCAAAATGGGCCACATTTTCTACTGAAGAAAGGTAGCCGCGGTAAACCGTGTTCTCATACGATTGCTGCTGCAGGTTGCCGGCAGCATCCCGGCTTGTAACGTGTACCCATGCTCCCTGGGCCATGCGGTTGCCGGGCGGGCCTTTCCACTGCACGCGCAGCCAATGCGCAGTACCGGGCCGGCGGCTGGCCTGGTTCCGGTAAACAAAAGCTTCATCGTTTATATTATTCACCACGTAATCCAGGTCGCCATCCCCATCCAGGTCGGCATAGGCGGCACCGTTAGAGAAGGAAGGCACATTCATGCCCCACTGCCTGGAAACATCCGAAAAGGTAAGATTGCCGTTATTATGAAATGCATAGTTAGGGATCTTTACCCGGGGCAGCTGGTCCAGCATAAATTGCGTGGAGGCGTAGGGCGCTGCTGTTGCGCGGAAAGATACAAAGTCATGATCTGTAATATCGCGGGGAAAACCGTTCGTGATCACTATGTCGCGGTAGCCGTCGTTATCAAAATCCACCACCATGGGCGTCCAGCTCCAGTCGGTGGCGGCAATACCGGCCATAAAACCTATATCGCTGAAAGCCACGGCCGGTATGCTGTCAGTACCGGGTACGGGGCCCCTGTTCAGCTGCAGCACATTGCGGGGGTACTGGTATTCATAGCCGTAGCGGTCGTTATTGATATAGGTGAAATAGTTGTTGGCGTTCATCATCATCTTCTTACGCAGGTTGGTTGCCGGCAGCATATCCAGGCAAACAATATCGGCCAGGCCATCGTTATTAATGTCATTAATATCCGTACCCATGGCGGAGTACGCGGTGTGCTTGCAATATGTGGCAGAACGGTCTGTAAAGGTGCCGTTGTGATTATTGATGTATAATATATCGTTAGAGAGATAGTCGTTGGCCACGTAAATATCCTTCCATCCGTCGTGGTTAATGTCTGCTATGTTAATGCCCAGGCCATACCCTTCTATTAAAATGCCGGCCTGCTTAGATACGTTGGTATAGCAGGGATGGTGCAGCGAGTCGTTCCAGTCATTGCGGTACAGGCGGTCGGTATTGAGGCTGCTGCCGTCCAGGGTGCGGGGTTTGTATTTGCTGGGAAAATGGGCAGAGTCTATCTGGTTGGTTAGTACATACAGGTCCAGGTCACCATCGTTATCATAATCAAAAAAGGCGCTTGCAATGGAATAGCCGGCATCGTTCACACCATATTCGCGGGCCATTTCTTTAAACACAGGAACGCCGCTTTTATCAGGGCCCTGGTTTACGAACAGCATGTTCTGCCGGCTGGCGCTGTCTTTTTTCATGGCGGCGCAAACATACAGATCGGCCCAGCCATCGTTATTAATATCTATAACAGATACGCCGGTATTCCAGCGGCCGGGTACATTTACCATGGCCTTTTCCGTAACATCCTTAAAGCGCATGTTGCCCTGGTTCAGGTACAGCCGGTTGGGCACCATGTTACCGGTAAAAAATATGTCCGGCTTACCATCATTATTAAAGTCGGCTATGGCTACGCCGCCGCCATTGTAGATGTATTCAAAGTTCAGCACATTCAGGCTGTCGCTTTCGGTAATGGTGTTGGCGAAGTGGATCCCCGAGCGGGATGCGGGTATTTGCTCAAACAAGGCCGGCGAGTGGTTACAGGCTGTTATAAATAATAATATCCACATGCACCAGCCTAAGTGGATAGGCACTCTCATTATTCAATAGAATTTGTCCCTCTTGTAATGCGTGATATGTTTTCCCTGTGTATGGCCTGTCTGTTGTGGAATTTCCTTGCGCGGGAACCAGGGATAAATAAAAGAGAGGCACAAGTGCCTCTCCTTCCGCCATTCTAAAACCTGATCAATAATCAGGATTCTGTTCCAGAGCTGAGACCCCATTGGTCGCGCTCAAATCAATTTGCCGCTGCGGTATCGGGTAATAATCATTTTTTGGCTCTACGAATTTCACGCCTTTTAACAGGCTCATTATTGTTGTTTCGTATGCAATATACGCATTTATAGTGGAACTTGCCTCTCCCCAACGCACTAAATCAAAAAATCTGTGCCCTTCCATGGCAAATTCCAATTTTCTTTCAAAATGCACTGCTTTGCGGGCAGCTGCCTTGTCGGTCCAGGGATCGTCGTAAGTGCTTATTTTATAATTGGCTGCAGGCCCGGTGCCGGCGCTGTTTTGCACCCACCCGGCCTCATTTGCGGCGCGGGTGCGTATCGTGTTAACATATTCCCGGGCTTTTTCCAGGGAACCTATTTCCACTTCGCATTCTGCGGCCCAAAGGATCACATCGGCGTAGCGGACCAGGATGTAGTTAATGGCGGTAAGGCCATTGGTCCAGGAAGAACCGTCTGTAAGCACTTTTTCCTGCGACTTGTAATATACGTTCTTTTTAGGTGAGTACGGGCCGCCGTTTGACTGGTCGCGTACCCAGGAAATACCAGGGTGCAGGCCCCAGTCGAGATAAGGAATGCCCCTGCGGCCAACCGTCCAGTCAAGGCGGGGGTCCAGCAACCCTGCGTCCGGGGTGAAGGCGGCATCGGCAGCTACGCCCATATCGCTTTTTACCTGGTTGGCGCCGGTGTTGTAAGAGCCGTCCAGCAAAGGCAGGCCGGCTGCCGTTGTGCGGAACGAGTTCACCAGCTCCTGTGTGGGCTGGAAAAACCCGCAGCAACCGCCGGGGGCGCCTTTATCGGAATAGGGAAAGTTCAGTATCTGGTCGGGGTTGGAGTTATTGCCGGCGCCGCCATCGTTAACGGATGACTGTACGGCAAATATGGATTCAGGGCCGTTCTTGGTTTCTGCATTGTAGTTATCCTGGAAACGGGCTGCCAGGGCGTATTTTACGCCTTTGGGATTTACGCCGTTTGCCATAATAGCTTCCAGCAGCGGTTTGGCTTCTGTATACTTTTTCTCAAACATATAGGCCTTTGCCAGGAAAGCGGCAGCGGCCCATTTGTTGGCGCGGCCCACCTGGTCCATCCTTTCGGGCAGGGAGTCGTAGGCGGCTTTAAGGTCGGCTTCTATTTTAGGCCAGGCATCTTCGGTGTTGGCTACCTTGTAGTTGTTATTTACATAATCAATGCTTTCATCTACATAAGGTATCTTGTTCCACATTTTTTTAGCTTCCAGGTGATAGAAGCCCCGCAGGAAGCGTGCCTCTGCGCGAATGCGGCCACGCACCTCATCCGATACATCGGCCAGGGCCAGGGCCTTTAATACGTTGTTGGAGCGGGCCACCCCATCGTACACAGCTTTCCATTTCACATTAAAATAGTCGTTGGTAGGCAGGGCTTCATACCTTTCAATCGGGTTCACATCGGCCTGGTCGCCGGCGTTGGAGCCTTTATGCGCATCGCCGCCGGCAATGCTGCCATATACCCAGTTGGTAGAGGATGCCTGCCAGTTAAACCCGTTATAGTTACCATCCAGCACGGCATAGGCGCCTATAAGCAGCTCTTCTACCCCTTTCTGGGTTTGCACATCCGCATCGCCCAGCTGCCCGATGGGCTCCCGGGAGAGGAAAGATTTTTTACAGGCATACAGCGCAAAAGCCATCCCTCCCGCTATCAGCAACATGCCTATGATCATTTTATTTTTCATGTGGAAATTTTTTGCTTTTAGTGACCACCTGCAACCGGGTTTGCTATTGTACGATGGCTGTTGCCCGGTTGCAGGTGTATTTATTACTAATGTTCTGTTTTTAGAATATAGCGCTTACGCCCAGTATGAACTGGCGTGTAAGCGGGTAGTTACCATAATCCACCCCAAAGTTGGTATCAACACCGCTCACGGCAGGATCCAGGCCCTTATAGCCGGTAATGGTGAACAGGTTGGTAGACTGTACATATACCTTCAGCTTTTCCATACCAATGTGCCGGGTAACGGCAACCGGCAGCGTATAGCTAAGCTGTACGTTCCTGGCGCGCAGGTAGGCGCCGTTCTCCATGTAATAAGAGTTGGGTTGCGTGTTGGTGCTGAAGTTAGACACGTCTTCAAATATGGGTGTGGTAGCCCCTTTGTTATCAGGCGTCCAGGAGTCGCGCACGCGGCCGCTGATGGCCTGCCCCGGGAAAGAAGGGAAGAAATCGGTGAACCAGCGGGTGTAGTTGATCACCTTGGCGCCGGTTACCGCGTAGAAGAACATGTTAAAATCAAATCCCTTGTAGCCGATGGTGATATCCAGGCCGGAGGTTACGCGCGGGTTGGGATCGCCAAAGAAAGTACGGTCGTTGGCGGTGATCTTTTTATCGCCATCCACATCGCGGTACTTGAAACGGCCGGGGCCGGCGCCGTCCTGCGCAGGGCTGTTCTTTACATCGTCATCATCCTGGAAAAGTCCTATTACATCATAGCCATAGAAGGCGGAAATGGGGTGGCCCACCGCATTACGGGTGAAGGTGCCTATGCGGGATGATCCAAAGCTGTTACCGTCGAAATAATCGGTTCCTTCAGACAGCCTGGTGATCTTATTCTTATATGTTGTTAAGGTTAAATTGGCTTCGTAGCGCCAGTTTTTGGCAAAGGTGCCACGCTTGATGATCTGCATGTCAATACCTCTGTTACTCATGCTGGCTACGTTAATAGTAGGATAGGTTACCTGGCCTACTGTACCGGGCAGCTCCGGGTTGAAAAGGAGGTTGCTGGTTTTTTTGTCGTAAATATCGAATATGATGTCCAGGCTGTTGTTGAACAGGGTGGCGTCCAAACCTACGTTAGTGGTTATATTGGTTTCCCACTGGCCGGCGGGGTTGCCGATCCTGGCTTTATTAAGACCCTCGAAAGTGGCGGTGCTGGAACCATCAATGGCGTAGGCAGAGAAAGAGGCGCTGGCGGCGTACAGGTTGTACTGGTTGTTCAGGTCAATACGCTGGTTACCCATTTTACCCCAACCGCCGCGTATCTTCAGCTCATTGATCCAGGGTACGCCTTTCAGGAAGGCTTCCTGGCTGATGCGCCAGCCGGCGGATATAGCCGGGAAGGTGCCGTAACGGTTATCTATACCAAAGTTGGAGGAGCCGTCCCTTCTGAGCACGCCGCTAATAAGGTAGCGGTCCATAAAGGTATAATCCACCTTACCGAATACGGAGAAAATATCGTTGCCCGGGCTGCCGTCGCTGCCTACTGTACGGCCGGATGATTGTGTAGTGGTAAGAGTACGGTAGTTCACCGCATTGGTAAAGGGGTTAAGGCCTGTACCGTTTATGCTGCGGCCCGCGCCGTCGCGGATGGCTTCTATACCTGCCAGGGCTTTGATGTTATGTATACCGTTAAAGGTATGCTCATAGCGTAAGGTGTTGGTCCAGGTCCAGCTGTAACCGTAACCGCCGCTTTCATACAGCTGATCACTTCCTATATTTTCAGAGTTTTCATAGGTGCGGGAGGTAATACCGTTGGCGTAAAAGCTGAACAGGGTACCTCCGAAGCTGCTGCGGAAGGTGAGGTCTTTTGCCAGGTCGGCCTCTGCATAAACGTTGCCGAACAGGCCAAAGGCATGCCCTTTATTATCTTTTGCACGGGTTTGGTTGGCTACCGGGTTGCTGGGGTTATTAAACCCTTTGGCTGCAGTACCGGCCCAGCCGCCCATTACATCATACACGGGTATGAGGGGGTTCATACGGTAGGCCAGGGAGATGGCGTTCCCTTCATTCAGGTTGGTCAGCTGCGGGTTATCGCGGTAGGTCATCTGAATGTTTTCCCCGATGCGTACCCGGTTCTTAATAGAGAACTCGGAGTTAGCGCGGATGCTGTAGCGTTTCAGGTAGGTGTTCAGCACCACGCCCTGCTGGTCGTAATAACCAAAGCCGGCGTAGAAACGTGAATTTTCATTACCGCCTGAAAGGCCTACTGCATGCTGCTGTATGGGGGCGGTACGGGTTATTTCATCATACCAGTTTGTACCGCTTTTATTGGCTTTTACGATCTGGTAGATGGCGCCCTTATTAAAGTCAACGTTATACAGGCTGGGATTTATGGCAGGATCGCCTTCAAACACCCCTGTTTTGCTGCCGGCCAGGATGTAGTCGGGCAGCACTGCGTTTACGCCATTGCCATACTGCGGGTGGGTAGGGTTGCCATTGGCTTCTACCTTACCGGCATTACGCTCGGCAATCCATGTCCATTTGGCGGTTTCTTCGGGGTTCAGTATGTCAAAACCCTTACCCGGTGTTTGCCAGCCGTAGGAACCATCGTAGGTTACCTGTATCTTTCCGTCGCTGCGGCGGCTGCCATGCTTGGTGGTGATCACTATTACGCCTGCAGATGCGCGCGCACCGTAAATAGAGGCGGAGCCGGCATCTTTCAGTACGGTAGTGGTTTCAATATCAAAACTGTTCAGGTTCTCAATGCTGAAGGTGGGCACGCCATCCACAATGTACAGCGGCTCGTTGCCGGCAAAAGAGGCGAAACCGCGGATGCGTACCAGGCTGGTGGTACCGGGCTGGCCGGATGACAGCACTGTTAAACCGGCTACGCGGCCCTGCAGCTGCTGTTCAGCATTACCGGCGGGTACAGCCACTAGCTCTTTGGCTTTTACAGTAGAAACAGCGCCGATAATGTCTTTACGCGCCTGGGTGGTGTAACCTGTTACCACCAGCTCATTCAGGGAGCTGGCTGAGGTTTCCAGGCGAATGTTAAAGGTAGAAGTACTGCCTACCGGTATTTCCTGCTGTTTATACCCCACAAAGGAAACTACCAGGGTGGCGTTGGAGGGTACTGATAATGAAAAGGCACCATTCACATCGGTGACGGTGCCGGTACTGGTACCTTTAACCTGTACAGTAGCGCCTGTAACGGGTTCATTGTTCTCTGCAGTAATTTTTCCGGAAATTTTCCTGGTTTGGGCAAAAGTGCTGTTGAAGCAGCATAGTAACAGCAAACAACAGCACCCTGCCACCAGGTAGTGGTAGATTTTTTTCATAACGTGGCTTTATAAAGGCTTATTTGTGTGTGATTATTTTACAGAATAGATTTTGGTCCTTTAAGGTTAATGATAACTAACAATAAAATCTTTGGTAACGTGGCAATAAATAAAATAGATTATTAAATCCTGTCTGATTTCGATTTTGGTTGTTCAAATCTGCTCTTTATCGTGCTATTTGTTGCACCAATTTATAACTTTATTTTAACAAAGACAAGTGTTTATTTCACCTTTAAAAAAAATTTCCGCTTATACACCTGCAAAATGTATAAAATAATCATAGTTCACACAGACATTTATAATTTGTGTTAAAAATCTATATATACCGATGACTATCGTTATGAAAATTTTCAATGTTTTCTTTTGCCTGGTATTTATTGTTTTTGCCGGTTTGCAGTATAATGACCCGGACCCTTATGTGTGGATGCCGATATACCTGTATGCCGCGGTGATGTGCGCACAGGCGGCCCGTCATAAGTTTTACCGGGGCGCCTACCTGGTAGGCATTTTTGTGTACCTGGTTTACGCCGTGTATCTTTTCTTTGACAAATACGGGGTTATGGACTGGGCGCTGCATCACCATGCAGAAAATATAGCGGAAAGCATGAAGGCTGCCAAGCCCTGGATAGAGGAAACCCGCGAGTTCTTTGGGCTGGCCATACTGGTGGTGGTATTGCTGATTGATTATGTGTATGCAGGCAGGAAAAGAAGATAGCTTTAGCTGCCAGGGGCAGGTTTTTGAACCATGCAGGATGCATGTAGGAAAGATGTGGGGGTTTAGTAATACCTTCCGATCAGCTTATTTTCCACAATGGCCTTCCGCAGCTCCAGCATATTTACCGCGCCCTGGTGACGGTACACAATTTTGCCACCGGGCTCCACCAGCAGCGTATACGGAAGGGCGCCCTGCCATTCAGGATCAACCGCTTCTATCAGCTGGTATTTATCATCGCCGCTGTACAGGTAATTTTTATTGGAGGCCTCCAGCTTTTTGAGCTGCGCCAGGGCTTTGCTCATTTTCCCGGGATTGTCGGTTGTAATAGTAATGAACTCAAAGTCCCGCTCGCGGTACATACGGTCTGTATCAATAAAAGACGGCAGCTCCTGCATGCAGGGCCCGCACCAGGTGGCCCATATGTTAATGAGGCGCAGCTTATCCCCGTTATTTTTCAGCAACGCTTTAATACCTTCCACTCCCAGCGTATCGAGGGTTACGGGGCGTTGCGCCCACTCTTTATATAATTGGGCGTTGTACTCATTTTTCCAGGCCCATTTAATGGAACAGCCAAAAGTTTTTTGTACCGGATGCTTCACCTCCTCATGATGCAGTACCGCATCTATGGCACTCCGTATATCTTCTGCATGGCCGGTGCCAGGCTTTTCCTTACTATCGAGGCGGCCGGTGTATTGCAGCTTGCGGCGCCCGTCAAATACAAACGCATGGGGGGTGGCTACCGGGCCATAAGCCATTGCCACCTGCTGGCTATCCCCATCATATAAATACGGGAAGTTAAAGGCATGCTCTTTGGCCCTCAGCTTCATTTCATCATAGGTATCGCTCATTTCCGTATAGCCCAGCTCTCCCAGGTTTATGGCCGTGGGGTTGTTGGGCGATATAACCACTACGGCTACCTGCTGCGGTTCATAATCCTTGGCCAGCTGCTTAATACGCTCCTCATAGGCCTGTGCTGTAGGACAATGGTTACAGCTGAAAATAACGGCCAGCACTTTGGCTTTGTCAAAACTGTTCAGGGTATAGGTTTTACCATCGGTGCCCTTCAAGGAAAACGCCGGCGCTGCGGCTCCAATAGACAAGGTTTTGGGCTCCGGGTGGTGGCTTTGGGCAATTGCGGCTATGGCTAAGGCCATGAACAGGGTGGAGAGGAGGTGCTTTTTCATAACTGATAGCTTAAGATGTTGCGTATTTAAATTTAATAGATTTCAAACACTCCTTGTTCGCTGTTCGCGATTTGCAAACAAAAAACACTATCTTCACAGGCATGAAAGCTCATAATGGCATGCGACCACAGGATATAGTAATTCTCCTGAAAATACTTAGTATTGAGTTAAACTGGCAGTACCGTGACCTGGCAACTGATTTATTTATTAGTGTTTCCGAAATATCTGAGTCTTTAAGCAGAAGTCATATTGCAGGATTGGTAGATGAAAGCCGGCGAAGAGTTTATCGCCAATCTTTAATGGAGTTTATAGAACATGGGCTGCATTATGTGTTCCCCCAACTGCCGGGAACAATGGTAACAGGAATGCCTACTGCACACTCACATACTTTTTTCAAAGCTCATTTTGCAGCAGAACTGAACTATGTCTGGCCAGACGAAAAAGGATGGATAAGAGGGCTTTCCATTACGCCATTACATAAAGGAGTACCGGAGGCAGCAAAAAAAGATGAACAGCTATACAAATGGCTTGCTGCAATAGATATAATCCGGGTAGGACGGATTAGGGAAGTCCAGTTTGCCCTTGATATGTTAAAAAAGGAAATTCTAATATGAGCCATACACAAAACATTACCCGGATAAAGGCAGTGCACCAAGCGCTGGAAGAACTGGCGAATGAAGTGGTGTTTGTGGGCGGAGCTACGGTCTCTTTATATGCCGACCGTCCAGCTGAAGAAATCAGGCCCACAGAAGATGTAGATATTTTGATAGAGTTAATGAATTATTCTAATTATGCTGCTATTGAAGAAAAGCTGCGTTTGAAAGGTTTTGCTAATGATGTGGAATCGGGAATAATTTGCCGTTACCGGGTTCATGGCATTATTGTAGACATAATGCCAACTGATGAAAGCATATTGGGTTTTACAAATAAATGGTACTCTGAAGGATATAAACATTCCATGCAAATTAGCCTTGGAAACAATGTGATCAGAATATTTCAACCTGCCTGGTTTATTGGCTCCAAGCTAGAAGCATTCAGGAACAGGGGCGGCAATGATGGAAGAATGAGCAGTGACTTTGAAGATATTGTTTTTGTGCTGAACAACAGGGATAATATCTGGGATGAGATAAAAACAGCCACGCCCTTATTAAAAACATATCTCAACCAGCAATTTCAGGAACTGCTGTCAAATAAATATATCTATGAGTGGATTAGTGCTCACCTTGACTATGTGGAACAGCGAAGAGTAAATTACATTATTGGCGGATTACAACACACTTTTGAATAAAAACAAACAGGCCACCTGTTTCCAGGCGGCCTGTTTTACAATTCCATTCTTAAAAACTAGTTATTTGGATATCAGCTGCCAGCTGGCAATACCAATAGGCGTTTTTTCTGCCGCATCGGCTGCCTTAAGGCGGAAATACAACGTATGCTGCTTACCGTCTGATACAGGTGCAAAGCTGATGAGCGCTGTATTGGGCGTGGGCGCTGTTTTCATGCCGGGGCCTACGGTTACCTCTCCCAGCTTAGTGCCCTGCAGGCCGTCCAGCAATACTTCTATGGTGTAGCCATATTGCGGCGCCTGTTGTGCAAAGTAAGTGATTTCAATACCGCTTACTTCCGTAAGGTCAAGGTTATTATAAGCAGCCCAGCCGGTGGTGTTAGCGGCCGGCAGCAGAAACTTCTTCCCATCCATGCTGTAGGTAGATACGCCATCTGCCTTGTCGTAATCACCGGCAGACAGTTTGGAATTATACAGCTCTGCACTGGCCATGCCGGTAATGGGCTTAATACCAGGGCCGCCTTTATCCGTATAGCTGGCGGAGAGATAAAGCACGCCGTTATCTTTTAATGGGTTGCCCATGGTAGGATCAATGGAGCTTTTCAGCGGCAGGCTTTGCGGCTTTTTGGCATCTGCCGCCTGCGACATTACCCATTCCACGATCTGGTGCGCTTCACTATTGGTGATGGTGGGGTGCGCCGACATAGCAGTTTCGCCCCATACACCGGCGCCGCCTTTAATGATCTTATTGGCCAGGTAGTCCGGCGCAGCAGGATCGTTCTTATACTTCTCCGCTACCTGCTTAAAGGATGGGCCGATGGATTTTTCATCTACCTTATGGCAGGTTTTACAATCGCTGGACTCCATAATGTTCTTGCCGGCAATGGCGCCGGTAATTACCTGGTGTCCCTGTGGCAGCGCGGCTTTATCGCGGCCTTCCACATAATCGGCTTTTACATAAATGTTAGATACATCCAGCTTGCCGTTTTCAGTGCTGCCGTCTTCCTTGTCGTTCACCGTTACAGTGTAATGCACCTGTTTGCCGGGGAAGTAGAACATCTTGTTACCGATGATGTTTATTTTCACATCCGGTGTTTCATTGCCTGCATACAAAGTAGTGGTATAGCTGCGGGTGCTGGCGCCTTTATCGTCTGTTACCTCTACTGCTACCGGGTATTCGCCGGCAGTGTTAAAGGTGTACTCAACTTCCGGCTCCTGCGTTTCCTTTTTGCTGCCATTGCCAAAATACCACAGGTATTTGAGGGCGTCGCCATCCGGATCGGTGGATTTGCGGGCGCTGAGCTTTACTGTGAAGGGCAGGCCGCCTGTAAGCTTGTTTACGGTAAGCACTGCTTTCGGCGGACGGTTACCACCGTTATAGTCTATACGTACCAGGCCGGCGTCTGCATTTTTGCTGAACCATCCGTTCCCATATTCCAGTATGTACATACGGCCATCCGGGCCCATTTCCATATCAATGGGGGCATTGAGCTTGGTATGTTCCATAAAGGGCTCCATTTTGGAGTAGCTGCCGTCCGGGTTCATGGTTACGGCTTTGATCCAGCCGCGCACCCAGTCGTAAATAAACAGCTTGCCGTTATAGTAATCCGGGAAGCGGGTGGCCTGCTGGTTGGGATAGAGGTCGCTGTAATACACCGGCCCTGCCATGGCATTACGGCCGCCGCTGCCTACCTGCGGGAAATCCGGGGATTTGGCATACGGGTACCATATAAAGGCCGGCTGCGCGGGCGGCAGGTCTTTTATACCAGTGTTGTTGCGCGAAGTATTTACCGGGTGGGCAGGATCAAAAGGAGGCCCGCTTTCGCCGGTTTCATAATTATACAAACGATACGGGTAGTTATTACCTACGAACAAAGGATAACCGAAGTTGCCGGCTTTTTTGGCCTGGTTTACCTCATCGTAGCCGCGGGGGCCGCGTGCAGGATCATCGTTATTAGCATCCGGGCCTACTTCGCCCCAGTACAGGTAACCGGTTTTTTTATCAACAGATATACGGTAAGGATTACGTGTACCCATTACGTATATCTCCGGCCTTGTTTTGGGCGTACCGGGTTTAAACAGGTTGCCTTCGGGTATGGAGTAGCTGCCATCCTGGTTCACTTTTATGCGCAGTATCTTACCCCGCAGGTCGTTACTGTTGGCGCCTGTGCGGCGGTCGTCGTACTGCTCATGGCCGGGACGGTCGTCCAGCGGCGCATAGCCTTTGCTCACATATTTCTGGCCCGGTTCGTCAAAAGGCGTGCTGTTATCTCCTGTTGAGAGATACAACAGCCCGTTTGCATCAAACGTAAGCGAGCCGCCGGTATGGCAGCAGATGTTGCGTTGTGAATACAGCTGCAGGATAATTTTTTCCGATGCGGTATCGAGCTTATTGTTCTCGAACTTAAAGCGCGACAGCCGGTTTACAGAAGTATCTGCAGGGGAATAATACAGGTAAACGTAGTGGTTGTTCTTAAAATCCGGATCGGCGGTAATGCCCAACAGGCCTTCTTCGGCATTTACATTCGGCACATCTGTTTTATAGTACACACGCAGCTTGCCTGCTTCTGAAAGCTTTTTGGTGGCCTGATCGTAATACATGATCTCACCGCGGCGCTGTACTACCAGTATGCTCAGGTCGGGCAGTATAGCCATTTCCGTTGGTTCAAAGAACTGACCGGATACCAGCACGGTTTTGGTAAAGCGGTCCTCTTCCGGTACGCGCAGGGTGGTGGCTTTATTGTAATCCATATACTGGTTACGGCCAATAGCGTATTTGATGCCGCCCAGCAGGTGCTTCAGGTAATTGGGCTCGGTATAGCTTTCTTCGGTATGGCCCAGCTCTGTGTAAAAGGCGCGGCCGCCGTCGAAATCATGGTACCAGCTAATAGGATGCTGCTCTCCCATGGTGCCGCCCTGGTAGGTTTTTTCATCTACCGTAATGAGCACGTGAATGGATTTATCTACTTTTTTAAAGTTGTACCATTCATCGGTGTGCTCCCATTGTTCCGGCAGGTCTTTGGTAGCCTGGAAGGTTTTATCCTTTACCGTTAGCGTGGCTTTGTGCACGCCCGGCGGGTGGTTGTTGAAGTAGGCGCCTACCAGCTGGCCGTACCAGCCCCAGTCGTACTCTGTATCGGTAGCAGCGTGTACACCTACAAAGCCGCCGCCGGCCTGTATGTATCTTTCAAAATCTGCTTCCTGGTAGTGGTTCAGCACATCGCCGGTGGTGTTCAGGAAAATTACTGCAGCGTATTGTTGCAGGCTGTCTTCGCAGAACCGGTTTGCATTTTCAGTGGTGTCTACCTCAAAGCCGTTTTCTTCGCCCAGCTTTTGAATGGCTTTAATGCCGGCGGGTATAGCGGAATGCCGGAAACCCGTGGTTTTGGAAAACACCAGTACTTTGGGTTTTCCGGGGCGGGTTTTGTGGCATGCGGTTATGAGAACGCCCAGGCTCAACATAACCGCGATAGCAAGTATATATCTCATTTTTCAGTTAATGCTTAATGCTTTTTTTTGCGTGACCGTTGCCCATTGCATATTCCAGGCCACCTAATATGTGTTGTAAATACAGCGGATCTGCATAGGACTCTTTGGTATGCCCCATTTCGGTATAGAAAGCGCGGCCGCCTTCAAAATCATGGTACCAGCACATGGGGTGGTTGTCGCCGTTTTTGCCGCCTTCATAAGAGCTTTCATCTATCTTGATCAGCACATGCGTATCAGGATTAATGTTCTTAAAGTTATACCACTCGTCTTTGCGCACCCATTTTTCCGGCAGGTGTTTGGTAGCGGCATTGTTCCGGTCAACCACCAGCAGGGTAGCTTCCTGCTGTTTGGGATGGCTGAGGAACCACGCGCCTACCAGCTTGTTATACCATGGCCAGCCGTACTCCGTATCTGTGGCGGCATGGATGCCCATAAAGCCGCCGCCGTTGTGAATATAGCCTTCCATGGCCGCCTGCTGCTCATCGTTCAGCACATCGCCGGTGGTGCACAGGAACAGGATGGCCGAATATTTTTTCAGGTTATCCGGTGTAAATACGCTGGCGTCTTCGGTAGTATCTACCGCAAAACCATGCTCGCTGCCCAGCTTCATTACGGCCAGCTTGCCTACGGGTATACAATCATGCCGGAAGCCCATTGTCTTGGAAAATACCAGCAGCCTGGGTTTGGGCTTTGCCTGGATGCAGAGTGCCACTGCTAACAGCATGGCCAGGAGGGAGAGGTGTTTAGTTTTCATATGCGCGTAATAGTTAATTACGAATTGTCAATTACGAATTGGAATGCAGCGGATGGAGGTACCGAACGCTAAAGACTGAACGCTGAACGCTCAATACTAAATGCATTGAAATGTTAAGCGCTTTGCATTAAGTATTATACGTTTCGCTATAACGCGCACTTCCTGCAATTCGTAATTGCCAATTCGTAATTGATTAAAGAACGTGGATCTTAATATCTCTGTACCATACCTGGTGGCCGTGGTCCTGCAGGGAAATGTGCCCTTTTGTGAATTTGGCAAATCCCGGCCAGGTTTTGAACTTGCTGTTGGCCACCAGCTCTTTCCATTCGTTGGAGCCTATCATTACGTTTACGGTTTCTACGTTGTTAAGCCAAAAGGTAAGCTGGTTGTGGTTTTTGCGGATCTTTACCGTGTTCCACTCCCCTACCGGCTTTACAGCTTTTTCTGCAGATTTCTTCAGGTCGTACAGGTCGCCGGAGTTGTGTTTCACAATCTTTCCGTCCGGGTGGCGGGCATCATCCAGCACCTGCATTTCAGGGCCGGTGAGGTAGGTTTGTTTATACTCAGGATCTTCATGCACCATAAATATGATGCCGCTGTTGCCGCCTTCGGATATTTTCCACTGGAGGGTAAGCTCAAAGTTCTCATATTCGCCGTTGGTTACCAGGTCGCCGCCGGGTGCGCCGCCTTTTTTGGCCTCAGGGTCCAGCATCAGGGCGCCGTCTTCCACCTTCCAGGCGGGGCTGGCGTCTTTTTGCAGGTAGGTATGCCAGCCTTTGGTGGTTTTACCATCAAACAGCAGCTTCCAGCCTTCTTTTTTTTCTGTGCCTGATAACTTATTTACCTGTTGCGCCATGGCTGTTGTGGTAATGAGGGTGCCGGCCAGGAGCAAGCTTTTGAAAGAAAATTTCATAACCGAGTACTTTTAGAATTTTAGCAGTCTGTAATGTAGATAAGAATAATTGCTTTTGCCTATTGTTTTTTATGAACGGAATGGAACAAACGCTCCATGTGCTCCCGCGTAGCGGCAATTCCTTTCCTGTGCGTACCGCCTGCCTGGTGGCCGCATGGTTTCCGGATATTCAACATTTACTGGGTGAGCTGTTCCTGCGCAACAGGCAGTGCAGCGTTAACAGCGGAAAGGCAGCCTTGGGAGCCGCCTTTCCATTGTTATTTTATTTCAATGAAAGAATGTATTTCACCATTTCCCTGGCATCTTCTTTCTTTAAAGTGGGGTGAGGCACCATGGCTACATCGCCCCAGTTGCCGGAGCCACCGCTGATCACTTTATCAGCCAGGGTTTCAATGTTCTTGTCATTGCTTTCATATTTCTTGGCAATGTCTTTATAAGCCGGACCTACCAGCTTCACATCTTCCTTATGACAGGTTTTGCAATCCTGTTCATCAATTAAGGCCTGGCCCTTTGGTACGGGCGCGTTAGCACCGGGTGATACCATTGAACTGTCCACTGCCGCCCCTTCCTGGCCAGCCGTTGCGCTGCTGTTAGCCTGCTCACTGTTATTTTGCTGGCCGCCACCGCAGGCTGCAAAGAATAAGGCACTCAGTACAAACGGCGCCAAAAAACGCTTTCTCATGTTTGATTCTCGAAGTTTAGTTGTTAAATGTTGATCGTTTATGTCTATGCTGTTAGGCATTAGCTGTCAGCTTTTAGTGATTGCGTCCTTTTTTCTTTAGCTGCCGGCATTCAGCAGCCATCTGCCATTCACACGTTTGCAATTTTATACACCGGCCAATAGATAACGGCCAATAGCCACTGCTTTTACAGTCCCAGTATTTTCCTGTTCAGCGCTTCATTGGCACCGGTGCCGGCAAAATCGTCAAAGGCTTTTTCTGTAACTCTTATGATGTGGTCCTTAATGAAGGGCGCTCCTTCACGGGCGCCGTCTTCGGGGTGTTTCATACAACATTCCCATTCCATTACTGCCCAGCCATTAAATCCGTACTGCGTTAATTTACTGAAAACTGCTTTAAAATCCACCTGTCCGTCGCCCAGCGAGCGGAACCTGCCGGGGCGGTCTATCCAGGCCTGGTAACCGCCATACACGCCGGAACGGCCGGTTGGATTGAACTCAGCGTCCTTTACATGGAACATGCGGATGCGCTCGTGGTAGATGTCAATATACTCCAGATAATCCAAACATTGTAATACAAAATGACTGGGATCGTACAGGAGGCATGCGCGGGCGTGGTTGCCGGTAGCTTCCAGGAAGCGCTCGTAGGTAACGCCATCGTGCAGGTCTTCACCCGGGTGTATTTCGTAGCATACATCTACGCCGTTGGCATCAAACTCGTTCAGGATGGGCAGCCAGCGGTTAGCCAGCTCCTTAAACCCGGTTTCTACCAGGCCGGCGGGACGCTGCGGCCAGGGGTATACGGTATGCCACAGCAGAGCGCCGCTAAAAGTGGCGTGGGCGGTAAGGCCCAGGTTTTGACTGGCTTTGGCGGCATATTTCAGCTGCTGCACCGCCCATTGTGTACGCGCAGCCGGGTTGCCCCGGTACTGCCCGGGTGCAAAACCATCAAACAGCTCGTTATACGCCGGGTGCACAGCTACCAGCTGGCCCTGCAGGTGGGTGCTCAGCTCTGTTATTTCCAGGCCGGCGCCGTTTACAATACCTTTTATTTCATCTGCATAGGTTTTGCTTTCAGCCGCCTTTTGCAGGTCAATAAAGCTGCTTACCCAGGTAGGTATCTGCACGCCTTTAAAACCCAGGCCGCCAGCCCATTCACAAATACTTTTCAGGTTATTGAAAGGCGCTGCATCGCCTGCAAACTGCGCCAGGAATATTCCGGGACCTTTGATTGTTTTCATGTGTATCTATGTTTCCGTGAAAATGTAAAATATCAAATGTAAAATGCTGAATGTAAAAGTTGTATGCGAAAGCCAACGTTGGCATAAACTGCCTCCGCGCTCCCATACTTTTACATTTTACACTTAGCATTTTACATTTTAGATTTCATCAGATCTCAAATTTCGTCCACTTCTGCTCGCTCTGGGACGATTTCACCACATTGTCAATAAACGCCATGCCGCGCACGCCATCCTCAACACCGGGGAAATCCAGGGCTTCGGGCGAAGGCTGTGTGCCATCCAGCTTAGCCGTTAATGTAAGGGCAAAGTTGCGGTACAGGTTGGCAAATGCCTCCAGGTAACCTTCGGGGTGGCCGCCGGGGGTGCGGGTGTTATGAATGGCATAGCTGCTTTGGTAGCTGCCATAGCCGGCGCCGGCGCGGTATATCTGTGTGGGCTGGTCCAGCCATTTTACCAGCAGGGTGTTAGGCTCATGCTGCGCCCATTCCAGGCCGCCTTTTTCGCCGTATACGCGTATGCGTAATGCGTTTTCTTCACCGGCTGCTACCTGTGAAGCCTGCAGCACGCCGGCTGCGCCGTTATCAAACCGCAGCAGCACGCCGCCGTCGTCGTCCAGGGCGCGGCCCGGCACCAGTATGTTTAAATCGGCGCACAGCTTTTCTATTTTTGCGCCGGTGATATATTCTGCCAGGTTAGCGGCATGGGTGCCAATATCGCCCATACAGCCGCTTTTGCCGGAACGTTTGGGATCGGTTCTCCAGGCGGCCTGCGCGTTGCCTTCTTTCTCAGACATCCTGCTTAACCAGCCCTGGGGGTATTCTACCCATACTTTACGGATCTTGCCGAATGCGCCTTCCTTTACCATCTGGCGGGCCTGTTTTACCAGGGGATAGCCGGTGTAGGTGTGGGTAAGCAGCAGGGTAAGGCCGGTTTGCTCTACCTTGGCCTTCAGCTGTTTGGCTTCGTCCAGGGTAAAGGTGATGGGCTTTTCTATTACCACGTTAAAACCTTTGTCCAGCGCCATCATGGCGGGCTCAAAGTGGGCAAAGTTGGGCGTAACAATAGTTACAAAATCCAGCCGCTCGCCGGCAGGCCGGGCCGCTTCCTTTTCCAGCATGGTTTTAAAATCGGTGTAAATACGCTCGGGGTCGAGGAACAGCATTTTTCCCGACTCTACGGCTATCTCCGGGTGCACACTCAGCGCACCGGCTTTGAGCTCAATAAGGCCGTCCATATTGGCGGCTAAACGGTGGATTGCTCCGATGAAGGCATCCTTGCCGCCTCCGATCATTCCCATTCTTAGCTTACGGTTCATATACTTTAATTACGCTTTAATAGTTTGTAATTGTTGTTTTCTTCTTCCTTTCATGTAAAAGAAAAGCCCGGTAAAGGCTACTATCAGGACTATAGGGATGACTAAGGTTACTTTTAGTATTTCAGGACCGGCTACTGCCTGCGCCTGTACAAATGCGGCAGCCTCTGTGGTGCCTGCAGCGGCAGAGCGGTAAGCATCTATAGATGCGCCGGCGGGCAGCTGGGTGGCAATAATGCTATCATAAAACCCGCCCATGAAAAGCATATATAATGATACGGCAAACATACCGGCGCCGCCCATCAGGTTCATACCCAACGCACCGGATTCCGGGATATTTTCAGATACAAAGCCCAGCATGGTAGGCCAGAAATAAGTAACGCCCATACCAAAAATAAAGGCGCCCACGAATATCATGTTGCCGCTTACCGTGGCCAGCATGTACAAGCCTATTGCCGACAGGATGGCGGATATGAGCAGCACCCTGGTAGGATGCAGGCGGTGCACCACCGGCTCTGCCAGTCCCCTGCCCAGCGTTTGCACCCCGGCGGTTAAGGCTAATATCAGGATGGCATTTTCTGTTACGTTCTTCAGCAGCACCTCAATCCACTGGCCGGTAAACAGCTCGGTAATAGCAGTACCAAACATCAGTATGAACATTACAATAAACAGCGGGCTCACTACCGCCTTGTACATTTCGGCTGTAGATACGCCGGAGGCTACCCTTTCTGTTACCGGGAAATCGAGCTTCATAAATAAGTAACCATACAGCAATGTAGGTATGATCATGGTAGCTACCTGTACCTGCCAGCTAAGGCCAATGCGGTTAAACAGGAACACCAGCAGCGTGCCTACTACTATCCCCCCCGGGAACCAGAGGTGGAAGTGGTTTAACTTGGTGGTTTTATTGGTGGGGAAAATAGTGGCCACCAGCGGATTACAGGCTGCTTCCACCGTACCGTTGGCCATGCCTATGAACAGGGTGGAAAAGAACAGCGACCAGAAGCCGCTGGCAAACACGGTAAGCAATATGCCCAGCAGGTGCAGCAGAAAGGCGGCCAGCAGCAATCGTTTCATCCCGATAACATCCACAATAAACCCGCCTATTACCACCGCCAGCGGAAAGCCCCAGAAGGCTGTGCTGGTAATAATACTAAGCTCTTTTACATTCAGGTGAAACTCTATCCCCAGCCTTCCAAGAATACCGGCACGGATGCCGAAAGAGAGCGAAGTGACCAACAAGGCTAGGCAGCTGGCCACAAACAGTTTATTCGGCTGTATCCCTTTTTCCATAGTACGTGTGAATTTTAGTTTAGTTTTAGATGTGTTATTACTTATTATAGACCTTTAAAACGTTTAAATTTATAAAAACTTATTGCATATTTTTCACTCCCAAGGCTGATTATTTTGTTTTTATTGGATGGATGGAAACCCGCTGCCGCCAAAGGCTGTAAAAAATTCACTGCCAGGCTGCATCCTTCATGTACAGCTAAAAACGACAAACGGCCCGGCCCTGAATGATTACTTTACAGTTACCTGCTAATTAATACTGCCCTATCAGTAAATTATTCCTAATTTTACAGTCCTTGTAAAAATAAGTGTTGCTGACAGCTTGTCATTCATATTTTTATAAGCATACTATTTGCGTTGACCATTATTGCATTCAATAATTTATACTCATGTTAGGTTTTTTGACAAAAATTTTCGGCGGACATAAGTCTGAAAGAGATGTAAAGGCTATGCTGCCGCGTGTGAAACAGATCAATGAGGCGTTTGAAAAACTGCAATCCCTGCCTTTGGATGAGCTTCGTAATAAAACCCAGGTTTTCCGCCAACGGATCAAAGAACACCTGGCCAATATAGATGACGCCATTGCCGCTAAACAGGAAGCTGCAGACCAGGAAGCGGATGTTTCTACCAAAGACAGTATTTACCAGGAAATAGATAAGCTGAAAAAAGACCGCGACAAGCAGATTGAGGTAGTGCTGGATGAGCTGCTGCCCGAAGCTTTTGCCGTGGTAAAGGAAACCGCCCGCCGCCTTTCACAGAACAGCACCCTTACGGCTACTGCCACTGACCTGGACCGGCAGCTGGCAGTTACCAGGAATTACCTGACCATTGACGGTGACAAAGTGACGTGGAAGAACTCCTGGAATGCCGCCGGCAGTGAAATAACCTGGAACATGGTACACTACGATGTACAGCTGATAGGCGGTATGGTGCTGCACCAGGGTAAAATTGCGGAAATGGCTACCGGTGAAGGTAAAACACTGGTGTCTACCCTGCCCGCTTACCTGAATGCACTGGCAGGCGAAGGCGTGCACATTGTAACGGTGAACGATTACCTGGCCCGCCGTGACTCCGAGTGGAACGGCCCCCTCTTTGAATTCCTGGGCATTACAGTGGATTGTATTGACAAACACCAGCCCAATAGCGCGGAACGCCGCGATGCTTACTACGCAGATATTACCTATGGCACCAACAACGAATTTGGTTTTGACTACCTCCGTGATAACATGGTGCACAGCCCCGAGGAAATGGTGCAGCGCAAGCACCACTTTGCCATGGTGGATGAGGTGGATAGCGTGCTGGTAGACGACGCCCGTACCCCCCTGATTATTTCCGGCCCCATTCCCCGCGGTGACGAGCAGGAATTTCATGTGCTGAAGCCCCGCATACAACGCCTGGTGGAAGCACAAAGAAAAGTAACCACCCAGTCGCTGAACGACGCCAAGCGCTTAATAGCAGAAGGCAAGGACGATCCCAAAACAGGCGGTTTGGCGCTTATGCGCGCCTGGCGCGGGCTGCCCAAGAACAATGCCCTCATTAAATTCCTGAGCGAGCCCGGTATCAAGGTACTGCTGCAAAAAGCGGAAAACTATTACCTGGCCGATCAGCAGCGCGAAATGCCGAAAGTAGATGAAGAGCTGTATTTTCATATAGATGAAAAGAACAACAGCGTAGATCTTACCGATAAAGGCATTGCCCTGATCACACAGTCCGGCGAAGACGCCAATTTCTTTATAATGCCGGATGTAGGTTCTGAAATTGCAGAAATAGAAAAGCTCGACATTCCGGCAGAAGAAAAGCTGCAGCGTAAAGATGCGCTGCTGCAGGATTTTGCGCAGAAATCAGAGCGCATACACTCCGTGCAGCAACTGCTGAAAGCATACACCCTGTTTGAGAAAGACGTGGAATACGTGGTGATGGACGGTAAGGTAAAAATCGTGGACGAGCAAACCGGCCGTATACTGGAAGGCCGCCGCTACTCCGACGGTTTACACCAGGCCATTGAAGCCAAGGAAAGCGTGAAAGTGGAAGCCGCTACCCAAACCTTTGCCACCATTACCCTGCAGAACTACTTCCGTATGTACCACAAGCTGGCCGGTATGACCGGTACGGCGGTTACAGAAGCGGGCGAGTTCTGGGAAATATACAAGCTGGATGTAGTAACCATCCCCACCAATGTGCCGGTTACCCGTATTGACGCGGAAGACCTGGTGTACAAGACCAAACGCGATAAATACCGCGCCGTAATAGACGAGATCAAGAAGCTGCAGGCACAAGGCCGCCCGGTGCTGGTAGGTACCACCTCCGTTGAAGTATCTGAGCTGCTGGGTAAAATGCTCACCTTTGAAAAAATACAGCATAACGTACTGAACGCCAAACAGCACGCGCGTGAGGCCCAGATAGTGGCCGAAGCCGGTTTGTCGGGCGCCGTAACCATTGCCACCAACATGGCCGGCCGTGGTACGGATATTAAGCTGGGCCCCGGTGTGAAAGAAGCCGGCGGTTTGGCCATTATTGGTACGGAAAGGCACGAAAGCCGCCGTGTAGACCGCCAGCTGCGCGGCCGTGCCGGCCGCCAGGGCGACCCCGGTACCTCCCAGTTTTTTGTATCGCTGGAAGATGACCTGATGCGTATGTTCGGTTCTGACCGTATTGCCGGCCTGATGGACCGTATGGGCTATAAAGAAGGCGAAGTGATACAGCACAGCATGATCACCCGCTCCATTGAACGCGCGCAGAAAAAGGTGGAAGAAAACAACTTCGGCATCCGTAAACGCCTGCTGGAGTATGACGACGTAATGAATAAGCAGCGTACCGTAATATACGCTAAACGTAACCACGCCCTGTTTGGCGAGCGCCTGGCTATTGATATTGACAATGCTTTTTATGATGTAGCGGAAAATATTATTGCCACCCACAAGGAAACCGGCGATCATGAGGCCTTTTTGCTGGACGTGATCATGAACTTTTCCGTAGATACGGATATTACAGCAGAAGACCTGCTGAGAACAGATGTGGCCCTGCTGACCACCAAACTGTACCACCAGGCCAAAGAACATTACGACCGTAAAAAGCAGGAAATAGCCGCCAAAACGCTGCCGGTGATTGCGCAGATCTACAAGGAGCAAGGCCATCATATAGAGAACATTTCCATACCGTTCACCGACGGTAAAAAAGGCATTAATGTGCTGGCCAACCTGCAAAAGGTAGTGGAAACCCAGGGCCAGGAAACACTGAATGCGCTGGAACGCAGCATTACCCTGGCGCTGATAGATGATGCGTGGAAAGAGCACCTGCGCGCCATGGACGACCTGAAACAATCTGTACAGGGCGCTGTGTATGAGCAGAAAGACCCGCTGCTGGTATATAAGCTGGAGGCATTTAACCTGTTCAAACAAATGGATAGTGAAACCAGCCGCGATATTGTTTCGTTCCTGTGCAAAGGCGGTATTCCTGTACGGGAAGACCATCCCCGCGAGCAGATACGTGAAGGGCATGAACAGAAAACTGATATGAGCCGCATGCGCGCCTCTCACCAGGAGTTTGAAGGCAACGGCCACGGGCCGGCCCATACTGCTACTGCTGAACAAGAGTATGCAACCAATGCGGAGCCTGTACGCCAGGAACCGGTTCGTATAGGCCCCAAGGTAGGCCGCAACGATCCCTGCCCCTGCGGCAGCGGCAAGAAGTACAAGCAGTGCCACGGGAAAGAAGCGTAAAATCAATTACGAATTATCAATTACGAATTACGAATGAATGGAGAAATCTGTTAAATTCGTAATTCGTAATTTTTTTATTTATAATTGATCCATTGTCCCATGAAAACAATCTCCTGCTTCCTCATTCGTAATTGATAATTCGTAATTAATGACACTGAATAAATATATAGATCACACCATCCTAAAGCCTGTTACTACCAAAGAGGATATTAAAAACCTGTGCATGGAAGCGGTGGAGTATAATTTTGCCGCTGTGTGCGTGCCGCCGCCCTTTGTGAAAATGGCAAAAGCTTTTACCGGCGGCACGGATGTGAAAGTAGCTACGGTTATTGGGTTTCCATTTGGATATTCAGCCATTGAAGCCAAGGTAGCGGAAACCGTACTTGCCATTGTAGATGAGGCAGATGAGCTGGATATGGTGGCCAACCTGATTGCCATCCGCAACGGCGACTGGGCGTACCTGGAAAAAGAAATATCCACAGTACTGCCCATTATCCGCAGCAAAAAGAAGGTGATTAAAGTGATTATTGAAAGTGGCATATTATTGGAAGATGAGATTGTGCAATGCTGTGCCTTATACACCAAATACGCGGTGGATTTTGTGAAAACCTCTACCGGGTATGCGGAAAAAGGAGCCAGTGTGGCAGCAGTACAGCTAATGCGGCAGCATTTGCCGGCTAACATACAAATAAAAGCATCGGGCGGTATTCGTACCTTTGCTTTTGCGCAGGAGCTGATAGCTGCTGGTGCAGCCCGGCTGGGATGCAGCGCCAGCGTAGCGATCATGAAGGAAAGCAGGGCATGACGTGCAGATGAATGGAATGATAGGAATGTTGTAAATATGCAGATGATGGGAATGCAAAGGAGCAAACAGATGAATGAGATGAGAAGCATTGCCGCCGCTATTATTAATTCTTAATTCTTCATTATTAATTATATATGAAATATCTGATTACAGCAGCTCTGGTACTAGCGGGGAGTATGGCCTTTGCACAGGACAGCACCCTGGCAGCCAACATGGGGAATGTAAGAGTGGTTAAAGACAGCCGCATTGATATGCTTATCAAAAAGCAGATCTACATCAACACCCTGGCCATCCGCAACCAGCCCGGTTTTCGTGTACAGGTGATCACTACCAACCGCCGCACCGCTGCCAATGAAGCTAAAGCCCGCGTAATGCAGGCCTATCCCGATTACCGCACCTACCTTGATTTTCAGGCCCCCTATTTTAAAGTACGCGTAGGCGATTTTAAAACCCGGGAAGAAGCCACCGAGCTGCGGGAAAAACTGTCAAACCTGTTTCCTAACGGCGTGTTCGTAGTGCCTGCCATCATCAATGTATCTCCGGATAAAGAATTACTGAATGAAGACACGTATTAAGTCACTGGCCAGGGAATATGCTCCTGCATTTATAGATATCCGGCACCACATTCACTCCCATCCTGAACTTTCTTTCCAGGAACATGCCACTTCCCGGTTCATACAGCAAAAGCTGGATGAATTTGGCGTACGCTACCAGGCCAATGTGGCCGGTACCGGCGTAATAGCGCTGGTAGAGGGCAAAAACCCATCTAAACGTACCGTGGCCATCCGCGCGGATATTGATGCCCTGCCGATTGTAGAAGCCAACAATGTACCTTATAAATCAAAGCACGAAGGCATTATGCATGCCTGCGGGCATGATGTGCACACCACCTGCATACTGGGCGCTACCCGCATACTGCAGCAGGTAAAAGATGAATTTGAAGGCACCGTAAAAGTGCTGTTCCAGCCCGGGGAAGAAAAACATCCCGGCGGGGCCAGCCTTATGATCAAAGAAGGCGCGCTGGAAAACCCGCGCCCCCAGGCCATTTTAGGCCTGCATGTGCAGCCCGCCATGGAAACCGGCCTGCTGGGTTTCCGCAGCGGCAAATACATGGCCAGCGCGGATGAAATTTACATTACTATTAAAGGCAAAGGCGGGCATGCAGCTGCGCCGCACCTTACGGTAGATACTATTTTAGTAGCCTCCCACCTGGTAGTAAGCCTGCAGCAGATCATCAGCCGCAACAACGATCCTTTTTCCCCTTCTGTACTTTCTATTTGCGCCTTTAACGGCGGCCATACCACCAATGTAATTCCCAGTGAGGTAAAGCTGATGGGTACTTTCCGCGCTATGGACGAAACCTGGCGCTTTAAAGCCCATGAGCTGATCAAAAAGCAGGCTACAGCGCTGGCGCAAGGCATGGGTGCCGATATTGACATTGAAATATTAGTAGGCTATCCTACCCTGTTCAATAACGAAGCGCTCACCACCCAGGCCCGCTCGCTTGCCAAAGCTTACCTGGGCGCCGAACAGGTGGTAGATACCGAAGTACGTATGGGAGCTGAAGACTTTGCTTTCTATTCACAGGTAATACCAGCCTGCTTTTTCCGCCTTGGCACCGGCAACAAGGCCCGGGGCATTACTTCGGGCGTGCACACGCCTACTTTTGACATTGACGAAAGGGCTATTGAAATAGGCATGGGAGCAATGGCGTATATGGCAGCTACACTAGAGCCGATTACGAATTAGTTAATTACGAATTGGGCGTTGTGTAATGAGTGGCAAGTGGTACATGAAAATATGAGTGGGTTTTCCTGACCTGGTGTAAAACTAATAGTTGATTAATATAATTTAAAAAGAAAAAGCCTCAATCATTGCAGTTAATGATTGAGGCTTTTTCTTATATGCTATTGTTCAAAAATTACGGGTGACCGGTTGCGCACTGATATTTCAGACATACATTGCCATCAAAACACCATTGCTCTCAATTCGTAATTGCCCTACAGTTCGGGGTATAGCGGGAATTGCCCCATAAAGCCGTTCACCTCTTTGCGGATCTTTGTGATCAAAGCATCGTTATCGGCATCCATCAGCAGCTCATCTATCCACTGCACTACCTGGGGCATGTGTTCTTCTTTCATGCCCCGGGTGGTAACAGCAGGCACCCCTATGCGAATACCGGATGTTACAAAGGCGGATTTATCATCAAAAGGCACCATGTTCTTGTTAACGGTAATATCTGCCTTTACCAGCGTTTGCTCTGCCTTTTTACCGGAAATATTCTTGTTGCGCAGGTCTATCAGCAGCAGGTGGTTGTCAGTACCGCCGGAAATAATCTGGTAGCCTTTATCGGTAAATGCTTTACCCATGGCCTGTGCATTCTTCAGTACCTGGCGGGCATAAGCACCATATTCATCCGTGAGTATTTCAAAGAAAGATACTGCCTTTGCAGCAATCACATGTTCCAGCGGGCCGCCCTGTATGCCGGGAAATACGGCGGTGTCCAGCAGGGAGCTCATCATGCGGATTTCTCCTTTCGGCGTTTTCAGGCCAAAAGGATTTTCAAAATCCTTGCCCAGCAGGATCATACCGCCGCGGGGACCGCGCAGTGTTTTATGGGTGGTAGTAGTTACAAAGTGGCAGTGGCTGAAAGGTGAGTTCAGCAAGCCTTTGGCAATAAGGCCCGCGGGGTGGGCAATATCTGCCATTACAAAAGCGCCTACCTGATCGGCAATAGCGCGGATGCGTTTATAATCCCAATCGCGGCTGTAAGCGCTGGCGCCGCAGATAATCAGCTTCGGCTTTTCTTTCAGCGCAATCTCTTCCATTTTATCATATTCCACCAGGCCGGTTTCCCGGTTTACCCCGTAAAAGAAGGGCTGGTACAGCTTGCCGGAATAGTTTACGGCAGAACCGTGCGTAAGGTGGCCGCCCATGCTCAGGTCAAGACCCAGTATTTTATCGCCGGGCTGCAGAATAGCCATCATTACCGCGGCATTGGCCTGTGCGCCGGAGTGCGGCTGCACATTGGCATATGCTACCCCAAATATCTGTTTGGCGCGGTCTATAGCCAGCTGCTCGCTCTGGTCCACTATTTCGCAACCACCATAATACCTGCGGCCGGGATATCCCTCTGCATATTTATTGGTTAATACTGTACCCATGGCCTGCATTACCTGCAAGCTGGTAAAGTTTTCAGAAGCGATCAGTTCAATGCCGTGGCGCTGACGTTCGAGTTCCTGGCCGATGATATTAAATATCTGGGTGTCCCTTTGCATAAAGCGTAAAAATTTGCTGCAAAAATAGTGGAAAGGGGAATGAAATGCAATTTTCACTATCTTCACGCCCCTGGGGCCATATCCGGCCGGGGAAGTACGCGCTGAAGCAACAAACAGCGGCACACCAAATTATCTAAACCTAACGCCAAGTATGAAGGCCATAATACCAGTAGCAGGTGCGGGCACCAAGCTGCGCCCGCATACATATACGCAACCTAAAGCGCTGATACCATTAGCAGGGAGAACAATCCTGAGCATTATTATAGACCAGCTTGTAGAAGCCGGCATACAGGAATTTGTGTTTGTAGTAGGTTACCTGGGCGAAAAAATACAGCATTACGTACAGCAGAAATATCCCGGGCTTACCTGCCACTTTGTACAGCAGAACAGCCGGGAAGGTACCGGCCATGCCATATTGCTTACCCGTGATGTAGTACAGAACGATGAAATACTGATAGTGCTGGGCGATACCATTTGCGAAGGCGATTACAGTGAGCTGATTAACTCACCCGTATCTATGCTGGGGCTGAAAAAGGTAGATGACCCCCGTAACTTCGGCGTGGCGGAAATTAACGAAGCAGGCCTTATTACCCGCGTGGTGGAAAAGCCGCAGATACCTAAGTCAAACCTGGCGCTGGTGGGCCTGTACAAGATAAAAGAAACCGCGCAGCTGTACGATTGCCTGCAGCATAACATTGACCAGCAAATAAAATCGCACGACGAATACCAGCTGACCGATGCGCTGGAATGCATGATACAGCACAACGTACAGTTCAAACCTTTTAAAGTGAGCAACTGGTTTGACTGCGGGCGCAAGGAAACTTTGCTGGAAACCAACGCCATCCTGCTCAAAAAATACAAGCTGGCCAATAACCCGGTGCTGCCGTACGAAAGCACCATTATTATACCGCCGGTAAGTATTGGCGAAGGCTGTAACATTAAACACTCCATCATAGGCCCTAATGTAGCCATTGGCGATAATACCGTGATCAGCTATTCCATTGTAAAAGATTCTATTATCGGCACCTACACCAACCTGTATGAAGTAGTGCTTAAACAATCACTGATAGGCAGCGACGCCAATATCCGCGGGCTTAGCCAAAGCCTGAATATAGGCGACAATACCGAGATAGACCTGGGGTGATCGTAATTGAATAATTCGTAATTCTCCATGCATAATCGTATTACGCAGCTCTTCAACATCCGTTATCCCATTATACAGGCCGGTATGGTATGGGCCAGCGGCTGGCGTTTAGCCAGCGCCGTTAGTAACGCCGGCGGGCTGGGATTAATTGGCGCCGGCAGCATGTACCCCCACGTGCTGGAAGAACACATCCGTAAATGCAAACAGGCCACGCAGCAACCTTTTGGCGTGAATGTGCCTCTGCTGTACCCGGACATTGACCAGCTGATGCAGATCATTATCCGCGAAGGAGTGAAAATTGTTTTCACCAGCGCCGGCAATCCCAAAACCTGGACTCCTGTGCTGAAGGCAGCAGGCATTACAGTGGTGCACGTAGTATCCAGCTCGGCATTTGCCGTTAAAAGCCAGGCAGCAGGGGTAGATGCGGTGGTAGCAGAAGGGTTTGAAGCCGGCGGGCATAACGGGCGTGAAGAAACCACCTCAATGGTGCTGATACCCGCCGTATGCAGCCAGGTGCAGGTGCCGGTAATAGCTGCGGGCGGCATTGGCTCTGGCAAAGCCATGGCAGCGGCTTTTGCCCTGGGCGCAGCAGGCGTGCAGGTAGGCAGCCGGTTTGTAGCCACGCCTGAAGCCTCTTCTCATATAAGCTTTAAGGAAGCTGTGCTGGCCGCCAAAGAGGGCGACACTGCACTGTCACTTAAAAAATTAACACCGGTTCGGCTGATCCGGAACCGGTTCTATGAAAGCGTAAAGGCAGCGGAAGACCGGGGCGCCAATACCGGGGAGCTGTTAGCGCTGCTGGGCCGTGGCCGCGCAAAAAAAGGCATGTTTGAAGGGCAGCTGGACGAGGGAGAGCTGGAAATAGGGCAGGTAAGCGCGCTGATACATGCTATTCAGCCGGCAGCAGCAGTGGTACAGGAAATATGGGATGAGTTTTTACAAACCTGCCACCGCCTTTCGGGGCTGGTGTAACCTGCAGCGCTTGTAGTTTTCACCCCTGCATAAACCGCGCCGGCCACATTCCGGCGAGATTATGATTTGTTTAACAAAAATTTGTATTAACTTACTTTTCAATTACAGCGATAAGCAATCTCCAACATCTGTTTTACTGCCATCTCCGGTAGTTTTCGATTCTGTTGTCTTACTTAATTGCCTGTTAGTATTTCCTTTTAAAAAAAGTGAACTTTGTATGAACATTAATGTGTCGAACCTTATGCCCTCTTTCCGTGAAGAAGACCTGCGTAAACTATTTACAAAATTTGGCCAGGTGGCCTCCTGCAATATTATTACGGATATATTCACCGGCGCCTCCAAGGGCACCGCAACAGTAGAAATGCCGGACAACAACGCAGCCATGGAAGCCATAGCCCAGCTGGACGGGCAGCGTATCAACGGCCGGCCCATTGCCGTGAGCATGGCCGCCAAGCGACCCATGCAACCCGCCGGCAGCCGTATGCGTTACGGCCATTAGTCCTTTTTACAATCAGCCTTTCCTTACCACCCATTTGGCAGCTTCTTTCAGCGTAATTTTTTTACCATACATTAAAATGCCTGTGCGGTATATCTTGCCCGCCAGCCAGGTAGTAAGTAAAAAACCCGCCACCAGCAACAATATGGAAAGTCCCAGCTCCCAGTAAGCCACTGTACCCGGCACGCCGTATGGCAGCCGCGCCATCATTACCATGGGCGATGTAAAAGGTATAATGCTGCCCCATACCGCCAATGTGCTGTTGGGGTTTTGTACGGCCGAAACCATTACCATAATACCAATAATAATAGGTAAGGTAATGGGAAAGGTAAGTCCCTGTATATCGTTGGGGTCTTCATTTACCAGGCTGCCCACGGCTGCAAACAGCGCTGAATAGAACAGGTACCCTCCCAGGAAGTAAAAGATAAAACAGCTGATCAGCAGCCCCCAGTTAATACTGCCTGCTATAAACTGCATTTTTTCCACGGCATCTGCCATGGCGGCATTGTTGGCATTTTGCGCCATTACGCCGCCCTGGTTAATGCTGTGTATTGCATCTGCCGGCAAAAACAGCGGCAGCAGCATTTGTATGCCAACCAGCAGCACGCCCCATATCAGGAACTGCAGCAGGCCCACGCCTGCAATGCCAATGATCTTGCCCATCATGAGTTGGAAGGGTTTTACGCTGGACACCATTACTTCCGCAATGCGGCTTACTTTTTCTTCCATTACGCCGCGCATTACCGACATGCCAAACACCATCAGTATAATATAGATAATGAACCCGCTGGCGTACCCTACTCCATACGCCACAGCGGAGCTGCCTTTGGTTTCTTCATCCCCGCTGCGGAAATCTATTTTAACGTTGCTCTTTACGTCTTCCAGCTGCCGGCGGTCAATGCCGGCCAACTCCATGCGCTTCTTTTCTATCACATCATTGATCTCCCGGTTGAGGTTACTCTCCAGCCCAATGCTGGCGCGGCCCTTACTGTAATACGCAATGCCGCTGGGCCGGTTAATATCTATATCCGGTATGTACAGTACACCCGAATACCCGTACTCCTGGTACTTTTGTTTAAAGGTGTCAATCTTCACCGCTACCAGCGGTTTAAAGTAAAGGCCTTTGGCATCGGGCAGCTTGCCCGTGAAAAGGCCGCTTTCGTCTATTACTGCAATACGCTTGTTCTCCTCACCTTTTACTGCTATCAGTATAGGTATGATAATAACGCCGGCAAAGAACACCGGTATCAGCAGCGTAAGTATCAAAAAGCTTTTTTTGCGTACGCGTGTACGGAATTCTCTTTTTATGATGAGCCAGATCTTATGCATATGCTTCGGTTTTCTGTACCTGGGTAATAAATATTTCGTTGAGGGTGGGCAGTATTTCTTCAAAGTGGGTAACCGGTATATCGTGCTGTATAAAGTGGCGCAGTATATCGTTGGTGCTGCTGTCTTCATTCAGCTTTACGGTATAGGCATGGTCATGCTGCTGAATAATCGTGAAATGGTGGGTGGCCATTTGCGCAAAGTTAGGCAGGGCGCCTACGCCTATGCGGAACAGGTGCTGCTTAAAGGTTTGCTTTATTTCGCGCACGGCGCCGTCCAGCAGCTTATGGCCTTTGTTTACCAGTATAATGCGGTCGCATATTTCCTCTACCTGCTCCATGCGGTGGGTGCTGAAAATAACGGTGGTGCCGGCTTTGCTGAGGTCAAATATCTCCTGTTTGATGAGGTTAGCATTCAGCGGGTCCAGGCCGGAGAAAGGTTCATCCAGTATGAGCAGGGCGGGGTTGTGCACAATGGTGCAAATGAACTGCACCTTCTGCTGCATGCCTTTGCTCAGCTCCTCTACCTTCTTGTTCCACCAGGAGTTCATTTCGAACTTATTGAACCAGTACTTCACCTTTTCAAGCGCCTCTTTTTCAGACAGGCCTTTGAGCTGCGCCAGGTACAGGGCCTGCTCTCCTACTTTCATTTTCTTGTACAGCCCTTTTTCTTCGGGCATATAGCCAATGGCATGTATATCTTCCGGGGCGTTAAACGGCCGGCCCTTGAACAGGATGTTGCCTTCATCCGGGAAAAAAATGCCGGTGATCATACGCAGCAGGGTGGTTTTGCCGGCGCCGTTGGGCCCCAGCAGCCCGAAAATGCTGCCCTGTGGAATAACAAAGCTGATGTCGTCCACTGCTTTATGCGTGGCATAATACTTTTTAAGGTGCTGCACCTCCAGTAAGTTCATACTACAACAGGTAAGAGGTTAGAAATAAGTTGTAATCAGGAATTAAATATAAAAGTATCGTTATTAATTTGGTTGCTTTGGCCCAAAAATTTACTTCCTGCATCTGGCCCTGCCTGCGGCATAAACAACAACAGCTTTGTTGCAGCTGCACTTAAACTAATCTTGCAATGGCTGCCGCCACCCGTTCTCCATCCATAGCTGCAGATACAATACCGCCGGCATAACCGGCGCCTTCGCCGCAGGGGTACAGGCCTTTCACCTGCGGGTGCATCAGCGTATCATTATCGCGGGGAATACGCACCGGTGAGGAGGTACGCGATTCTGTTGCCACCAGTATCGCATGCTCGGTATAGTAACCTTTCATTTTACGGCCAAATGCTTTGAAGGCCTGCGCCAGGCGGGTATGTACGGCCGGCGGCAATACCGTACGCAGGTCTGCGCTGCGCACGCCGGGAACATAAGAGCACTCTGGCAATGTGGCAGACACCCTGCCGTTCACAAAATCCGTTATACGTTGTGCAGGTGCTACAAAGCGGCCGCCGCCGGCTTTATAGGCCAGCTGCTCTACCTGCTGCTGAAAGTACATTGCCGCTAAAGGGCCTTTGTGCGCAAAAGGCGCAAAGTCTGTTTCATCAACCGTTACCACCATACCGGAGTTGGCAAAAGGGTTATTGCGTTTGGAAGGCGACCATCCGTTCACCACCAGCTCTCCGGGGTTGGTAGCTGCAGGCGCAATAATGCCGCCGGGGCACATGCAGAATGAAAATACGCCACAGCCCTGCACCTGCTCTACCAGGCTGTAGCTGGCCGGCGGCAGGTACTCGCCGCGGATGGCGCAATGATATTGCGCGCTGTCTATCAGGGCCTGCGGATGTTCCGCGCGAACGCCTAACGCAAAAGGCTTGGCTTCGATGAGTATTTGCTGTGCGTGCAGCATTTCAAATATATCACGGGCAGAGTGGCCGGTGGCCAGTATCACATGCGGCGCATCAAAAGTATGGCCGGCAGCGGTTTTTACGCCGGTAACAGCACCGTTGCGTATTTGCAGCTGCGTAACCTTTTCATTAAAATGCACCTCACCGCCGCTGTTAATGATCTGCTCACGCATGGCAGTAATAATATGCGGCAGCTTGTTGGTGCCGATATGTGGATGCGCATCGTACAATATTTTTTCGGGGGCGCCAAAATGAACAAATATGTTGAGTATACGGCTCACATCCCCGCGCTTTGTAGAGCGGGTGTATAGCTTACCATCGGAGTAAGTGCCGGCGCCGCCTTCACCAAAACAATAATTGGATTCAGGATTTACTTCCCCGTGCTTGTTCAATGCGGCCAGGTCGCGGCGGCGGGTGCGCACATCGGGGCCACGTTCCAGCACAACGGGTTTAATACCTGCGCTAACCAGGTACAGCGCTGCAAACAAACCCGCCGGGCCCGCGCCTATAATTACTGCGCGCGGCGCATTTGCAGGCAGCTGGTCATATGTTGGTATGAAAATTTCGCGGGCATGAAAAGGCTCGTTCACAAACACCTGCAGGGTGAGCATGTAATATACCTGCTGCCGGGAGCGGGCGTCAATAGAGCGTTTTAACAGGTTATAACCGGTAATATGATGGGCAGGTACGCCCAGGGCGGCGGCAGCGTGCCGGGTGATGGCCGCATCAGCGGCCGCTTCGTGCGGAAGCAGTTTTAAAGAGAGCTGTTGTATCATGCAGGGTTAGGTATTTATCCTAAAACATTGCTGTGCAGTAAAAAGTAAAAGGTGAAAGGTGCAGCAATGCACTTTTCACCTTTTTATCTTTTTTGTTTAATTATCAGAACGGAAGATCATCGGAGTCCTGGGAAGCAGCAGGTACTTCCTGGGAAGTGTTGTAGTTAGGCATGCGGTCAGTACCAGGTGCCGCAGCAGCAACTACAGATTCCATACGCCAGGCGTCGAGGTTGGTAATGTAGTTAACCTTACCTTCTTTTTCCCAGCGGGTACCTTTAATATTAAAATATACTTTCACAGTTTCGCCTTCATTAAAACGGTCAACAATACCGGTGCGGTCCTGTACACATTGGAATTTAATATAGTTATTGATAATACGACCATTTATATCATCTGATTTCTCAATAACAAATTCCCTTGTTTTAAAGGTTTCACTGCGTTGCACTGTATTATACTTCACGATCAGCTTTCCTATGATTTCAAAACTCATAAAAATATTTTTTTAACTGTTCAGATGCGCCAAAGATAGGCTTTTGGCAGGATTAACAACGAAATAAATTTTTCACAGGCTTTGCACCGCGCCGCGCTGATATAATAAATTTGCACGGTATTTGATACAGGAGCGACATTTTTTTTAATGCAGATACTAACATAGTTTTGCACGCGCAATAAAGGTTGTTAACGAGTTGTAAACATCATTTTTGTACCATATTATTTTATCTTTCTTATTGCATATTTATGGTAAACCGGTTAATCAGATTTAGAAGCAACTGTATATCAAACAAGTGTATTTTACCTTTATTACATTAGTGTAATACACAATGAAAATCAACGTATAATCCAAGGTAAAACAAGCATACAACAGGAAGATAAAAACTGTAATCAGGTGGAGATAAACAAGGGTAGGAAAATTTTTTTTTTCAACATTTTCTACAGATATTCGTCGTCCTGTCTGAAAATTTTCCGGCATCCACCGTTGGGAAATTTTGAATTCGAGAACATCCTTAATTAACAACAATATAATTTTTTTAATCTCAATGAATAAAACTTGCGAACAAGTTTGGGAAAGGTGTCTTAATATAATTAGGGATATTGTGGAATGGCAGCCATTTAAAACCTGGTTTGAACCCATTAAGCCTATCAAACTTGAAAACAATGTTTTAACGATCCAAGTCCCCAGTCAGTTTTTTTATGAATATCTGGAAGAGCATTATGTTGGACTGCTAGGAAAAACCATTAAAAGGGAATTAGGTAAAGAAGCGAGGTTAGAGTACAGGATAGTAGTTGAAAACGGTACACCACACCAACATCCCAAAACGGTGAATATGCCTACGCAATTCACAAAGCCTCTGAAAGATAGCGAAGTGGACTTCCCGTTAACCATACAAAACCCGGTTAAAAATCCCTTTGTTATTCCCGGTATCAAACGCGTACAGATTGACTCACAGCTCAATCCTAACTATACTTTTGATTCCTTTATAGAAGGTGATTGCAACCGCGTTGCCCGCAGAGCCGGTAAAACGGTTTCTGAGAAACCAGGTGGTACTTCTTTTAACCCGCTGGTAGTATATGGCGGTGTTGGCCTTGGTAAAACGCACCTGGCCCAGGCCATCGGTAATGAAGTGAAGCGCGTACATCCTAACAAAGCGGTGCTGTATGTAAGCGCGGAAAAATTCATTAACCAGTTCATTGATCACTCCAAGAACAGTATCATTAATGATTTTATACATTTTTACCAGCTGATAGACGTATTGATTGTAGATGATATACAGTTCTTTGCACGCGCGGAAAAATCGCAGGATGCCTTTTTCGCCATCTTTAACCACCTGCACCAGTCCGGCAAGCAGCTGATACTTACTTCCGACAAGCCGCCCAAGGACCTGGACGGTTTACAGGAAAGACTGCTGAGCCGTTTCCGCTGGGGCCTGAGCGCCGATATGCAGGTGCCTGACTTTGAAACGCGCATGGAGATACTGGAAATGAAGATGCGTAACGACGGGCTGGAGATGCCGAAAGAAGTGATCAAGTACGTAGCCTATAATATACAAAGCAACGTACGCGAGCTGGAAGGCGCGCTCATATCACTGCTGGCGCAATCATCCCTGAACCGCAAAGAAATTGACCTGGAGCTGGCCAAGCGCGTGCTGAAGTCATTTGTAAAAACATCTTCCAAGGAAATCACTATTGAAAGCATACAGAAAATGGTATGCGAATATTTTGATGTGCCTTATGACAAGCTGCTGCAGAAAACACGCAAGCGTGAAATTGTACAGGCCCGCCAGATTACGATGTACCTGGCCAAATCCTTTACCAAGAACTCTTTAAAAACCATTGGCGAACATTTCGGCGGCCGCGATCACACCACCGTGATACATTCCTGCCAAACTGTAAAAGACCTGATGGACACTGATATTGCATTCCGCGACAGCGTAATTGAATTACAGCAGAAAGTACAACTGGCCGCTATGTAAGGCGTGCGTTACTATCCCTCACCCATTCAGCAAAATAACCCTGCCAACCTTATTTAAAAAAATGTCCCGGTACAAACCGGGACATTTTCATTTTAATGTATCTGTGTTAACCCTTGGCAATTTCATACATCTATGCACACGAAAACCACTCCGTACCACTAATATTTATGATACAGGACAATAGCCATATTACAATACCGGCTATTATTTGAACAGGACCTGTTAAATGCGCGCAGCTCCCTCCTGCCGCCCATTGAGCAACACAGGGGATTGTTGTGCAGCAGGTATACGAAGATCATGCGGCTGCTTTCCGGCAAGCCATATAGATAACAACAACCCAGCACGGAAGGCTTGCAAAAAAGAACCGAACCGCAGCTATTACCGTCTATCAATACCTCACAGGAAAATGAAAATATATTTTACCTGCGCCGCATTGAAACCCTGTCTGTGACTGAATAGCTATCTGCAACGGCCCTGCAAACCATCCGCAACCGGCTGAATATTGTTTTACATGTTTAAAACCAGGCGACATGCTATTGCCTGGTTCCCTTTTAAAAGTGAAAAAAGAGGAGGTTGTACGTGGTCCTTCGCTTTTATCTGATTTTTTAGCATCCTGCTTATATAACGCCTGATGTTACCAAATTGTTAAGTGTATTTTAAAAATAGTTACCGGCGGCACAATCATACCCCTGTGGTGCTGAAAGTGATCATGCAGGCGGCTGTATAACAGCAAGGCAGTGCTACCACATACAGCTGGCAAGTAATCTGTAATTTAACAGCATGATCAATTACAAACTATGAAAGATGATCAAAGCGATTATTAAATTAGTAGCTTGTAACTGATCATTCTTATTTTAAACAGTATTATGCAACAACATATCCGGAATATTTTACTTGCTTTATTAATCATGCCTGCTGCCTTTGGGCAGGTTATTACACACACCACGTATAATGCCCATGCGCATAACGATTATGACCATCCTATTCCTTTCTACACTGCTTATTATAAACATTACGGTTCTATTGAGGCCGATATATTTACCCGCAACGGCCAGCTGTGCGTAGCCCATAACGAAGAGGACATTGACAGCAGCCGTACCCTGGCCGCCTTATACCTGCAGCCCCTGCGGCAAATGATCCGGAAAAATAACGGCCACCCTTTTAAAGACGGCAGGCCTTTACAGCTGCTGATAGATTTTAAGAAAGACAGCCTGCTTACCATGCAAACCCTGGTGCAACTGCTGCAGCAGTACCCCGATATTACAGGCAACCCGGAGGTGCAGCTTGTTATCAGCGGCAGCCAGCCATTACCGGCCCTGTGGGAACAATATCCCGCTTACATATTATTTGATGGTAAACCGGCTGTTAACTATCCTGCGGCTGCCCTGCAGCGCATGCCCATGTTCAGCTATAACTTCCGGGATTATACGAAATGGAATGGCAAAGGAAAAATGATAGCTGCAGATGAGCAGCGTGTGCAGGCATTGATAGACAGCGTGCACCGGATGCATAAAAAAATACGCTTCTGGGGCGGCCCCGATAATGTGAACACCTGGATAACCCTGGCACATATGGGAGTGGATTATATTGGTACAGACCACCTGGATGAGCTGTCACAGTTCCTCGGCTCCCGCCCCACGGGCGAGTACCAGTCGGCACAGGACAACACCCATACCCTTTATAAGGCCCGTTATGTAAACAACGACAAACTATCAAAAGTAAAGAACGTAATACTGCTTATAGGCGATGGCATGGGCCTTGCGCAGATCTACGCCGGCTATACCGCTAACCGCGGGCAGCTGAACCTGTTGCAGATGATTAATATCGGCTTTTCAAAAACCAGCTCCGCAGACAGCTACATTACAGACTCCGCCGCCGGGGCCACAGCAATGGCCACCGGGCAAAAAACCTATAACCGCGCTATAGGAGTAGATGCTACCGGCGTAGCCAAACCGGCTATTCCGCAGCTGATACAACGTTACGGCATGGAAAGCGCGCTGATAAGCGCCGGCGATATTACCGACGCCACACCAGCCGCCTTTTACGCCCACCAGGCGGACCGCTCCAGCGAAGACGCTATTGCGGCTGATTTCCTGAACAGCCCAGTAAACATTATGATCGGCGGCGGCAGGCTGCATTTCACCCAACCGCTGAACGGGCAGCCCCTTACCACGCACCTGCAGCAGAAAGGCTACAGGGTTTATCCGCACATTACCGCGCTGGATAGCATACGTAGCCGCAAATGGCTGCTGCTGGACGATAGCGCGGTAGCGCCCATATTAAAAGGCCGGGGCGATTTCCTTACCCGCTCCCTGCAAAAAACCATACACACCCTGCAGGATAACAGGAACGGCTTTTTTATAATGGCAGAAGGCGCGCAGATAGACTGGGGCGGCCATGCCCAAAACCTGCCATACAGCGTTACAGAGATGATGGACTTTGACAAGGCGGTAGGCGCAGCCATGGAGTTTGCCGATGCCAACGGCGAAACACTGGTAATAGTAACCGCCGACCATGAAACCGGCGGGTTAAGCCTGTTAAGCGGCAATACCGGGAAAGGATATGTAAGCGGCCATTTCAGCACCGATGACCATACCGCTGTAATGGTGCCCGTGTTTGCCTATGGCCCGCACTCACTCGACTTCCGGGGCGTATATGAAAACACCGCCCTGTTTGAAAAGATCATGAAAATACTATCAGCGCGTAAATAACTATAGCTAATACGGACAATAAAAAGCAGGCTGGCTGCAAGGTTGCTGCAGCCAGAATATCCATCTTACATCCGAGCCGACTGGACGGGCCACAACGAAACCAGGGGACTTCGCCTGTATTTTCTTACCCCTCAATTACATCAGCAATGATGCAATACCGCGTTTCCGGAAAAATGCTGGCAGATACGGCTGTGAGCAATGATATCCCCAAACAATACCAGCACTACCTTTTGCCCCATGCTACCTACAGGGAATATATGCAAGGACCTTTTGGCGCTGTGCTGCGGCAAATGATCGTTAATGACGAATGGATTGTTCAGCAGGCGCAATTCTTTATTTCCAAAACCGTACGCATATACCCCGTTGCCCCAGAGCCGCTGGGTGTTTTGCATTGTATGCTAACCGGCAATATAGCGGCTGTTTTAAGTGGTTTCGGCGAAGTGCAGCTGCGGGAAAACGAAATGCAGTTCCTGTACGTGCCTGCTGGTCCGGGTAACCAGGCCTTGTTCACCAAAGGTTATTATGAGTCGTTCCAGGTGGGCTTATCTGCCGGCTACCTGGCGCGCTTTGTGCAAAACAGCTCACCATTGAGAGAGCAGCTTATACAGCTTGAGCAGGCCCTGCCGGCCGGCAGCAATGCCGGCACCTGCCCATTAAACCTGCAGGCACTGGACCAGGTAGAAAGAATAAAGCGCTGCGAGCTGCAGGGCCACCAGCTGCAGATATATTACCAGGCGCGCATCAATGACCTGATGCTGCTATACCTGCATGCGCTGGAAAGCAGGCAGCAGGCGCCCGCCCCCCACAACAACCGGTATGAAAAAGAAATGCAGCAGCTGGCCAGCTATATTATTGACAACCTGGAAAACCCGCTGATGATAGCGCAGCTGGCGGGCAAAATGGGCCTGCATCAGCAGCTGCTGGAAAAAGAGTTTAAGAAAGTGCACCTGCAAACCATTAAATCATTCATCCAGGACCAACGTATGAAAAAAGCCTGCATATTGCTCACAGAAGGCAAAATGCCGATACTGGACGTAGCATATACCGTGGGCTATTCAGATGCAGCCTACTTTACCAATACATTTAAAAGACTGATAGGTATGACTCCTACCGAATTTCAAAAGCAAACAAAATCCAATGCTGGCAAGGATCTGCAGTAAAAAAAGCACTATCCGTTTTAAAAATTACAAGTTACTGCACGGTAATATTACAAGCATATAATCATTGCTTTTAAGACATTTGCTGAGGCGAAGGAGGTAACTCAAAATACTATTAAAGAACGCGGCATAACACCCCGCAACACAACATGTAATTCCCCTGGGTTTGTTTCCCATTATCTTGAATTTGTTGAAACAAATAATACCGAACGTATGCGTAAAAAGCCTGTCGTCCCGTGTGGACCTGCCAATTCCCATGCCGGTACTGTTTTAGGCAGTGGTGCCATTACTCCTATCTTTTACCTGCCCACCTCAAGGCCGGCAGCTGGCTAACCTTTCATTACCATGGAAATTTTACCAAAAGGTACACCTGAAAATGTACCGGAAAGGCTAATGCCTTTCATTGCTGACTGGGCCACGGTCAGCTATACCAGGCACTGTTTCGGAAACGTGCTGCTGCAGGCATTCCTGCACAGGCACTATCGCATTTATATATATCGCTTTATTACAGGGCAGCCCGATACCGTGCGCCTGCGATGCCCGTTAGGTACGGTAGTGCTGCAGCTGGCTACCCTTGGACCTGTTAAAAGCTATATAAAAGGCTACGGAGAAAGTTTGCTGCAAACAGGCCAGTTCAATTTCTTTTACCTGCCTGCAGGCATGCATGCCTATCAACTGGAGGCCGGAGAATATGAGCTGGTGCAGATTGTACCGGACGGCTCCCTGCTGGAAGAACTGGCAGCCAGCCGCGACGACCTGAAAGCGCTGCTCACTCACCTACGTACGGCCAGTGAGCAGGGCTGCTGCCTTACTCCCAGGCAAATGAACTACCGCGTACAGGATGTGCTTACCTCCATGCTGCAGAGCAAAGAGGCGGGCGGCAACCTGCTCATGGAGCTAAGCACCGGCATTACCAACCTGCTGAACCTGTACCGCAAGTCATTAAATGATGCGGAGTATATGAAAAAGCTGCGTGCTTCCTATTATACGCCTACCCTTATTACCATAAGGGAAGAGATAGCGCAGAACCCCCATATACAACAGCATACCCTGGCTTATTTTGCAAGAAAGTATAACATGAGCCAGTCAACGCTGAAACGGTATTTCAAGGAAACTTTCCAGCAAACCCTCCATGAATTTGTACGGGAGGAATGCATGAAAAAAGCAGCCTGGATGCGCGGCAACGCCACTATGAGCCTGGATGACATTGCAGATGAGGTAGGGTATGCCGATAAATCGGGCTTCCTGAAATCATTTAAAAAATACCGGCGCAACGCATCGTGATAAGATAAAACCCACGGCACATTATTTGTGACCTCTCCCCAAAAAGCAGCTATGGAAAAACGTATTTTAGGGATTGTTTTCTCCCTGCTGGGTGCTATCGGCCTTATATTGGCAGCCATTCAGTTTGTAAATGGCAGCCAGGGTACCCGCAACGTTAAAACCATTATCATTTATGCCTTGCTGGGCGCTATTTTCTTTTTCTCAGGCATTGGCCTTATCAAGCGCACCAAGGATAAACCTTCCTGACCGTTCCTGCCTTCCTCCTCCCCGGGGAACAGCTTATTTTTTGTACCTTGCAGCGGTTACACGTCCCTAAGTTGGTTTGATGTCCGACCATCTAAAACCTGTTTATATATGTCCACAACTACCATGGCGTTGCCGGGTACCGCCGTTAAAACCAAACGTATTGCATCCATCGATCTGTTAAGAGGTACTGTAATGATCATCATGGCGCTGGACCATGTGAGGGATTACTTCAACAACAGCGCGTATATTTTTGATCCCACCGATCTTTCCAAAACCAGCGTTATCCTGTTTTTCACACGATGGATCACCCATTTTTGCGCGCCCGTATTTGCGTTCCTGGCCGGAACATCCGCCTTTATAAGCGGCACGCGCAAAAGTAAAAAGGAGCTGTCTTTTTTCCTGCTTACCCGCGGGTTATGGCTGGTGCTCCTGGAATTTGTACTGGTTACTTTTGAATGGACGTTTAACCCGGCCTACAATGTGTTCCTGGTGCAGGTGATCTGGGCGCTTGGCATCAGCATGGTTTTTCTTGCCGCGCTGGTGCATTTGCCATGGAGGGCGATACTGCTCATTGGCCTGGTGCTTGTTTTCGGCCATAACATACTGGATGGCGTGCATATGGAAGGCAATATCTTATGGGCGTTCCTGCATGACCAGCGTTACTTTCAGCTGGGCCATACCGGTTTATTTGTAGGTTATCCTATTATTCCGTGGATTGGCATTATGGCCACCGGCTACTGCTTTGGCAGGTTATATACGCCGCAGTTTGATGCTGCGCGCAGAAGGCGAACGCTGATATACCTGGGACTGGGCGCCATAGCCCTGTTTATCATCATCCGCGCTGTTAATGTATATGGCGATCCCAATCCCTGGAGCGCGCAAAAAACACCGGTGTTCACCTTCCTCTCTTTCCTGAATGTTACCAAATACCCGCCTTCGCTGCTGTACGTGTTGGTAACCCTGGGACCGGCCTGCCTGTTCCTGGCATTTGCAGAAGGTCCGCTGAACGGGTTTACGAAAAAAGTGGTTACCATTGGCCGGGTGCCCATGTTCTTTTATATTATACATATTGCTGTAATACATGCACTGGCATTTATTGGCGCGGAAATATCCGGCCATAGCTGGAGGGATATGGTGCTGAGCAACTGGGTAACCGGCAGCCCTGCATTACAGGGCTACGGCTTTAACCTGGCCATTGTATACCTGGTATGGATAGGCGTGGTCGTTGGCCTGTACCCTTTATGCAAATGGTACGATACTTATAAAAGCAGCCATCGTGAAAAACAATGGTTAAGTTATCTTTAGCGATAAACAAACCATTATGCAGCAGACTATGTTACAGAACTGGGCAGGCAATCTTACCTACAGCACACAACATTTACACCGGCCAGATTCAGTGCCCGCTGTACAGCAGCTGGTAAAGGAGCTGCCGCATTTAAGGGTGCTGGGTACACGGCATTGTTTCAACAACATCGCCGACTCCACTGAAAATCTCGTATCACTGGAGCAAATGAACCAGGTGATAGCGCTTGACCGCGATGCAGGAACCGTAACCGTGGGCGGTGGCATTAACTACGGACAGCTGTGTACATACCTGCATACCAATGGCTTTGCCTTGCATAACCTGGCTTCTTTACCGCACATTGCTGTTGCAGGCGCCTGTGCTACCGCCACCCATGGCTCGGGCAGCGGTAACGGCAACCTGGCTACCGCCGTGGCAGCGCTTGAAATGGTAACGGCCTCCGGTGAAACGGTAACCCTGTCACGCGAAAAGGATGGCCACCGGTTTTATGGCACCGTGGTAGGTTTAGGCGGGGCGGGAGTAATAACACAGCTCACACTGGATATTATACCTTCGTTTTCCATACAACAAAACCTGTACGAACATTTGCCTTTTACGCAGCTGGAAAGCCGGCTGGAAACTATTTTTTCCAGCGCTTACAGCGTAAGCCTGTTCACCGACTGGAAAAGCCGCACCTTTAACCAGGTTTGGCTGAAACAACGCGTAGAGAATGGCACACAGCTGGAAATGCCGGATCGCTTTTTCGGCGCTGTACCGGCCACCGAAGCGCTGCACCCCATAGGCGGACTATCCGCAGCGCATTGCACAGAGCAGCTGGGCGTTCCCGGCCCCTGGCATGAGCGGCTGCCGCATTTCCGCATGAACTTTACACCCAGCAGCGGCGAAGAGCTGCAATCAGAATATTTTGTGTCGCTGGATGATGGTTATGATGCCCTGCTGGCTATTGACCAGATAAGGGAGCACATTGCACCGCTGCTGCTAATATCAGAGATCCGTACCATTGATGCCGACCTGTTTTGGATAAGCCCCTGTTATAAACAACCCAGCCTGGCCATACATTTCACATGGCAGCGTAACTGGCCGGCAGTACAGCAGGTATTGCCGCTTATTGAGGCGCAGCTGGCGCCTTTCAGGGCACGGCCGCATTGGGGAAAGCTGTTCACCATGGCGCCGGAGCGCATAGCAGGCTTATACAGCAAGCTGCCGGCATTCCGGCAGCTGCTGCAGGAGTATGACCCTGAAGGAAAGTTCAGGAATGCGTTTATGAATAAGTATATTTTCCTGTAAAAAAGCACACTTGCGTAGCGCGCAGGCGTGCTTTAAAATATACCGCCCTCTTAATGTGTTCCCGTAGTTACACTGCTGCCGAACACCGGGTTTACCCGGAGGTAGCGGTTGCCGGCAAAGCTTACCACATATGCCGATTTAAAATGGGTGCTTTTGCGGTAATAATCCGTTGTAATGATCTGCGCACCTGAGTTACAGGCTGCTATAAAATCTGTTTTGTCGTTCAGGCGGGCGGCTTTGGTATCTGCATCGGCCCGGGTACGGATAATATAACCTTTGGCTACCAGGTCTTTTATTTCCGGCGACGTGGGATTATTACGGATCATTGTGGCGGCTTCCGGCGTGCCGGGATCGGCATTTACAAATAATACACGGCCTTTCAGGGAAGGATGGCCGGCTATGTATAATGCCCGTTTGCGGTCATGATCATCCAGGATAAAAATAAATTTACCGCGCGCTGCTTTCAGCGTAGGCCAGTTGTCATGCAGCACCGCTTCTTCGAGTGTATTGTAATTACCCCTTACCATATCGGGCGTTACCAGGCGGGCTTTGCCCAGGCCGTCTTCAATGGCTTTATCCAGCTTATCAAACAGCTGGGGGGTAAAGGGCTCCGGTATCGTGAGGTGGGAATTTTTCGATGTATCGTCCTTTGCCTCCATTGTAATAAAAACAGGATAATGATCCGGGTGCTTTTCGGACCAGGCCCGTAGGTCTTCCAAACCCTTTTTCAGTGTAAGACAGTGGCTGCGGAAATCCAGGTCCGGCACATGCAGTACTTTAAAGCCCGGCTCATTCATGAGGCCATCCGGGTCAAACGGCGGCTGGCCCGGCGCCCAGTCCAGTCCTTTGGGATGCGCGTATTTACCGCCTTTTTCATCCGCATATACATCAATCTCCAGGCTTTGCAAACCCATATCCAGCTGCGCTGTAAGGCTAATATGCTCATCATCCAATTTGCTGGCAGATACGGAGTCTTTTTGCCGGAACAGTTTGAACAGGGCGGGATCAATTGCTTTTTTATAGCTGTTATGCGAGCCTATTACCTGTATCCTGTTTATATGCAGGTCGTCCGGCAGGTGTTTGTTTTCATGCAGCACCGGCAGCGCCAGCGCGAGGGTAAGGGTAAGGCCTATTAATGCTTTCATTATATCATGGCTTTAAAACTGCGGCCTGTTGTTACAGGCCGGCTGTGGTTCAGTAAATTTAATTACTATATCCGGAATTTTGCACCGGTGGGGCTCAGCCGGATAAGGTTATTACGGCGCCATGCAAAGGTTGTGGCGGAGTTCATGTAATGCAACGGGCATAAAAAAATAATGCCGGTACAGATATACGTAAAACGCAATCTGCCCGGCATTTTAATCCGTAATTATGCTCACGGCCTGTCCCAGAATGGCGGCGGTTCAATGCCCAGGGAGCGCAGGTACACATAGCCCTGGCCGCGGTGGTGTATTTCGTTATCTATTAAGTACAGCAGGCTTGCATAAACAGGACCTTCATACATCCCGAATGCTTTTTCCACATCGTGAAAACGTTCCAGCGGAATTTGGGGAAAGAGGGCGTTTATTTTCTCCGTTACCACATCCCATTGCTGCAATATTTCTTCTTTGGCAGCCGGGAGGGGCAAATCAGAATGGTGCAATAGCGCGTTAATCTGCGGCCAGCTGCCGGTGGCTATGCCGGTAATACCTCCATCTGCCAGCCCTGTTAATTCTTCCGCTAATTGGGCAAATGTGCGCATGCCGCCAATGGAATAGCTGAAAAGCTTATCTTCGGGAAACGCAACAATAACGCGGCGGGTCAGCTGGCGGTGCCCCTGCCAGTGATGCAGCAGCTCTGCGGGGCTGATAACCTGCGCAGGAATGGAAACAGTGCTTTGGTTTGCCATGGTTGAAAATGATTTGAAATTTTAGTGATCTGTTAACAACACAAAGAAACACGGGGGTAATGACAGCGTTATGTCAGCATCCCTACGGACATTTTTAAATTTTTTTGTGGTATAACCTCAACAAAA
>NZ_DASTRI010000208.1:0-20784 GCF_035761305.1 Chitinophaga sp. | reverse complement strand
CCAATAGACAGCTCGCTGAACAACTGGTACGAAGTGCTGGACCGTTTCCATGACCGCAACCTTAAAGCCATTCTTTGCGGCCACGGGCACTCCAACCACAAATTCAATTTTGAAGGCATCCCCGGCATCATGTGCCGCTCTAACCTGCGGGCCAAAGCCTCCATCGGCGGCTACAACCTGGTATCTGTGGTGCACGACTCATTAGTGTTCAACGAGCGCAGGCCCGGGCAGGAAACCCTGCCCGCCTGGCATGCAGTGGCCCTGCATACCGGCGAAGCGCCGCAATGGATGGCTAATCCGCCCCGCCCCTCCTATGACGGTAACAAAGCATTTCCGCAGGTACATGCCAGGTGGACGCTGCAGGAACAGGGCGATATTGGCAGCGGCGTAGCCCTAACAGGCGATAAGGTGATTTACACCAACACGAACGGCGATATTAAAGCCGTAACGTTGAAGGCCGGCAAACCGGTATGGCAGTTCCATGCAAAAGGGAAAATATATGCCACACCGTTAGTACAGGGAAATAATGTGATAGTGCCCTGCACCGACGGGCAGGTGTACTGCCTGGATGCGCGCAGCGGGCAGCTGCGCTGGCAGCAGGCCACGCAAAAAGCCATTGTAAGCTCCGCCGCCCTGTACAGGAACATGGCCATCATAGCCGGCTCCGACGGGCATTGCCGTGCATGGGACATCAGCAGCGGGCAGCTGCAGTGGGACTTTGACAGCATACGCAATTTTGTGGAAACCAAACCGCTGATTTATAACAACTGCGTGTACTTTGGCTCCTGGGGGAACGATTTCTACGCGCTGAACGCCAATACCGGCCAACGCATATGGACCTGGAACAACGGCGCCCATAACCGCATGTACTCCCCTGCCGCCTGCTGGCCGGTGGCCGTTGACAATAAAATATTCATTGTAGCGCCGGACCGTTATATGACTGCATTGGACGCCAATACCGGCGCACAGCTGTGGCGGCACCGCGACACGGCCAACTGGGTGCGGGAGTCCATGGGCCTTTCTGCAGACAGTAACCGCGTATATGCCAAAACCATGCAGGGTGCTGTAATCGCCTATAACAGCCGCTCCGCCAGCCAGGAAATAACCTGGAAATCGCCCGTGGCATTGGGTTACGAGATATGCCCTTCTCCTATTAACGAATACCGTAACGTGGTGTATGTACCCACGCAATCCGGCGTGGTATACGCCCTGTCGGCTAAAGATGGCAGCCTGCGCTGGCGCTACAAGTTCTCCAACTGCCTGGTGAATACCGTGCAGCCGGTAAATGAAAAAACATTGATCGCTACTTCGGGAGATGGAAAGGTCGTTTGCCTGGAGATAAAGCAGTAAGCCGCTATTGCAGCCATCTGCATATAAAATGAACCCTGCCGTTGCCACGGCAGGGTTTATTTATGAAAAAAAACGTTGTTTTAATCAACAGGGCTGAACGGCTGCGGCACTGTTACCTCCACTTCTACGGACTCGCTGAGCTTATGCAGCTCCAGGATAGTAGTGGTGCCCGTTTCGCGGTACATGGGCACAAAGCGGTGGTTGAACTTTATCTCCTGGTAAGTATAGGAAGTACGTTTTAATACAAAGTTGGAGAATACATCGTCAAAAGCGCGGATGAGCACATATATCTCCAGGTCGGCGGCTTTAAGATCCGCTTCATTCAATCCCTGCAGGGGACTGTTCTCGTCAATGGGATGCACTACCGTCCAGTTCATGGGCAGGTTCTGTATTTTACTGCGTTCCAGCGGCAGATCATAAAACTTGTAAGCGGTTTTACCGTTTTCTGTTACCAGCAGCGCGGTGGTTACCTTTACCTCCACATCTGTTAAGGTATGGTTGTTCTTATAGGAAGCCAGGCGGAACATAAAGCCCGTTTTATCCTGGTAGGGCGCTATTACAGCATAGTCGCTGAACAGGAGGAACGCTTTGGGCTTGGAAAAGCGGCCGTATATTAAACCGGTGAACACGGCCAGGTACAGGAACCCGTTAAGGGCTTCCAGGGAGGCTACGAAGTTAGCGCCGTCGCCAACCGGGTTTACGCGGCCATAGCCCACCGTGGTAAAGGTTTCGGTGCTGAAGAAATAAAGCTCTTTAAACAGCTGCCACCTGCTGTGGCTCATAATGCCGGCAAACTGGGTTGCGCACAGTGTAAAATAAATAACCGTGTACACCAGGTTAATGGCAATAAAGAACAGGATAATAGCGCAGAAAAACTTCACCGGCGACAGGTTCAGCATGATATGGTACAGGCTTACCCGGTCCCAGAACGGGCGTCCTTCCTTACGCAGGTTAAAGGTGCCGTCGCGGTTCACAAAACGCCCTACCGAGCCGCTGGAGCTGGTTCCAAAGCCGGTATCATTATTAATTTTGGAAAAAGGGTTGATGCGTATTGCCATACAGGAATTTTGTATAACAAAGCTAAGGGTTAGTTGCTGATTTTTTACGCTGCAGGGCGTGCGGGGTTAATGCCGCCGGGCCTTAATGTTTGGTTTTAAACCCGATGATCAGCCGGGTGTTCAGCGCCTGGGAAACAAAATCGCGCGCAGCGGCCTCCACTTCGGGAGTAACCGGCAGCTGCCAGGCTGCGCAGCATTGCTGCACCAGGGCAGGCATGGTTTGCGGGCTTTCCTGTAATATTTCCAGCATGGCTACGAGCGCGGGCCACAGGTTCATGAAAGTTACCTCCCCGCTGTCGGGCTTACGGAACAGCACCAGGAAATAATCGCCTTTATCGGCAGCCGTGAGCTGTTTGGCGTTCTTTAAATGTACCGGGTATTCAAAATGCTGCAGGTGATATTCGGGGTTCAGCACCAGCGGATCAGTGTCTATGTGGCCAATGGTGGTATAAGCAGCAGGACGGTCTTCCATCATAAACAGCTGCACCTCCAGCCACTCCAGCCAAAGCAGCTCTAACAGGAACGGGTACTTCTTTTCCAGCTTGTGCGCTTTTGATGAAAGATATTCATACAGTTCCCTGGGCATGTACCACACCTGCGGCGACTGGCAGGGATGGCTGGCGAAGAACTCCTGCACCAGCGCATTCCACTCGCGCGTGGTGAGCAGGTTATGCGTAAGCGGGTAGGCAGATTGCAGCATATCATCCACCACATTGTACACCAGGCGGCGGTAATGTGTAACATGCTGCCCGCGCACGCCGGGAATGGCCTGGTATTTACCGGTGCGGCAATATTCCGCCAATGCCGACTGGTGGCGGAAAGTGGTTTCAGGCGTTGACATAGGCACTGTTTTCGAGATATGCATTTTTGATCTGCCGCAGGCGGTTCATTTCCTGCTGCAGCTCATCCAGCTCCGGTATGTTAAAATCCCTTTCCAGCAGCACCGGCACATCGCGGCCCAGGCGCTGTATGGTGTAGGCAAACAGGTCATACACCGAGTCTATAATAGCTTCGCCATGCGTGTCTATGATCAGGTCATCGGCCACCTTTTCATGGCCGGCCATATGTATATATGCCACCTTATCCATGGGCAGCTGGTCAATAAACGCCTTTGCATTGTACTGGTGGTTGAAGGCGTTCACATATACATTATTCACGTCCAGCAGCAGGTCGCAGCCGGCTTCTTCCAGCACGCCGTTAATAAAAGCGATCTCCGTAAGCTCGGGCGCTACCGGTGTGTAGTAGCTTACGATCTCAATGGCGATTTTCCTTTCCAGGAAATCCTGCACCTGCCGGATGCGGCGGCTCACGTGCCGCACGGCCTCCCCGGTAAAGGGAATGGGCAGCAGGTCATACAGGTGCGCATTGTCACATTTGGCATAGCTCAGGTGTTCGGAGTAGATCTGTGCATTGGTATCGCGCAGGAAGGTTTTTACTTTTTGCAGAAAATCCAGGTCCAGCTCATCGGGGCTGCCTACAGACAGGGAAAGCCCGTGCGTATACAGGGGATATTTTTCGAGCGCCTGGTGAAACAGCTTTTTCCAGTAGCCGCCCACACCGATCCAGTTTTCGGGCGCTACCTCTATAAACGCGGGATTAAAGAGCGGGTTTTGCAGCAGCGTGGTGGCAAAGTCTTTTCTGAAACCTATTCCTACCATGATAAAGCAATTTAAATGTGTCCAATAAAAAGCCGCAGGTAAAGCAGCGGCCGGGAGCCGCGCCGCTGCCGCCGGCGATTACCTGGCTGCGGGCTTTACCTTGGTGGAGTCGGCCTTTTTCATTTTCGTTTTTGACTTTTTATCGCCGCATTTGCCTTCGCCGCACTTGCCTTCTCCACATTTACCGTCCTTGCCTTTTTTCATGCTGGTGGAGTCTTTTTTTGCGCCACAGTTCAGCTCCATGGTGCGTGCGTGTCCGGCATCGTCCATGAGGCGGGTTCTTACGGCTTCGCCGTTACCCAGGTTGTTAAAACGGAAAAGGTCTGCAGCATTCGCCTGCATGTTAGCGGTGGCCAGTAAGGCGCCGGCCAGCAGCGAGCTGGTAAGCAGTACTTTCTTTTTGTTCTCCATCGTTGTCAGTTTTATAGGTGATGAAATCTTTACCGTGTATCCGGCACAGTAATATCAACCTGACACAGGCATCCTGGTTTTTTATTTTTCTTCCAGGCGGCTGATGATCTTTTCCTTTAGCCCGGCCATGTTTTCCTGTTCACCGGGTATGGGGGGTGGTTCATGCTCGTGGTCGTGTAAATGCAGCTTTATCATTAACTGGTGCAGCAACCGGCTGTGTTTGCGGTAGCGGTGGCACATGCCACAGATACCGGCATGTACGGTCAGCTGTATTTTTTCTACTACAGACAGTTTAAAATAAATATCCTTTTCTATCAATTCTGTTGCCCTGGTACAGGAAAGCAATATGATATGTAACACCCGCTTCATAATCCGTTCTACTTTTTAAACCAGTTATTTTCAAGACAGTTTCTCAGGTGCAGCTTGGCGCGGTGCATGATCTGCCAGAAATTAGACGGCGTTATCTGCAAATCCTGACAGATTTCTTTCCCGTCTTTTTCCTCCAGGTATTTAAGCTTCACTGCGGCCAGCCAGGAACCGGGCAGCAGGTGCATGCAATGCTGCAGTATTTTACGGAAATCAGGATCGTCCAGTATGTGCGCATCCGTAGTGCCCCACTCCTGCGGGCGGCGTTCCCGGTACCACTCCTCATCACTGTTAAAGAAAAAAGACAGTCCGCTGTCTGCTTCGTTAACAACCGGGTTGCGGAATTGTTTCCTGAAGTGGTCAATAATCTTGTTATTCAGGATGGAGAACAGCCAGGTTTTGGGCTGGCTATCCTGCTTAAAGTTATCAACAGCCTGCAAGGCAGCCAGAAAGGTATCTTGCACCAGGTCTTCCGCCAGGGCCTTATCAGATGTTTTATAATAGGCCCAGGTGTACATACCATCGGCATATAGCTGCACCCATTCCTGGATGATGATGCGGTTATTACCGGTAACTGCTCCTTTAGCTGCACTCATAATAAAATGTAGATAGCAAAAATAGTAATATTTATACTTCTTACCTCCTGCTTCCTTTGGTATAATTACTGTACCTACGCTGGCATGAGATACTATGTATTAGCCACTGATTATGACGGTACCCTGGCCCACCACGGAAGGGTGACCGGCGAAACCATATCGGCCATTAAAGCGCTGAAAGCCACGGGCCGCACCCTGCTGCTGGTAACCGGCCGTGAGCTGGATGAGCTGAAAGCCATTTTTCCCGAACATACCCTGTTTGACCGTATTGTAGCGGAAAATGGGGCGCTGGTATACAACCCGTCCACCCTGGAAGAAACCGCCCTGGGCGAAGCGCCGCCCGCCGCCTTTATTGAGGAGCTGCGCAAACGCGGCGTAACGCCCCTTTCGGCCGGCCGCGTAATTGTTGCCACCTGGGAGCCATACCAGGGCACGGTGCTGGAAGTAATCAAACAATTTGGTATAGAACGGCAGATCATTTTTAACAAAGGCGCTGTAATGGTGCTGCCGCCCGGCATTAATAAATCCGCAGGACTGGCTGCCGCGCTGGACAGCATGGGCTTTTCCATGCACAACGTAGTAGCCATAGGCGATGCGGAAAACGATACGGCCATGCTGCAGGCGGCGGAGTGCGCCGTGAGTGTTGCCAATGCCCTGCCGGCCCTGCAAAAGATCAGCGACTGGATCACACCGGGCGATCACGGCGCAGGTGTAATGCAGCTGGCTGCCCGCCTGCAGGCTGATGACCTGCTGGAGCTGGACCCGCTGCTGCAACGGCATTACCTGCCGCTGGGCGACCGCTATGATAATGCCCCCTTTATGATACCGCCTTACGGTACAAATATTATACTGGCTGGCACCAGTGGGGGCGGAAAAACCACATTCACCGCCGCCTTTATGGAGATATTGCTACAACACGGCTACCAGTTCCTGATGATAGATCCTGAGGGCGATTATCTTGAGCTGGAAGGCACCGTAACTATTGGCGATGTAAAGCAGCCGCCTGCCATTGAGCCGTTGATACAGCTGCTGGAAAAACCGCATGAAAGCGTGGTGGTATGCACGCTGGCATTATCCATGGAAGAAAAGCCCGTCTTTTTTGAACAGCTGCTTGCCGCCCTGCAGGACCTGCGCCAGCGCAAAGGCCGCCCGCACTGGATATTACTGGATGAAGCGCATCACCTGGCGCCTGCGGCAGCCAACCCCCACGCCTTTACCTCCCTGAAAGCCTTTACCAACTTTGTGGCTATTACGCCCCGCCCTGAGCTGCTGCATCAATCCTTGCTTGACAATGCCACCACTATTATGGCAGTAGGCGAAGCGCCGCATGAAACGCTGAACAGCTATGCTGCGGCTATTCACACCCGCCTCCCCGCCCTGCCGGCGGCTGCCCTGCAAAAAGGCGAAACCCTGGTATGGCACCGCCCTTCAGGCGAAGCGCCGTTCCTGGTGCGCACCCTTGTTCCCCACCAGGTGCTGCAGCGCCACAAACGCAAATACGCCATCGGCGACATGGGCCCCGACAGCTTTTTCTTTACCGGCCCTGAAGGCAAGCTGCACCTGAAAGCCAGCAACCTGCACCGCTTTGTTGAAATAGCAGAAGGGCTGGATAATGAAACCTGGATGTATCACCTGCAACGGCACGATTACTCCACCTGGATACGTGAGCACGTAAACGACGAAACCCTGGCGGAGCATGTGGAGAAGATTGAAGATACCAGCCAGGATGCTGCCGCATCCCGTGATGCGATTGCAAAACTGGTACAGGTGCATTATACCGGGCCGGCGTGATGGTAGGCCGGTTTATGCCGGTCATTTGCCATAGCTATTTTAGTCTACTTTCTTTGCAGGTTCAACTCCGGCCTGCACCCGCCTGTTTATGCTGCTATTTAGCTTTACAAAGCGTATGAAATTGGATAACACTATTAACCGGCATCAAGCGCATCACGCCGGGCAAAGGGCCGTCATTTGAACCTGCAAGCGAAATGTAATTAGTATGGCAGTGTAACGGGGCGATGTAACTGGTAATAATGTTGTCCGTTTACAGCAATGATCATCAATGACCATCCATGACCACTATTTACCTGTGGCACATTGTCCCAAAGTTCCAAATGACGGCCCTTTGCCCGGCGTGACACGACAGGTAACGTATAATTATTGACTTAAAGCCTGTACGCTTGATAATGCCCGATAGCCATTCAAACAGGCGGGTGCAGGCCGGAATTGGAACTTTGGACAAAGCACACTGAAATGAAGGTTAATAACCGTATTGAAAACTTTGGACAAAGAATACTGTATTGAAACGCTAAAATGAAATATCAGTACATTTATCCTACACCAGCTACCATTTTATGCCACCCATCAATACCATCCACCTCTTCCCTATTCTGCATGAGCACCTGCTTACGCTGCTGCACAGCTTAACCGCAGCCGACTGGCAGCTGGAAACAATATGCAAAGGCTGGACAGTAAAAGATATTACCGCGCATATTACAGATGTACAGCTGCGCAACATCAGTATGTACCGCGATCATTACACGCCGCCCGGCGTACCGGTTATTGACACTAACCAGGCGCTGGTGAATTATGTGAACCAGCTGAATAACAACTGGATAACCGCTGCAAGGCGGCTAAGCCCCGCTATTCTTATTGAGTGGCTGGAGCAAAGCTTACCGCAGGTGCACCAGCTCATGAAAGCGCTGCCGCCCTTTGAAAACGCCATATTTGCCGTAAGCTGGGCCGGTGAGGAACGGTCGGCCAACTGGTTTCATATTGCAAGGGAATATACGGAGATATGGCACCACCAGCAGCAGATACGCCTGGCAGTAGGGCAAACAGCCCCGTTAATGACACCCGAACTATACTACCCGCTGCTGGACACATTTATGCGGGCATTGCCGTATACCTACCGGCACACCACAGCGCCGCCGGGTACCCTTATTGAGTTTACGGTTACAGGTCCCGGCGGCGGCAGCTGGTATTTACAGCAGCATGCAGGCAGCTGGCAGTTGCTTGCTGATACGCCTGCAGCTATTGTAAGTACAGCAGTAGGGATTGACGGCGAAATCGCCTGGCGTTTGTTTACCAAAGGCATTACCCGGTCTGCCGCGCAGCCTTATATTACCATTAACGGCAACGAAGCCCTGGGCCGGCCGGTGCTGGAAATGGTAGCGGTAGTGGCGTAACGCATCGCCATCATTGAGCAACGCTATTACCGCTAAGCGGAGCTGTATGTATAGGCGCGCGCCGCGCCTTTCCTGTTTTCCTGCGCCATACAACATACAATGTTAATCCCACGCTTACCATCACCACCTGCATCAGCACCCAGAACATCGTGCTTATATCACGCACGGTTTTACCGCCCCAGTCCATGAAGTGGTGTTTATGAAACAGCGCAAAGGAATAGCCCTGCGGCATGTCCAGATCGTTAACACGTACAGAAAGCCGGCCCGAAGCCGTTTCCACATAATACCGTTCATGATGGCGGGTGTTATAAGCCACTTTCCACACCGGCAGGCGTTTGTCTGCAAAGTTGTATTCGTCGGTGAATTTTGTAACATATGCGGTGCCGGTAACAGCGGCCGCATGGTTGCCGCTGAACTGTGCGGCCAGGTGGCGGGCATATTGCGCATCGCCCCGGGGCAGCAAAGCAAAGGTGCCGGTGTGCACATACTGAATGACCGGCTTTCCTTTCGTATATACCTGCCAGTAGTTGCCCGAAGGCAGGCGCACCATGCTGACGTTGGTAATGGGGGCGGCTACTTTCTGCTGCAGCTTTCCAAATGGAATATCAGCAGCGGATGCGGCAAAATGGTCGTTCACAAAGTAATTGTAACGGGTGTCTGGTTGCAGCCTGCTAAAAGCGTAGTAGCTGCCGCTGAACGTCCACATCAGCGTGAACAGCGATGCTATAACCGCCGTATAACGGTGGTAGCGCCGGGCCTTTACCAGGCCGTTGCCGGATGCCTTTTTGCTTTTGGTGGTAAAGAAAATGTACAGCCCCAGTACAGACGTTATCAATGCCGTTAAAGCAATGCAGCCCAGCACAAAATGTTTGGCCCTGCCTAACAGGTTCAGCCAGTCCCAGGTATGCAGGTTGCGGAAAATACAGTCGAACAGGGCGCGGTGGTTGTCCATGGCAAAGGCAAAGCGGTCCTGTGTGGTTTCCACGTAAATGCGGATGCCGTCTGCCCGCTCAAACGTAACCTTGTACACCGGCAGCAGGCGGTTAATTTCCTTGTATTCTTCATTAAATGCCGTAAGCATGGATGCATCGCGCACCTTGCTGCCTTTTTCGTTGTTCAGCACGCAGGAGGTAGCGGCATCGCAGCAGTCGTGCAGGGCGCCCGCTTCAGGCGAAGATGCAGCAGCTACCGGCGCAGCAGCGCTGTCGCTTCCATCCGCTCCTTCTAAAAATTGCCGCGCCAGGTATTGGGCGTACAGCCAGTTACCGGCCGTCAGCAGCTTGCCGTTAATGGCGCTGAAGTATAGCGGTTCCTGTTTGCCCGGCACCTGCACCTGGTAAAACCAGGTGGTATCAATATGCACCAGGCGAAAGCCGGCAACGCTGTCTATATGATGCTTTTTCAAAGCCGCGGACAGCGGCGTTTTTATATGCGTGGTATCAATAGCACGCGCAGGCAATACCTGCGTAGCTACCTGCGGGCGAATGGTGGTCATTAACGGGTGCATAAACCCGCTGATGGCCCACAGCAGCACAGGCAGCGCAATAATGAGCGATAAGGTGCGGTGCAGCTTGTATATGTTCTTTTTCATGCTTCCGTTATTTTTTGCCCATCCTGAAAGCTACGCCTACGTTCCATTCCCGGGGATCGCCCAGGTTGTAGCTGTACCCGTAAGATGATTTGCTGGCCAATGTAGAATAATATTTATTGAACAGGTTCAGGGCATTCACCCATACTTCGCAGCGCCCCAAGGTATAACCCATGCGCAGGTTCACCAGGTCAAAACCATTGTATTGCCGGGTGTTGGCATTGTCCATCCAGTACTTGCCCAAATGCTGCCACTCCATGCCTATACGAAAACCTTTAATAAAGGCGGGGTGGTACATGACCTCCGCATTGCCAATGAAATGCGGGGCGGCGCTCATTTCATTGCCGCTTACGTCGCTGCCCTTTTCCACATAATCCGTAAAGGTATGTTTGGCGTTGGTAGCGCTTATGCGGAACATCCACTGGCTGCAGGGCCGGTAAGTAATGCCATACTCCGCGCCCCGGTGGCGGGTTTTACCCGCATTCTGGTTCTGGAAGGTGCCATCGTCCTGGCGTACGGAAATTATTTCATTGGTGCCGTTCATGAGGTACACGCTCCAGTCGGCGTACAGCTTATGCTGCAGCAAAGAGAACCACCCGCCTGCTTCATAATTGAAAAAGGTTTGCGGCTGCAGGTAAGGCACCTTTACGCTGTTGAACAGCTCAGATACCTGCGGGGGCACGTAGCCCTGGCTGTAATTGGCGTACACGCCTATGCCTTTGTAGTTATAGGTAAATCCCGCTTTGGGCGTAACGCGGTTAAAATCCATTTTGGTAGATGGCGCGCCGGTAGAGGCGGATGCCGGCAAATGGTTATCAAAGTCAAAATGGTAAAAGTCATAGCGCAAAGCAGCTACCAGCTTCAGGCCCGGCAGCGGGCTCATTTCATAATGCACATAGGAGGCCAGGTTATTAATGCCGGTGGCATAATTACTGAGGGTTGAGTCAGGAGCCTGGTAGCTCACATAATTGCCTTTGCCATCCTTGCTGATCTGTATATATCTTGCTACATACGTACTGGGACTAATGTCTGCGCTAATGCCGCCTATCAGCTTGCTGCCCATCCATTTAAACTGCTGCTGGTGCTGGGCTACCAGCAGGTAGCTGTTAAAAGAGCTGTTGTTCAGCTGCCCGTTGGCCAGCAGCGGATTGGTGCGGCTGTCGGCAATGTAATACGATGGGTTTTGCTTTACCGAATTATCGCGGAACATAACGGTTACCTGCGTTTGGCTGTTATCGTTCCACTGCTGGGTAATGCCGCTGCGTATACGCAGCGCCGTAGTTTTACGGTAGGTGAACGAGTAAGGCGTGGAGTAGTTCTTTTGCGCAAAGTGCGCGCTGTCCAGTGAGCCGGTCATATCGCTGTAATAATCTATAAAGCTGATGCTGCTGCTCCAGGTAGTTCTGTCGCCGGCCTTGTAATCGGCGCGCAGGGTAACCGCTGTTTTATGAAAGTCGCTGTAATCAACGGGGCCGTTGTGCCGGTTGGCATAGTAGCCGCTTACTACCAGGCCCCATTTGCCGAAGGTGCTGCCGGCCTGTATGTCGGCCCGTTTGTAACCGTTGTTATTGGCCTGCAGGCTTACCATGCCGGTGCTTACCGGCGGCGGCGCAACCGTTATAATGTTTACCGCGCCGCCTACTGCTTCTGCCCCGTACAGCGACGATGCAGGCCCGCGGATGATCTCAATTTGCTTTGCAGCCGCCATATTCATTTCCAGCAGGGCATTGTGGTTATACAGGCCCGTAGTGCGGATGGGAATACCATCTTCCAGGTAAAGGAACAGGCTTTTGGTAGTCATGGGCTGGCGGATGCTCATTTCGTGCTGTTCATTGGCCAGGCTTACCATAAATACGCCGCTTACTTTATTGAGCAGCTGGTCTAAACGGTTGGCTTTGGTATCTTGCAGCGTTTTGGTGGTAATGGTGCTGATGGCTACCGGCGCATCGCTTCTTTTCTGCTGCGTGCGGCTGGCGCTCACAATTACCGGCTGCAGTTCGGTAATGGCGGTTGAGTCCTGCGCAACCGCTGTAAGCGTTGCGCATGTTAGTATTAAAAACAATAATCCCCTTTTCATTTGAGTAGTGCTTCAGGTAAAAGAACAGGTAGCTGTTTCCAGCGCAAAGCAGCGCCGGAAAACGGTTGTATGCAGGTAGCATACAGCAGCAATGGTAATGTTAACGGTAGTTGGCAATGCTCAGTGGCAGCGTTCAAAAGCAGCCATGAATGCACCTGTCAATATCGATGCCTAGTGCGCATATGCGTCATATCATCGTGCGCTGGTGCACTGCCCCAGGGCAATGCTGCAACTATTAAAAGCAGCCGTAGCAGCGCCAATAAATTCGCGGCCGCCGGGTGCATGCATGGCAAAGCACCTGGCTAACATTACTGAAACTGAAAAATAACTGGTGAAGAAAGGCTTATGCCTGCGGGGGATGGAAGGGACCTGCAACAAATACAGTGCAGGTATTTTCTTTGAAAACGGGATATTGTATAGTACTAACAATCAAGGTGTGGTTAAGCCGTAAGGGCGTAAGCGCGGTGCAAATGATCTCCAGCCTGTTCTCCAGCCGGCGCTCGGGGTTTTCCTGGTCTTTGTGCTCCTCCTGCTTCATCTTCTTCATCAGGTGGCAGTGGCCGTTACAGTGCATCTTTGGCCTGTTGCGGTTTACGCAAAGGTTTTTGGCAATGTAATCCCTGTTCAGCTCAAACTCAGCTATGATCAGTGCTTTACTGAACATCTGGCTTAGCAGGCCAGCCAATAATAATATTGCGACAACCTGTTTCAAAGTTGCCGCAAATATACTGGTGATCGCTGGTTTTTCCAGTTAATTCATCCATTTTATTTTGTGTTCCAGCGGAACCATTTAATACCCAGCAGTGAAAAAAGAATGGCATATCCAATGGTGGCCAGCAATGCCTGCGTGCTGCCGGCATTCCAGTGAGCGGGCACAAGACTGTCGGATAAAATACGTTTTACTGCGCCAAAGGGCGACCATACAACAATGGTTTGAATTTCCTTACCCAGCATGCCCAGCTCACCAAACATACCGATCATAATAAAACCAAAGTATACCAAACGGGTAGTCGCGCTTACGGTTTCGGGGTTCTTGATCAGCCCTACGATCATTTGCCCCAGGCCCAGGTAAACGGCGCCGCCTATTAATGCCATTACAAAGCCAAACAAATAACCGGCAGGCGTAAGCGAAATATTATCTACACGCGCGCCCACAATAAATACGGCAATGGTAAGCCCCAGTATCATGGCTATCTGCACCGCCAGGCGGCTGATCATGATGGTCCACGATGCAACAGGCGCTACGCGCAGTCGCTGGAAAATACCTTTGTCACGGTCGCGCGCAACGGAGTTGGTATAGCCCATCAGCCCTATAGCAGTAAGGCCTATGGTAATGCAGATGGATAAGACAAAAGCGCCGCCCAGCTTATCTACCAAGCCTTTCCACGACATAAGTATGACCAGCGGCACCAGGAACACCAGCAATACGGAACGGCGGTTACGCCATTGCGTGGTAAAGTCGGCGCGCAATAAAGTATTTAAAACAGTAGCAGTAGCAGGAATATTATTTTTCATGGTAACAGCAGTTTAAGGTTATGAACGGATCTCGCGGCCGGTAAGCCCGATAAATACATCTTCCAGGGTAACTTTTCCTTTGCGCGATGCGCCCAGCACTTCCGGCTCATGGCGGAATCGCTCTACCAGCTGCAGCGGCGTATCAATGGCTACTACCCTGCCGTGGTCAATAATGGCAATGCGGTCGCAAACGGCTTCCGCTTCTTCCATGGAATGCGTGGTAAGCAGCACGCCGTTGCCTTTATCGCGGATAGCTTCTATACGCTCCCACAGCTGCCGGCGCGATTGCGGGTCAAGGCCGGAGGTAGGCTCGTCCAGCAATACCAGGTGCGGATCGTGAATGGTGGCTATTACCAGCGATACACGCTGCTGCTGCCCGCCGGAAAGCTGGCCAAAACGTTTGCCGGCGGCATCTTCCAGCTTAATATCCCGCAGGATGGAAAGTATCTGCTCCGTGGAAATGGGCGCACCATAAATACCGGCGTACAGCCGTATGATTTCTGTAATGGTAAGCTCGGGCTGAAAGCTGGTGGCCTGCAGCTGTACGCCCATATTAGCGCGGGCATGGAGGGGCTGTTCTGCAATATCATAACCGGCAACGGTAATACGGCCGGCACGCGGCTTCAGCAAGCCTTCTATAGCGCTGAGCGTACTGGTTTTACCCGCGCCGTTGGGCCCCAGGAAGCCGAATATTTCACCGGCATTTACGGTAAAGGAAACATCCTTTACAGCCTGGAAGCTGCCGTAAGATACATGCAGGCCGCTTACTTCAAGAATGGGGGTATGTGATTGTTCATTCATCGGAAAAGGATTTTGGATGGCTTATAACACTGCAAACATACATTACCCCTGCCACCGGTAAAGCGTAAAAAGGCGAAAGGATAGAAAACCGCCGGTAAAAAGCAGCAGAATGGCGGTGAAGGTTGCCGGCTGTGCAAATAAGTTATATCTTCATTCCACCTAAAATGTTTCAAAATAATCGTTCATGTTCCGTTACGCACTATTATTAATACTGGCTGTAGCCGGCTGTTCGTATGCAAATGCGCAGCACCTTTACATGCCCCGCGATGTTAAGCAGGCTTTTCGCAACGGCACCCGCGCTGCGGATGGCCAGCCCGGTAAAAACTACTGGCAAAACCGCGCCCGCTATAATATCAACATCACCGCCCTGCCGCCTGACCGCAACATCCGCGGGCAGGAGGAGATCACCTATATAAACAACAGCCCCGATACGCTGGAGCACCTGGTCATTAAGCTGTTCCTGAACATTCATAAACCCGGCGCTCCCCGGCAGAGCGGCGCACCGGCCGATTACCTTACAGACGGCGTGCATATCGACGGCTTTAGCGTGAACGGGGAACAGCGCCGGTGGCGCGAAAGCAGCCGTTACTTTACCTGGCAGCCCGTACCGCTGGCCATGCCCCTGCTGCCGCACGACTCTGTGAAGCTTACCTTCGACTGGCATTACCAGGTTTCCCTGATCAGCAACCGCGAAGGCATGATAGACTCCACCACCTATTTCCTGGCTTACTTTTACCCGCGTGTAGCCGTGTACGATGATTACAACGGGTGGGACCAGATGACCTTTACCGATGCCCATGAATTTTACAGCGACTTTAACGACTATACCGTTACGGTGAACGTGCCCAAAAACTATATTGTGTGCGGCACCGGCACCCTGCAGCAACCGGAAAAGCTGCTGCAGCCGGCGTTTGCCAAAAGGCTGCAGGCCTCCCAAACTTCCGGCGAAATCATACACATTGTAAACAACCAGGAGCTGCAGGCCAAAAATGTTACGGCGCAAAATGACATCAACAGCTGGCAGTTCAAAGCCAGCAACATCCCGGACATGGCCTTTGGCATCAGCGATCATTTTGTATGGGACGCCTCCAGCGTGGTAGTGGACGACGCCACCCAACGCCGCGCCAGCGTGCAGGCCATGTATAACGATACAGCGGCCGATTATCACCACATGGTATCTTTCGGGCGGCATGCGCTTAGCTGGCTGTCACATAAATGGCCGGGCGTGCCTTACCCGTATGAGAAGATGACGGTGTTCCAGGGCTATGCGGATATGGAATATCCAATGATGGCCAACGACGGTTCCACGCCCGATACCTCTTTTACCAAATTTGTGGCGGAGCATGAAATTGCGCATACCTACATGCCCTTTTACATGGGCATTAACGAAACCCGCTACGGTTTTATGGATGAAGGCTGGGCCACTACCTTTGAGCTGCTGATAGGGCGCGACGACCAGGGTAAGGAAAAGGCGGAAGAACTGTATAAGCAGTTCCGCGTGGATTACTGGATACACGATCCCGGCGCTGATGAAGACATTCCCATTATAACCCCGGGCGACGTATTGGGAGGCGCAGGGTTAGGCAACAATGAATACGGCAAGGCTTCCCTGGGCTACCTGGCGGCCAAAGACCTGCTGGGCGATGCGCTGTTCAAAAAATGCCTGCACGCCTTTATGGACCGCTGGCATGGCAAACATCCCATACCCTGGGATTTCTTTAACACGTTCAACAACGTAGCCGGCCGCAACCTCAACTGGTTCTGGAACAGCTGGTTCTTTTCCCCTGATTATATAGACCTTGCAGCGCATAAACCGGTAGCTAACGCACAGGGGTATACGTTACAGGTAGATAACATCGGCGGTATGGCCGCCCCTTTTGATGTGAACATTACCTATACCGACGGCAGCACAGATACCCTGCATCAAACGCCGGGGGTATGGCAGGCGAACCTGCAGCAGGCGCAGGTACGCATTCCCACCAAAAAGAAAATACAGTCGTTGAATATCGACGGCGGCATTTTTATGGATGCGGATGTTACCAACAACGTATGGCCGGCTAAAGGTTAGTAATAGCGTACTGCTTATACAGCAGGGTGCCTGCATCCGGCCCGGTTCCCCACCCTTCTTCATATACCCTTTTACCCAGGGTATGGGGGTCCAGCTGGTGTGAGGGGCGGTTGCACAGCTGGTATTCGTCCATGATAAACACCTTGCCCTGGCAGCGTTTGATGAGCTCCTGCAGCAGCAGGCGGTTGGGCATGGTGCTCTTCCACTTTTCTGCAATGCGGCGCCGGTCAAGCGTTGCCATGGCCGCCAGCTCTTCGCTTTCCATCATCAGTATGCCCTTTTCCAGGGCAGTGCCGTTGTAGCTGAGGTGATGGCCTACTTTATAAAACACCGTGCGGTTCAGCAGGCATTCCGTAAGGTGCCTGCCATCCCGCCCTTTCTTTTCCCATTTTTTTATCTGGTGCCAGCTTTCCCAGCTGCCATACTCGGCATCGCCGGGAAACAGCAATACCTTTCCGCTTTTTTCAAACTCAATAGCCAGGGCCAGGCTGGTATTGTTGATATGGCTGTTCAGCCGCAACGCCAGCGAACCGGCGCTGGAAAGCCAGTCATCGTTGATCTTGCGCCACTGGTTGCCGGGGCTGTTGTAAATGGCCGCTGTTGCCCCGTATGCAGCTATGTAGTCGCTGATAAAAGGCACATCGTTTCTTTCGGAATTATTCAGGGCAAGAAAAGCGTTTACGCAAAGCGCGCTGTCGTTCAGCGTCAGGTTTTTCCGGTACACGTCTGTGCCGGCCTTGCCATCTTTAAAAATAAACTCGCGGTTGGTGGGCGGGCCCAGCACATTAAACTTAACGCCCTGCAAAAGCGGCAGGCTTACGATATCGCCGGGGTTCAGGTAGCGGATCTTTACCTTCTTCTTTATAAGTATATCTTTAATAATACGCATGCCCGGCAGCGGCGCGGCTCCGGTTGCGGTGCCGTGCAGGTTAATGGAAGCCAGCGTGTCCAGCCCGTCAATAAAAGCGGCGCTGTTGTTAAGCATAATGCGGTTAAAATTGCTGTTCATTTCCTCACCGTGCCCACCGATCTTTAAATTCTCGTGCCGGTCTTTAACCGCGTTAATGGCATTGTGCAGGGCTGCGCGCATTTTTCCGCGTTTGGTTTGCAGCTCCTGTGCATAGCCATTGGGATCGTCGGGGTTCTCTGTCCAGGCAAACCAGGCCTCCCTGATTTCCAGCTGCTCAAAAATGTCGGGGTGCTTGGCAAAACCGTCTACATGATCATTATGCTCATGGGTTACTATCAGCAGGTCTACGGTGTTATTTACGTACTGCTTCAGCTCATTAAGGTAAGGCGCAAATGCGGCGGGTGTGCCTTTACAGCTGCCGCAATCTATCATCATGGTAAAGCAGGTGGTTTTACGGCTGAAGAATTTGATCACAAAGCAGTCGCCGGTACCCAAACAGTACATGCGGATGGAAACCCGGTCCGGTGCTGCAGCAGTGGTATTTTTGGCGCGGACAGCTACTTTACGCGCGCCTTTTATTTGCGTGGTCATGAGGTGCGGTTAATGTTGGTGAAGAAAAGCAAAAGGCTCTGTCATGTAATGGAAACCGTTGCCGAAGAACTGGAAATAATCGTTCAGGCGAAAATCCGCTTCCCCGTTCTGGTAGCGGTACTGGCATCGTATGCGTTTAGAGTTCAGGGCCGGCGTACAGCCATCTTCCAGGCTTTGTATATCAATAATAGGTTTGGAGATGGCGTACTTCAGCGTTTGGGTGTCCAGGTCAAAGATCAGCGTGCAGCCGCCGCGGAACTCAAAACCGCCTTCGGGTATGGGCTCCTCTTCGTCGGTGGTTTGCGCCAGCGCATTTTTATTGGGGGTAAAGTAGCCCGCTACCTGCCCGTCTTTAAATATCACGCCGCTGCGCTGGATAAGGGAAAACACCACGTTGTTGATCTGCGAGCCGTTAGGGCCTACGCGGGTTACCAGCCTGAGTTTCAGTATCTGGAAAGAGGCGCCGTCGTACTGGCTGGACTGGCGCAGGCCCAGCTCCCGGTAGTTTTCCACGAAGGCCATGCCGGTAAGGCGCGCAAAATCTTCCGATTGCGCAAACTTTGTATTCAGGCGGGTATGCAGGCCCGGTACGCCGGGGCGGCCTTTTTCATACCGGCCGGTGATGTACTCTCTTGTTTTATAGAATATGCTGCGGCGGTCGTTCACATACTTGATCTCATCCCCGTAATCGCGCAAAAAGCCGTTCACAATAGCCAGCAGCTCTTTAGTGGTTGTATTCAGGTGATCGTTCTCGCCATCCTCTTTCTTCTGCATCAAAGTGCCCCGCTTATCCGTCATAAAGCCAATGTTCTGCAGCGGGTAGCCCAGGCTTTCCACGCTCAGGGTCTTAATGCCGTCGGGGTAAATGCCGCGGCGGCGGAAAGCATCAATAAACGCCAGGCGGTAGTCGCGGCTGTCGTCTTTCACAATATCCATATCAGCAGTAATAATCGCGCGCAGGTAATCGCCAAATGTAATGTCAATGGGCGGGCAATAGTCAATGGCGCGTATGCACATGGTAAGCACATGGCCGGCGGCTTTGGCGGCTTCATTGGCCAGGCGGTCTACCAGGTCGGGCGGCAGCTCGCCCTGGCGCAAAATGCCGGTGCCGTTGGAGGCGATGCGCAGCAGGTCGGCAATGCGGCTTTTGTAAATGCTCAGGAAAGCTTCAAATACAGCAGCCACCAGTATGCTCCCGCGCGCATGCGGCTCCATTTCACGGCGGTAATCATCGGGGTTAGGTACTTTGGGGCGCCACTCCCTGGTTTCAGGGTCTACCTCACCAATGGCGTCGCGCAGGCTGCCGTAGTCGCCAATGGCGCTGCTGAATTCCTGCGCCAGCTGCCCCAGCAGGTTTTGCGCGCCCAGGTCGCCCCGGGTTTTGCATATCTGGTGCTTTAACACATCCGGGAAGGTGAAGTGCTGAAACAGGGCAACAATGTCCGCAAAGGCTTCATGAAAGGCCAGTACATCGGGGTTTGTTGGCTCGTTATAATAATTATGCACGCCGTCCAGTATGGCATGCGTGATCTCGTGTGCAATAATATCGTGGCTAAGGGCGGTAAACACTACAGAATGGGGCATATGCAGCGTTTCATCTGCCGGCGTGGAGGCAAAGTAACCGAACAGCAGCGATTTTTTTACCGGGCTGTAATAAGCGTTGGCCTCCCGCATGGCATGGGGGTACATGCGCAGGCGCTGCACATACTCTTCCTCTATGGGTAAATTAAGATCGCGGCGCGGCTCCCACAGCACCTTGCGGCCCAGGGCCCTTTCAAAATTGCGGATGGTGGTCATGGCTACGGCATACACCATTTGCTGGTGAAACTGCGGATCGCTTTCGCTGGGGTCCAGGCCGTCCTGCGCCAGTATATAATCATCATCCAGGTCTACCGGGCGGTAAAACTTCCCGGTGGTGGGATCGTAATCTATTACCTCAACGTACTCCCCTATGGGACCGGGCTCCAGGGTTTCCCAGGGCACTTTGTACACGATGTTGTTAATGGCGGCGGTGTCCATTTTCAGGGACAGGCTGGGATCAAAGGCATAGCCGCGCAGCTTGCGGAACGGCGGTTTTTTGCCAATATAACTTTTAGCATTAATGGGACACATGATCACTGGTTTAGTGAAACATTTTTTGGGGCCTGTACAGTATCTCCTGGCTGATGTTTTGGGGTGATGGTGTGCTTTATCCGCTCAAAGGAACGTTTATCTATCCAGTTGCAAGGTGCGATTTTTTTTTGAATGCAAAAAGCGTAAAAATACCTGATTACCAGGGAACAGGCCCTGTTTATCGGTACTTTTACCTTGCCCGCCGGTACAATGCCTGTTTTATATTTTTAATATTCGTTCCTTTAGTATATGTTCCGTGGCAAGATACCTGTTGTACTTACGCATATCACCGGCTGGCTTATTTTTCTAAGCCTGCCGCTGATTTTTATAAACGGGCAGCCGCATACCGATGCCGACTGGTGGGCGCTGCTGCTCTCCCGCCCCTACTGGGTGTTTGTGCTGGTGTATATGCTGCTGTTTTACTGCAATACGGCGTACCTGATACCACGGCTGTTTTTCCGGAAGCAATGGCTGGCCTACTTTGGTATATTGCTGGCG
>NZ_DASTRI010000207.1:0-2452 GCF_035761305.1 Chitinophaga sp. | reverse complement strand
GAAATACGAACCCCTGAAGAAATTATACACAAGATCATAGAAGTAGTAAGCAAAAACGGGCAGCTGCTGCTGAACCTCTCCCCCAAATCCGACGGCACCATCCCGCAAAACCAGCAGGAGGTAATGTTCCGCGTGGGCAAGTGGATGTGGGCCAATGGCGAAAGCATTTACAACACACGCCCCTTCAGCGTATTCGGGGAAACCACACCTGAAGGGCAGCGGGTGCATTACACCCGCAGGGGCGATACGTTGTATGCCATTTTCCTGGACTGGCCGGGCGATGGCAATACCGTGCACCTGAAAGAGCTGAACCCGCGCAGCATAGGTGGTAACATTCAATCGCTGCAGATGCTGGGCCTCAAAGCCCTGCAAACCATGCCGTATAAGCTGGATGAAGCGGGGCTGACGCTGACCATACCGGCCAAAACGCGCATCCCTTCCAACCTGGCTTATGTATTCCGTGTTATTGTTCAACATTCCATTCATAACGTGAACGAGAACGGGCAAGCGTCCGTATCGCAGGGGAACCGCGCACCGGCAGGTTCCCCTTTATTCAACCCTGCCACGCCCTTATTTGAAATACTGGGCGGGCCGGATGCGCCGGTAATACAGGAAGGCATGCCCGGCACCAGCGGCATACAGGGCGGGTTTGAAGGCGGCACCTGTGTTAAGGTGAATGGCGTTTATCATTTATTCCCTACGGAAAGGGCCGGCGAAAAAGGCATGCCGGCTTATTACGACCGGGTGAAAACCCGCATCGGGCACTGGACCAGCACCGATGCCATACACTGGAAACGGGAAAACACATTATATGCATCCAGCGGCCAATACGCTGTAAGCCACTTCGATAACCCTGCCAACGACCGGCGAGCGGCCCTGTGGTCTTTTATGCCGGTGTTCAACAAAGCGCACAACCGCTGGTACGGCTACTACCTGGCCTATACCGTGGATAAAGAGATAGCACCCAATCATTCATTCGGCCGCATCTGGCGGGCAGAGTCGGTGAAAGAAGGCATTGCAGGCATCGGCGGACCTTATACTGATAAAGGCATTGTAATGGAGCCCGGCATCAACTCCCAGCTGTGGGAAGGACGGCAGGGCGTTGCCTTTTTTTATCCATACCCGGTAGGTAATGAGTGGATGGCCTTTTACGGCGGCGCCTATCCCTATGCCAGCTGGAAAGACTATCCTGTTAAATCAGGCAAGGGCTGGTATGTAGGCCTTGCCAGATCCGGCACTATGGAAGGCCCCTGGACCCGGATGGACACTACGGTGAACCCCGTTACATCCATACACCCCTGGTTTGTGGAGAACCCTATCGTAAGCAGGTTGCCCAACGGTTTGTATATTGCTGTTTTTGACGGCGGCCCTGAAGGTTTTGGCCTGCATTTACCTAATATGATGGGGTACACCCTTTCCAAAGACGGCCTGCACTGGACCGCAGCACAGTATTTTCCCATACACACCAAAGTGAAAAAGTGGTGGGATATAATGCGCACGCCACTGTGCCTGATACCGGAAGGAAACGGCCGCTATACCATTTTATACGCAGCTATTAATAACAAGCAGCGCTTTCACCCTATTGGCATGGTGCAGGTGCAGCTGAATGAAAAAGTGATGGAGGAGATTGCAGACCGGCTGTAGTAATTAATAATGAAGAATGAATAATTAATGGGATTGACGGGAAGATAAAAAGTGCCTTTATACGTTATGAAAACGGATGTATGAAACGATTGCTGAATATTTTATTATTGGCAGGTTGTGTGTGCCTGCTAAGCCGAAATGGTTTTGCTACCGCTACTTTTAATGCAGATAATTTTACTACCGGCAATAAAGCTGTTACGCTGGTTACAGCGCCCCACCCTGCTGCGCGGATCACTTACGGCGTGGAACAGTTACGCAAAGCCCTGCAGGAAGCAGGCTACCAGGTAACTGTTAAAGAACAGGCAACCCTGCCTGGCAGCGGAACAGCCATCACAATAGGGCTGCTCAACGATGCGCTCACACAAAAGGCTATACGTACCTGTCATTTTTCCGTTACAAAAACACCGGGTAAGGAAGGCTTTACCCTGCTGGGCAACAGCAACCATGTTGTTATTGGCGGGGCCGATGCCAGCGGCGTATTGTACGGCTGCCTGGAAATGGCCGACCGGGTGCGTACGGCAGGCAGCCTGCCTGCGCAGCTTTCCTTTACAGACCAGCCGGAAATGGTGCTGCGCGGCACCTGCGTTGGCATACAAAAGCCCACTTACCTGCCGGGCAGAATGGTGTATGAATATCCCTACACGCCCGAAGTATTTCCCTGGTTGTATGATAAGGCCCTGTGGATCCGCTACCTGGATATGCTGGCCAAAAACCGCATGAACTCACTGTACCTATGGAACGGGCATCCCTTTGCATCGCTGGTGCGCCTAAAGGACTATCCTTATGCCGTAGAGGTAGACAGCGCTAC
>NZ_DASTRI010000206.1:0-32872 GCF_035761305.1 Chitinophaga sp. | reverse complement strand
TTCCGGCAAATTTGTTTTCCAGGAAGCGGTCATCAGCTTTTTTGTGGTTATTATTATGGGCATACTTACCGGGTTAGCTGTAGCGCTGGTATTTTATGCTATTCACCGCTGGCTGCCTACTACTACCAATATTGATATTGTGCTCACTTTTATAGCGCCGTATGTGATGTATATAACGGCGGAGCAGTTTCATTTTTCCGGTGTGCTGGCGGTGGTAAGCGGCGGGTTGTTCCTCTCTACCCGCAGCAACGTGATACTAAGCCCCGGCAGCCGTTTCAGGGGTGAGAATGTATGGTCTACCATTGGCTTTGCCCTGAACGGCATCGTTTTTATGCTGATAGGGCTGGAGCTGCCGGTAATTGTGCAGCAGCTGGGCAATGTAAGCCTGGCCGCCGCCATCCGCTATGGCGTTATTATATCCGGCGCGCTGATTGTAACAAGGCTGCTGTGCACTCTGGGCGCCTCTTTGTTTACCCGGTTTGCCAGCCATTTTATTACCACTGCCGACAGCAATCCTGGCTGGCGGGCGCCCATTGCCTTTGGCTGGGCAGGTATGCGGGGTGTGGTGTCCCTGGCCGCTGCGCTGTCTATTCCCATCACACTGTCTAACGGCACTCCTTTTCCGGAGCGCAATCTCATCATCTTCATCACCTTTACGGTGATATTAATTACGCTGGTGTTCCAGGGGCTTACACTGCCGGTGGTAGTGCGCTGGCTGAAGCTGGAGGATAATGATTATGCCATACCTTATGCGGAGCAGGAAAAAATGGTGCGCCGTAAATTATCCCACACAGGCCTGCAGGTGTTAAATGAGCAGTATGCGGAAAAAGTGGCGGCCAATGAGCAGCTGCAAAGCCTGAAAGTACGGTATGAAAGCGACATTCGCCTGCTGGAGCGCCTGCAGGAGGAGGAAGCCGACAACATGCAGCTGGCAGCGGAAAAATCCGGCAAACATTACCGGGAGGTGGTGCGCGCCGTTATCAGCAGGCAGCGCGACCTGCTGCAAAAGCTGAATAAAAAGGAGGAGGTAGATGAGGACCTGGTGCGCAAATACATTGGCCTGCTGGACCTGGAAGAGGAAAAAATACGCCTGATGGTTACCGGTGAGGTTACGGAATAAGGTACATATAGCCTGCCTTTGCGCCGTTCAAAGTTATTCGCTATACCATCAGCCCTGCTTTTTGTATATTGGCGCTTTACTAAACATATTCCGTAATAAGCTATGAGAAAGATACTGGCTTTTTTTATGATGGCTTCCCTGGTCGTAACGCTTACCCTGGCGCCGGCGGCCGCACAGCAAAAAAAGACCGGCAACCCGGTTATCAGCGGCTGGTACGCCGATCCTGAAGCCGCCATTTTTGGTAAAACCTACTGGATCTTTCCTACCTATTCCGACAAATACGAAAAACAGGTGTTCTTTGACGCCTTTTCCTCTGCTGATATGAGCCGTTGGATAAAACACCCGCATGTGCTGGACACCGCAGCTGTTAAATGGGCCAGGCGCGCCATGTGGGCGCCTGCCATTGTGGAAAAGCAGGGTAAATACTATTTCTTTTTTGCCGCCAACGATATACAGAATAACCAGGAAACAGGAGGTATAGGCGTAGCCGTTGCCAGTGAGCCCGGCGGCCCATACAGGGATTACCTGGGCAAGCCATTGATTGACAAGTTCCACAACGGCGCGCAGCCTATAGACCAGTTTGTGTTTCACGATAAGGACGGCCAGTATTATATGATATACGGCGGCTGGCAGCATTGCAATATTGTTCGCCTGAAACCGGATTTTACCGGCCTGGAGCCTTTTGCAGACGGTACTACTTTTAAAGAGATCACCCCCAAAGGGTATGTGGAAGGACCGTTTATGTTCATCCATAACGGCAAATATTATTTTATGTGGTCAGAAGGAGGATGGGGCGGCCCGGATTATTCCGTAGCCTATGCCATTGCCGACTCGCCCACAGGGCCCTTTAAGCGCATTGGCAAAATATTGCAGCAGGACACGGCCGTAGCCACCGGCGCCGGCCACCATTCTGTAATACATTTGCCGGGTACGGATAAATGGTACATCGTGTACCACCGCCGCCCGCTTACTGAAACCGCTGCCAACAACCGGGTAGTGTGTATAGATGAAATGCACTTTGATGCAAACGGCCTGATTGTGCCGGTAAAGATCACGAAAGAAGGAGTAACGCCGGTACAGGTTACCCGCTAACTACCGAACTTCAATAAACCAAATTCTAAACAGTGACGAATTGTACGGCAGCCTGAATGATAGCGCGCTATGGAGTAAAGTAATTGAAGGCGATAAAGATGCACTGGCTTTCATTTACAGCACGCATTTTCATTCCCTTTACAGGTATGGCATGAAGTTGCACCCGGACGGCAACCTGGTAAAGGACTGTATACACGACCTGTTTACGGGCATATGGCTAAGCCGTGAACGGCTGTCTGTAACCAGCTCCATCCGGTTTTACCTGCTGGCCAGCCTCAAAAGGCAGCTGGCCCGGCGGCAGCAGGGGCTTTTGAGGCGCCTGTTCGACCATACCGAAAGCGAGGGCGCTGTTACCCACTCACATGAAGACACACTTATTCAACAGCAGGCCAGCGAAGAACGTACCCGGAAACTGGAAAAGATTATTAACACCCTGCCCCGCCGCCAGCGCGAGATCCTGTACCTGCGCTATTACGAAGGGCTGGACACGCAGCAAACAGCGCAGATTATGTCGCTGAGCGTGAACGCTGCATATGTGTTGTTGTCGAAGGCGCTGCGCTATTTGAAGCAGCATAGTGACCAGTTGCTGCTTATTTTGCTTAGTTCCACAGCACTTTGTTGGTGTATTTGCTAAAGTGTTCGTCGCGGGTAAGGGTTAAATCGTAAAAAGCAGGGACCGGATTAATTTTTGCCAGAGTTTAACTATCTGACTATCAACAATTTAAAACTTTTTTCAAAAAAACTTTCCAAATAACGCTAAGATTTAAGCCATCTCTTGCTTTACCTATTTAAGCGCCAATAATGATATTCAGGGACTTTAAAACGGAGGACTTTTTACAACATCCTGTTTTCCGCCAGTGGGTGCTGGAACAGGATCCGGAAGCTACGCGGTTCTGGGAACAATGGCTGCAGGAAAATCCTGACAGGCAACAACAGGTTACCCAGGCCCGGGAGCTGCTGCTGCTCATAGGCGGCGGCGCTGCACATGCGCCTGCGCCGCAGGATGAGCAAAACACCTGGAATAAGGTATTGCAAAGTATTTCCATCGCAAACCAACATACACCGGCCCGCGCAAGGCTGGTAAAAATGAATGAGGCCTTCCAATCCGGGCCGCGCCGGCGGTGGCCCTATGCTGCCGCACTGGTAGCAGGGCTGCTGCTGGCCTGTGCCGCTGTTTTCTTTTTCCGCGGTAACAACACAGTACGTTATGCCACTGTAATGGGCGAAATGAAAACCATTGAGCTGCCAGATCATTCAATAGTAAAGCTGAACGTAAATTCCACGTTGCAATTTGCTAAAAAATGGGCGGGCACCGGGCCCCGTGAGGTATGGCTGAAAGGAGAAGCATTTTTTACAGTGCAGCATAAGTACAATAACCAACGGTTTATTGTGCACACCAACGATGTAAACATACAGGTGGTAGGTACGGAATTTAATGTGAACACCCGCCGGGTAAAAACACAGGTAGTGCTGCGCAACGGGGTGGTAAAGCTTACGCTCAATAACAATAAAACCGGTAGAAATGCCACGCAGCCCATTACCATGAAACCGGGCGACATGGTTACCTATTCTGCCGCCACCAAAGAGCTTATCAACAAACGGGTAAACCCGGAGGAATATGCCTCCTGGCGCACGCCGGTGCTGCTGTTTAATGAAACGCCGGTAGCAGAGGTGATCCGCTCATTACAGGACAACCTGGGACTTACCATACAGCTGGAAGATGACAGCCTGGGCATGCAAACATTTACAGGCAGCATACCAAGAGATAATATAGAAGTGTTCTTCCGGACACTGGGAAGGTCATTGAATGTACACATAGAAAAGACGGGAGTTAATACATACAGTATAAGTAAAATACAGGGGGAATAAGAAACACTACAACAACTGACAGCGTTTCGTAATTACATATAACCAACCTTAATCTAATGCTATGGTGAAATTTTACGCCGGATGTACCGGTGGTGGCCTTGCCTTGGCGCTTATGATCCAGCTTGGCAGCGTTGCTGCCGCAAAAGCACAGGGCCCGGTCATTGATCGATCTGTTTACTACGTACAAACCAGCACAAGCCAGCAGGAGCCGCTTAAAAGCCACCTGGCCAGCATGGAGCACCGTTACAACATACACATTAACTATGTTGGCAATACGGTAAAAGGCATTTATGCAGAGGCCCCGCCGGCAAAAGATCCTGCTACCAAACTAATTGATTACCTGAACAGCTACCTCACGCCCCTGGGCCTGCAGGCAGAAGAAGTAGGGCAAAACCAGTATATCCTTTACCGTAAGGAAAAATCAAAACCGGCCAACCATCCCATTACCCCCGCTGACCTGGACATTGCCCCGGTAGGCGTAACAGTTGCATCCGCCGGTACCGAGCCTGCCGGCGATCTGCAGCAGTTTGCAGTAAGCGGCCGCGTAACAGAGGAATCCGGCACTGCGCTGGTGGGTGTAACTGTTGTGGTAAAGGGTACTGCCAACGGTACGCAAACCGATGAGAACGGGAAGTACCGCCTGAATAACGTACCACCCAACGGCACACTGCTGTTTACCTACATCGGCTACAAACCGCAGGAAGTAAAGGTAAACAACCGTAACAGCATTGATGTAAAGCTGCTCACCGAGGTACAGTACATGAAGGACTTTGTGGTGAACGGCTACCAGCAGCTGAAAAAGGAAAGCTATACCGGCTCCGCCATTACCATTACCGGTGAGGAGCTGAAACGCTTTAACCCGCAGAATATCCTGCAAAGCATACAGGCCTCCGATCCTTCTTTCCGCCTGGTAGAAAATAATATTGCGGGCTCCAACCCCAACCAGCTACCGAATGTAAATGTAAGGGGCGCTACTGCGCTGCCCACCGGCGATGCCAGCCAGCTAAGCAGAACACAGCTGGCCAGCGTAACCAACCTGCCCCTGTTTATACTGGATGGTTACCAGGTAAGCATTGAAACCATTTTTGACCTGGACTTCAACCGCGTGGAAATGGTAACCCTGCTGAAAGATGCCGCCGCCACTGCCATTTATGGCTCCCGTGCATCCAACGGCGTGGTGGTAATACAAACCCGCGCACCCAAAGAAGGAGAGCTGGAGCTGTATTACAACTATGAGCTGAATGTAACTGCGCCCGACCTTACCGCCTATAACGTGCTGGATGCAACGCAAAAACTGGAATACGAAAGGCTGGCTGGCCTGTATACGGAAAATGGCGTAAACTCGGCCGATGAGCTGGAAAAAGCTTATTACGCCAAAAAGAAAAATGTGCTCAGCGGTATAAACACCTACTGGCTGTCGCAGCCGGTGGCTACGGACTTCGGGCATAAGCATTCCGTATCGCTGCAGGGCGGTTCCGGCACTATCCGCTACGGTATTGACGCGCGTTACCAAACCAACAAAGGCGTAATGAAAGGCTCTGGCCGCGACCGTTACAGCTTAAGCAATACATTGTCTTACCAGCCTAAAAACCAGCGCCTGCTGTTCCGCAACCAGTTCACCTTATCGCAGGTGAGCGGTAGGGAATCGCCGTACGGTACGTTTGACCAGTATGTGAACATGAACCCGTATTATCCCATGCGCGACTCTGCGGGGCGCCTGATAAGGGAAGTTGACAAGTGGAACTATCGCGGGCTGAATGATAAAGGGCAGGATGCAGGGCTTACGCAAACGGTGCTGAATCCCCTGTACGACGCTACTACCGGCAGCTTCAATAAATCATCCTACCTGGAATTTATAGATGCATTCTCTACCCAATACACGCCAACAGACGCATGGCGCTTTAATGCAACGGTAAGCATTACCAAACGTAAATCCACGGCGGATATTTTTGTGTCGCCGCTCAGCAACTACTACTATTTCTATACCGGAGATGCATTGAAGGACCGGGGAAAGTACACTTACACCAGCCAGGATGATATGCAGCTGGACGGCTATGCTACCATTACCTACAACAAGGCCATTCAGAACAACCACTTCCTGAACTTTTCACTGGGCATGAACGTGCAGGCAACTAAAACGGATGTACGCAGCTTTTCCGCTATCGGCTTTACCAACGACCGTTTTACAAACATTACGTTTGCCCGCAAGTATGAAGATAATACGGCTCCTACCGGCGACGTGCAGGAGCAGCGCCTCATAGGCAGTTTTTTGTCCTTTAACTATTCCTTTCAAAACCGCTTCCTGATGGATGGTACGGTGCGTGTAGACGGCTCTTCCAAGTTTGGTACAGACTCGCGTATGGCGCCCTTCTGGTCATACGGCATCGGCTGGAACCTGCACAAGGAAAAGTTCCTGCAGCACACCGCCATTAGCCAGCTGCGTTTAAAAGCAACCACCGGATTAACAGGAGATGTGTCCTTCCCGGCCTATTTATCCAATACCACTTACCAGTATTACACCGGCAGCTGGTACTCTACCGGCGTAGGCGCTGTATTTGCCGCCTACGGCAACAGCGCCCTTAAATGGCAGCGCACCAATAATTATGACGTGAGCATGGAGCTGGGCCTGTTCAACGACCGCGTGTACATTTCACCGCGCTACTATTACAAGCGCACCAAAGACCTGCTGGCCGACATTAACGTGCCCACCTCCACCGGCTTTGACAGGTACAAGGCCAACCTGGGCGAGATGGTGAACAAAGGCTTTGAGGTGTACTTTAAAGCTAATGTATGGCGCAGCCGCAACTGGTCGGCCAACATTAACCTGAACCTGGTGCACAACACCAACGTGATCACCAAAATTTCCGATGCGCTGAAAAGCTATAACGACCAGGTAGACAAGCACCAGCTGGATAATGCCAGCCTGGCAACCGCGCCGCTGCTGCGTTACAAAGAGGGCCAGTCGCTGAACACCATTTACGCGGTACGCTCCCTGGGCATTGACCCCGAGAACGGTAAGGAAATATACCAGAACCTGGATGGCACCCGCACTTACGATTACAAGATCAAGAATACCGTGCCTGTTGGAGATCAGACGCCGGATGTAGACGGCTACTTTGGCGGTAACATTATTTACAAAAGCCTGATGCTGCAGGTGAACTTTTATGCAAAAGTGGGCGGCGATGTGTACAACCAAACGCTGGTTGACCGTATTGAAAACGCCAACCCGTGGTATAACGTGGATGCCCGCGCACTGGAGCTGCGCTGGAAACAGCCCGGTGACCATGCGTTGTATAAAGACATCACCAACAAGGATCTTACCCTTACCTCCTCCCGCTTTGTGCAAAAGGAAAGCCGCCTGGAGCTGAAGTCGGTGTTCATGTCGTATGACGCGCCGGCCGCCCTGTACAAAAAGCTGCGGATGAAGAACCTGCGCTTTGCACTCACCATGAACGACCTCTTTTACTGGTCAACCGTGAAGCAGGAAAGGGGCATTCAATATCCTTTTGCCAGGAGCTTCACCTTCTCATTATCCACCAGGTTCTAAAAAGTATTGCAGATGAAACTGAGTATTCAACAACTGATCATACAACAACGGCCGCAAACGGGTGCCCGCATGTGCTGCCTGCTCCTGCTCATGGCGGTTATTACATGCACGTCCTGCAAAAAGTGGCTGGATGTGCAGCCGCAATCGCAGGTATCGCGCGATGAGCTGTTTAGCACGGAGGACGGTTTTAAGGAAGCCATTAACGGCTTGTACAGCCGTTGCGCCAGAACTGACCTGTACGGCATGGAGCTGCTGGGCGGCTTTCCGGATGTGCTGGCGCAAAACTATAGCATGGCCACCGACGATCCGGTGCGCTACCGGCAAACAGCCCTGTATAATTATAAGGATGTGGATTTTATAAGCCGTAAAGACAGCGCCTGGCGCGGGTTGTATAACGTAATTGCCAATGCCAACCTTATACTGGAAAATGTTGACAAGCAACAATCTATTCTTACACCGGTAAATTATGCGCTGATAAAAGGAGAAGCGCTGGCCATGCGCGCCTACTGCCACTTTGATGTGCTGCGCCTGTTTGCCGCATCCTATGCAGCGGAGCCCAACGGCAAAGGCATTCCCTATGTTACCGCCTTTAGCAAAGAGGTACCGCAGCAATACAAAACCAACGAAGCGCTGGACCTGATGTTAAAAGACCTGGAGGCAGCCAAAACACTACTGGCCACAGCTGATCCTATTGTATCAGCGGGCTACAAGGTAGGCTATCCCATTCCTGACTCCTCTACAGAGCAGCAGGGCGATCTGTTTGTGCAGGAGCGCCGCCACCGCCTGAACTATTACGCAGTATGCGGAGAGCTGGCGCGCGTATACCTGTATAAAGGTGACAAGGCGCATGCGCTCAGCAATGCGCTGGAAGTAATAAACGCCAACAAATTTCCATGGACGCGTCAATCCGATTTCCTGAACCCGGACGATACCAAGAAAGACCGCATCCTGTACAAAGAGCTGCTGTTTGGCTTTTATATACCCAACACCACCGAAGACCTGCGCCGCCTGTTCCACAATGCCGACCGTGGCCTGTACATCACCGTACAGGAAGCCAGCACCCTGTATGAAACCGGCGGGGTAGGGGGTGAAGATTTCCGCTATAAGCAATGGCTGTCGCAGCAGGCTACCAACACTACCAGCTACATGCGCCTTGAAAAATATACCCGCGATCCTGACCAGAACCTGCACCCGCAAATGGCGCCGGGCATACGGCTCAGCGAAATGTATTACATAGCCGCGGAATGTACGTTCGATACAGATCCCGCCAAAGCATGGGACTACTTTAACACGGTACGCCTGAACCGTGGCATAGGCGCGCCGCTGAGCAACCCTTCCAAAACCGTGTTCCTGCAGGAGCTGGTAAAGGAAGCACGTAAAGAATTTTATGGAGAAGGGCAGATATTCTATATGTACAAGCGCCTGAATATGCCTATTACCGGGCAAAACGGCAGCACGGTGCCTGCCAGCAGCGCTGTTATGGTGCTCCCTTTCCCGGACGATGAAATTGCATACGGTAACAGATAAAAAATATACGATGAAGTATATCATAGCAATAGCACTCCTGTGCGGCATCCTGTACTCCTGTAAAAAGGTGGAAGAGGTAAGATACCAGGCTGCCGATAACGTGTACTTTAATTTATTATCAGATACAACCAAACAAATACATACAGACAGCATCGTATACAGCTTTGCCCTGTTCCCGGATAAGGCGGTAGATACGGTGTTTTTGCCGGTGCGTATATCCGGCAGCCGTATAAAAACAGACCGTAAGTTTAAGATAGAGGTAGTGGACAGCGCCACCACTGCCGTTGCCGGCGTGCATTATAAACCACTGGATGAAAGTTATACTATGCCGGCCGACTCAGGCATTACCCGTGTACCGGTAATACTGCTGAACACAGATCCTGAGCTGGTGAATAAAACCGTGCGCATTAAGTTTAACCTGGTGGCTACGCCCGATTTTCAGGTAGATTACAGGCAATGGGACACGCTGCACGTCATCTTCTCTAACCGGCTGGAAAAGCCCTTGTGGTGGAATATTTGGATAGGAGAGCTGGGCGTGTACTCGCGCGTAAAGCATGAGCTGTTCATCCGCGTGTCCGGCACCACAGAACTGCCGGCTACCAACAGCGACGGTACTATTATTCCCAAGGTGCTGTACTTTACCCGCCGCTTCAAAGCCTTCCTGGCCGATCCTGTACAATGGGTAAAAGACAACCCGGATGCCGGTTACATCATAACGCCGGCTGATAACGGCAACTATTACTTCTATAGCCCTGCCAACCCGGATAAAAAGTACCTGCTGGAGCTGAACCCGGCGGATAACCGCTACTATTTCCGTGACGAGAATGGTAATCGTATTGTGTAAAACAAATTATCTGCAAATGCAAACCTTCAGAAATTACCTGTTATATATGCCTGCGCTGCTGCTGTTACTGGCTGCCTGCGCCCGTGATAAAGGCAACTATGATTACATAACACTGCCCGATCCGCAGATCAGCAATCTTGATACGGTGTATAATACCATTACGGGCGACAGCTTAATCATAGCGCCTAAAATAAAGCTGGCCTCCGGCAGTGATGATTACAGCTGTTACTGGAAAATAGATGTTGCCGCAGAAGCCCGCACCCAGGACTATGAAGGCAAAGAGCTGCGCATTGTATTTGGCCTGCCTGCTGCCCGTTATCCCACACAGCTCGCTGTAACGGATAACACCAATGGCATGAAATACTTTTACAATTTCGACATTGTTGCACAAACGGAATTTACCAGGGGGCTGCTGGTATTAAGCAATAACCAGAACCAGGCGGTATTGTCGTTTGTAAAGCCGGATGGTACGATACGTCCTGATATTTACAATGCAGTGAACGGAGAGGTGCTGCCCGGCCCTGCCAAACAGCTGGTGCCCATACAAAACATGTTTTACCTGAACACGCTGTCGGCCTACTGGATCTCTTATGGCGGCGATCAGCACGGCGGCGTGCAGGTAGACGCCAGCAGCCTGAAACGCACCAAGTACATGACGGAGAATTTTTACGACCAGCCGGCCAGCGTGCAGGCCGATTACCTGCTGAATTTAGTGAACGGTACTACCACGGCCATTATCGGCGGTAAAATATACATTGGCGCTACGGAAACAGCGCCCTTCTGGCCCTACTACGGTGTATGGGGCGTGCCCATTACCGGCAGCTATAACCTGTACCCGCAGCTGATGGAGAATACTATGGAAGCCATGCTGTCGGGCAAAGCAGTTTATTTCCTGGGCTTTGATAAGAACCGGAAGGGTTTTGTACGTTTTCTTTCAAATACCTACTACGATGTTAACTATACGGTGTTAGGCGATGCATTTAATCCTGCCAGCATAAAAATGGATATGCTGAACATGAGCCGCTTTAACGACAATGAAATGTATGCCATTGGCGACAGCGCCGGCAAAAAGCTGGAACTGAAGCTACGGGTGGATTTTACAGACAGCACGCAGCGTATTTACCCGCTTTATAAAAGAACCTTTCCCGGCGCGGGCCTGCTAACGGCAGATACTAAATGGCAGCAGTCGCCGATAGGCGTAATGTTCTTCAGCGCTAATGATGTGGTTTACCGTTACAACCCGCTGAACAGCGATATAAAGCCCCTGGAAACCACTACTGCAGGCAAAAAAATAACCATGCTGAAAGTGTTGCAGAACGGAAATTTGCTGGTAGTAGGCGCGGAAGGCGGCAGCATTTATTACCTGGATATTAGTACCGGCAAGCAGGGGCAGCTCATTAAAAAAATAGATGGCCTGCCCGGCGCACCACAGGATATTATTTTACGCGATTAAACTTTAAAACAAAAACAACCATGCAAAAATGGATATTAGCTGCTTGTGTAGCATTCCCGCTCATAGCCAATGCGCAAAGCGGTAAGTTTGTACTGAACGGTAAGCTGGGCGCCCTGAATGCCCCTGCCAAAGCATACCTCGACCGCCGCGAAGCCGGCAAGATCATGCTGGACTCCGTTATCCTGAAAAACGGCGTTTTCCAGTTTAAAGGCACCGTAGATGCTCCTGTATTATGTATGCTGATGGTGGACCACACGGGCACTGAAGGCGCTAACCCGCAAACGGCATCAGACAGGCGCCTTATTTACCTGGAAAAAGGCACCATTACCCTGGTAGCAGATAAGGCGCTGGAAGATGGTACCATCACCGGCTCGCCCATCAATAAGGAAAATGAACGCTATAAAAAATTCCTGGCGCCTTTTGATGAGCAGATGAACAGCATTAATAAAGATTTTGGCGCCGCTACCGACGAACAGCGCCGCGATACCAATTTTACAAAAGGCCTGGGCGAACGCTTTCAGAAAGCCATGGCCGACAAGCGTGAGTTGATGGCAAAATTCATCAAGGAAAACCCGGGCTCCTTCTTCAGCATTGTGGCGTTGAAAGAGCTTTCCGTACATAACAACATGAACCTTACCATCCTGGAGCCTATGTACAACGGCCTTACACCGGAGTTGCGCAACAGCCCTGCGGGTAAAGAATTTGCCGCCTCCATGGAAAAGGAACGCAACCTGGCTATTGGTTCCATGGCGCCCGACTTCACACAAAATGATATTCACGACAAGCCGGTAAAGCTGTCTGACTTCCGCGGCAAATATGTGCTGCTCGATTTCTGGGCTAGCTGGTGCGGTCCGTGCAGGCAGGAAAACCCCGTGGTAGTAAAGGCGTTTAACAAGTATAAAGACAAGAACTTTACAGTGCTCAGCGTATCGCTTGACCAGCCGGGCAAAAAAGACCAGTGGCTGGCTGCTATTAAAAAAGACGGGCTGGAAGGCTGGACCCACGTATCAGACCTGAAATACTGGAGCAACGCGGTAGTTGCCCTGTATGGCGTACGCGGTGTGCCTACCAATTTCCTGATTGACCCCGCAGGCAAAATAGTAGGCCGTAACCTGCGCGGCGAGCTGCTGGAGCAAAAGCTGGCAGCGCTGCTGGATAAGAACTAATGCAAAAAAGAATGTAAAATCATAAATGTAAAATGTAGAATGTAAAAGTAGAGTGCAGGGGAATGCAGTACAGTACTGTGTTTCGCTGCATTCTACTTTTACATTTAGTATTTTAAATCTTACATTTTACATTCCTTTATCCCCCCTTTCGGTGCATTATGCCCACTTTCCCCCTCTGCACGGCTATGTCAGCGTCAATTAGTACATTTGTGTGTTTTCTTTAATTTACGCCGTCAGGGTTTTTTAAATGGATAAACAAATAGATCGTATCACATCCGCTGAAGGATTAGTATCACGGATGATTGAGGGGGACGAGTCGGCTTTCACAGGCATTTACCGGCAATACCACCGTGCGCTCTATACTTACCTGCTGCGGATATGTAAAATACCTTCCCTTACCGAAGACCTGGTGCACGATGTGTTCCTGAAAGTATGGGAAATAAGGGACCGTATAAATCCCGCCCTGCCATTTACCGGCTACCTGTATCGTATTGCCCGTAACCATGCCTTTAAAACCCTGCAAAAGCTGGCGCATGACACCGTGTTGCAGGAGAAAGTGCTGGAGCACCTGCAGTTCCAGGGCAATGGGCCGGAGCAGCTGGTAAACGAAAAAGAGTATAACCGTTTGTTCCATGAAGCCCTGGGCCGTTTAACCCCGCAGCGCCTGAACGTATTCCGCCTGTGCCGGCAGGAAGGCAAAAGTTACGATGAGGCAGCAGCCATTTTAGGCATTTCCCGCAACGCCGTTAAAAAGCACATGGTCCTCAGCATGCGCGCCATCCACAATTATATTTACCGGCATGGGCTGGTAATCATTATGTTATATCTCATCCAGAAAAAATTTTAAATTTTTTTCCATAAAGGGGTACCCTGCAACCCGGTTTTGGGATATATAAATCAGGGTGCCTATGCGAAAGGGTATCTGTTTCCACCTTATGTCTGAAAACCAAAGCCACTACGAAGCGTTGCTGCAACGTTACCTTGAGGGTAGCTGTACGCCTGCCGAAACAGCAGCATTGTACAACTGGCTGAAGTCTTCAGCATCTCACCGCAGCCTGCTGGCTAAGCTGCAGCAGGAGTTTGAACAGGCCATTCATGAACCACGGGAAGTGCCCGCCGCTGTCAGCGACCGGATTGAAGCCCGTTTGCTGCAAAATATCAGCCGCAGCAAGGTAGTGCCTTTGCGCCGTCCCTGGCGCTGGGCAGCCGTAGCCGCCGTGTTAATGCTTATACTGGCCGGCAGCGCCTACTGGTTCTATAAAAAAGATGCTGCTCATACAGGCCCCCAGCTGGCGGTTAAGCATAGCATTATGCATAACGATGTGGCGCCCGGCACCAACAAGGCCCTGCTTACCCTGGCAGATGGCACTACCGTGGAGCTGGACAGCGCCGGCAACCAGGTGCTGCACCAGGGCAAAACCACTGTGCAGCAGCATAACGGCCAGCTGAAATATGCGGCCAACGGTAAGGAGGCCCCCATTGGCTATAACATACTGGTAGTACCGCGCGGCGGCCAGTTTAATGTGGTGCTGCCGGATGGCAGCCGCGTATGGCTCAATGCCGCATCCCGCCTGCGCTACCCCACAGCCTTTACAGGTAAGGAAAGGGTAGTGGAGCTGCAGGGCCAGGGCTATTTTGAAGTAGCCCATGATGCCGTACATCCGTTTATAGTGGATGTTAACAACACTACAAAAGTGCAGGTGCTGGGCACCCGCTTTGATATTATGGCTTATCCCGATGAGCAAAGCCTGAACACTACCCTGCTGGAAGGCGCGGTGCGCATGGAGCGGGGCAGCCAGCAGCAAACGCTCAGGCCCGGCCAGCAGGCGGTGCTCGAATATGCTACCGGCAATATGCTAGTGCGCCCCGTAGATGTGGATGAAGTGATTGCCTGGAAAACAGGCTTCTTTGAGTTTGATAATGCCGGCATGAACCTGATCATGCGGCAGCTGGCCCGTTGGTATGACCTGGAGATAGCCTATGGTGCCGAGCACAGTGGCCGCCTGTATGGAGGCCGTATCAGCAGAAACCTGCCTTTATCTGAAATATTGCATATGCTGGAAGCCAACGGCGCGCAGTTTAGCCTGGAAGGGCGGCGGCTGACGGTTACAGCAGAGTAAACCACGTCATCATTTCATTCCCTGGCTGCTGTTACAGGCAGCCGGGTGAATGAAGTGGCTATTATGAACTAACTGATATAAAACCTAGTAAACGTTATGAAACCTGAAACAGGTTAGCAACTACGGAGGGGGCAACACCTATGAAAAAAGCCGGAAGTGCTCGCAACACCCCCGGCAGTAAAGTCTGGGTTTTCCCGTTAGAAAAATAAGTCCCGTTTAAGAACTATTATCTGGTCATTCCCAAACACTACAAAAGTATGCAATTAAACTTGAGTGGTAAAGCTCCCTGTATGGGGCAGCCAAACACCCGGCGTGAACATGTTCCCGCTGTTGAAAATTACCAAAATCGAATCGCGGATCCGGTCCGCAAAATGTTCTGCGTTATGAAACTGACAGCCTTTTTAATGCTAGCAGCTTGCTTGCAGATAAGCGCAAAAGCAGTATCTCAGCAGATTACACTATCAGAAAAGAACGTGTCGCTGAAAAAGGTGCTGAAAGAAGTATCCCGCCAGTCCGGTATTTCTATTGTGTATGATGAGAATATGATGGCCCGTACCAAACCGGTTACCGTATCGGTAAAAAATGCCTCTGTAAAGGAAGTGCTGGATGAGTGTCTTAAAGGCCAGCCGGTATCTTACAGCATAGATGGCATGCGCATTACCATACGCAGGCTGCCTGCCGCAAAAATGCAGCAGGACACAACCGTAATTGTTACCGGTCATATAACAGATGAAAAGGGCGCGCCCATACCTGGTGCTACTGTGCGCATACAGGGCACCAACAGCGGTACTGCTACAGACGGGGAAGGTAAATACAGCCTCCGCGCGCCGCGCGGCAGTGGGCTGATCGTATCTTTCCTGGGCTATACCCAGCAAACATTTACCGCTGTTGCCGGCACTAAGGATGTGCAGCTGCAGCCGGCGCAAACATCTTTAACAGAAGCCGTGGTAATAGGTTACGGCGTACAAAAGAAAAGCGTGGTAACCGGCGCTATTTCCAGCGTAAAAGCAGCCGATATTGCCAACCAGCCCGTAACCCGCCTGGAACAAACGCTGCAGGGCCGTACCTCCGGCGTAACCATTGCCTCCAGCAGCGGCCAGCCCGGCTCCTCCGCTACTGTGCGCGTACGTGGCGTTACCTCTTTTAATAACAGCAACCCGCTGTGGGTAGTAGATGGCGTGGTAGTAGATAACGGCGGCATCGCTTACCTGAACCCGCATGATATAGAGTCTATGGAAGTGTTGAAAGACGCTGCTTCACAGGCCATATATGGTGCGCGTGCAGCCGCCGGCGTTATATTAATCACTACCAAAAAAGGGAAGGCCGGCACCATGCAGGTGAACTACAACGGTTACTACGGCGTATCTGCGCCCGCCAAAAAGCTGCATATGCTCAATGCTACCGAGTACGCTACCCTGCGTAACGAAGCAGCGGTAAATGCAGGCAAGGCCGCACCCTTTGCCAACCCGGCATCATTGGGCCAGGGCACCGACTGGCAGGATGTGATCTTTAACAACAGCGCCGCCCGTCAAAGCCACGAGATCAGCGTAAGCGGCGGCAGCGATAAATCTACGTTCTACACCTCCGCAGGTTACCTGAAGCAGGATGGTATTGTTGCTACCGACATTTCTAAATACGAGCGTGTAAACCTGCGCCTGAACTCCAACCACAAATTATCCAAATGGGTAACGGTTGGGCAGAATGTAGGTTACTCTTACGAAAAATCCATTGGCCTGGGCAATACCAACAACGAGTTTGGCGGTCCGTTAAGCTCCGCTATCAATATGGATCCCATTACCCCACTGGTAGTAACAGATCCGGCTGTAGCAGCTGCGCAGCCTTACCTGAACCTGGGTGTGGTAAAAGACGCCAACGGCAATCCCTACGGTATATCCGGCCAGGTAGGGCAGGAGCTTACCAATCCCGCAGCGTATATACAAACCCGTTTGGGCAACTACTCCTGGGCGCATAACATTGTAGGCAATGCTTACATAGAGGTAGCGCCGGTTGACGGTCTGCACCTGCGCTCAACCGTAGGTACTAAAATAGGCTTCTGGGGCGGCGAAACCTTTACGCCCATCTACTTCCTCAATTCATCTACCAACACTACCCGTACCTCTTTCCAGCGTACCAATAACCAGCGGTTCGACTGGAACCTGGAAAATACATTGTCCTACAGCAAATCATTTGGCCTGAACAGCTTTACCATACTGTTGGGGCAGGGCGCCTATAAAGACAATCATACCCGCGGTACAGATGTAACCTATTATGAAATACCGGCCACCAGCTTTAAAGAAGCATCTTTAAACTTTAATGTGCCCAGCGATAAAAGGGTGTCTTCTGCCAGCGAAGGAATAGACCATACGGTATCGTCCCTGTTTGCGCGTTTGGACTATAACTACAATGAAAAATATATTGTGCAGGGTATTATACGCCGCGACGGTTCTTCCCGCTTCGGTTCAAACCACAAGTACGGTAATTTCCCCTCATTCTCACTGGGCTGGGTAACCTCCCGTGAAAGCTTCTGGCCCGCCAATCATGTGGTTGACTTCCTGAAGATCCGCGGCGGTTACGGTATAGTGGGTAACGATAACATCAATGACTTTGCTTTTGCCTCCACCATCGGCAGCGGCCGTAACTATACGATTGGCACCGGCGGCAGCTACCTGATAGGGTACAGCCCCAATGCACCGGCTAACCCCGATCTGAAATGGGAGCAAACCAGCCAGGCCAACATCGGCTTTGAAGCCACTTTGTTCAATGATTTCTTTGTAACATTTGACTGGTATAAAAAAGTAACCACCGGCATTTTGCGTAACCCGCGCATACCTGCTTACATAGGCGCTATTTCCAACCCGGCTGCTAACGTTGCGGATATGAATAATACCGGTCTGGAGCTGGAGGTAGGCTACCACAAAACGCTGGGCGACCTGACCCTGGGCGTGAATGCCAATGCTTCTTACCTGAAGAATGAGGTAACCAACCTGGGTACCGGCGTAGCTTATATTACAGATGACCAGGTGCCGTTTGTAGCCAGCAGCTATCCCTTAACCCGTATAGCAGTAGGCCAGCAGTACAATGCTTTCTATGGCTTTAAAACCATGGGCATTTTCCAGAACCAGGCAGATATAGATGCATATGTAAAAGACGGTAAAAAAATACAGCCCGGCGCTAAGCCAGGCGACTTCCGCTGGGCCGACCTGAATGATGACGGCGTGATAGACGACAAAGACCGCACCTTTATCGGTAACCCCATCCCGTCCTGGTCTTACGGCTTTTCCATTAATGCAGCCTACAAGGGTTTTGACCTCACCATTTTTGGTCAGGGTTCTGCAGGTAATAAGATCTTCCAGGCGCTGCGCAGGCTGGATATTCCCAACGCCAACTGGCAAACCACTGCGCTGGGCCGCTGGCATGGCGAAGGTACCTCTACCGATTTTCCCCGCCTTGACCTGAATGATCCGAACAAGAACTTCACCAACCCTTCAGATTTTTATCTCGAAAGCGGCAGCTACTTCCGTATGCGCAACATACAGCTGGGTTACACCCTGCCTGAAACGCTTACCAAAAAAGCCCTGATCTCAAAAGTACGTGTGTACATCATGGCCGAGAACCTGTTTACCATTACCGGCTATACCGGCTATGACCCGGAAATTGGCGGTAACGACCGTAGCAATGGCGTACTGAGCGTGGACCGTGGTATCTATCCGCAGGCCCGTTCTTACATGGCCGGTTTAAATGTTACTTTTTAAAACTATTGAAAGATGAAGCAACGTAAGATCACATATATCGCATTAGTGGCAGGCGGCCTTTCCATGGCAGCAGCCTGCAGCCGGGGTTTCCTGGATGTACAGCCCAGGGGCACCATACTGGAAGATAATTATTACAAAGCACAGGCAGAAGCTTATACAGGCCTTATAGCCATTTATGATGAAGTGGGGTGGAAGAGCAACGGCTTTGTAACCAAGGTAGGTGCAGTAGATGCCGCTTCCGACGATCACCTGGCAGGCGGCGGCGGTCCTAACGACGTAAGCCAGCTGCAGGTGTTCTCCAACTACACCTTAACGCCGGCCACCGGCCCGCAGGATGATATATGGGGCAACAGCTACGGCGGCGTTTCCCGCGCCAATACCCTGCTGCAGAAAATAGACGGGGTGAACATGGACGATAACATGAAGAAACGCTTTACCGCAGAAGCGAAGCTGCTGCGCGCCTATTTTTATTTCGACCTGGTGCGCTTTTTCAAAAATGTGCCGCTCATACTGGAGCCGGTACAAAAAGCTGACTGGTATAATGTACAGCAGGCAACCCCGCAGGAAGTTTATGCGCAGATAGAAAAAGACCTGAAAGATGCTATTGCGGAGCCTAACCTGCCTAACACTGTTGCCGGCGCGTCAGAAGGCGGCCGTGTAACCAAAGGCACCGCCCATGCATTGCTGGGCAAGGTGTACCTGTATGAGCAGAAGTGGTCCGAAGCTATTACAGAGCTGCAGGAAGTGAACGGTCCCACGCCGGGCCAGATGAACGCCACCTACGGCTATAACCTGGTAGCCAACTTTGGCGACCTGTTTAAGTCGGACAATGCGCATAAGTTCAACAGCGAAGCAGTGTTTGAAGTATCTTTTTCTTCTACCTCTGCCGGTGTATGGAGCTGCGTGTCCTGTACAGAAGGCAATGTGCTGGGTGTAATGGTAGGCCCCCGCGGTTATAAGGCCTTAAAAACCAATGCGCCTGACTATGTATCGGGCTGGAGCTTCCTGCCTGTTACGCAAAGCCTGTTTGACGCTATTCATAACGATCCGCGTTATCCCTATACCATTGCCAATCTCGACAGCCTGGAAAAGAACGGCATTGTAACGTATGAAAAAGGTTACAACAACACCGGCTACTTCCTGGAAAAATTTGCCGGCCGTGTATCTACCCAAAGCAAAGGCGGCGGCAACTGGGAGCTGAATTTCGGACAGGATATGTACGAGATACGCCTGGCAGACACTTACCTGATGGAAGCAGAAGCGCGTGTGCGCGGCGGCGAAAGCGGCCTGGCCGGCACCCGCTCCTATGCGTTGCTGAACGCCGTGCGCGCCCGTGTAGGCCTGCCTGCTATACCGGCTACTATCGACAACATTATGAACGAGCGCCGCCTGGAGCTGGCAGGTGAAGGCCATCGCTGGTTTGACCTGGTGCGCACCGGCAGGGCATCTACCGTACTGGCCAGCCGCGGCTTTGTTGCCGGTAAAAACGAAATACTGCCTATTCCGCTGCTGGAGCTGGATAACACCAAAATCGAGCAGAGCAAGGAATGGGGCGGCACTAAATAAATTAATAATGAAGAATTAATAATTAACAGGACGGTGTGTACCCGGTACCAGGGTTCAAAAGTCCGGTGCCACAGTAGTAACAAAGCTTAATCAATGTGCCCAACCTTTTGGGGGAAGCAAAAAAGGAACATAAAAAAGCGATACATTTGATGAAATGAACGAGAGCCGGCGGGCAGGAATGTTTACATTCCCCCGCCGCTTTCATAAAAAACAGCAACGTTATGAAGCGACCAGGCAACCACTTATTATGCGCGCTGCTGATGGCATTACCACTGGCTGGTAAAGCGCAGGCGCCTGCCGGTAAACAATGGCAGTTTGAAACAAAGCCCGTATGGACAGACGAGTTTAACTACAGCGGCCTGCCCGACTCCACAAAATGGGGGTACGATATTGGCGGCAGAGGCTGGGGCAATAATGAGCTGGAATATTATACCAGCAGCATCCGGAACGCATCTGTAGATAACGGCGTGCTTTCCATTACCGCCAGGAAGGAAGAGAAGGAAGGGCGCCATTATACGTCTGCACGCATGATTACCAAATACAAAGGTGATTTCCTGTACGGCCGTTTTGAAATAAGGGCAAAGCTGCCTGCCGGCAGAGGTACCTGGCCTGCCATATGGATGCTGCCTACAGACCGGGAATACGGCAACTGGCCCAGGTCCGGCGAAATAGATATTATGGAGCATGTAGGTTACGACCCCGACAACATTCACATTAGCGCGCACACGCTGGCGTATTATTTTAAGATCAACACCCAAAAAACCGCTACCAGGATCATTGACGGCGCCACCACTGCTTTTCATGTGTACCGGCTTGACTGGACACCGGATTATATGCAGGGCTACATTGATGATCAGCTGGTATTTGAATTTAAGAACGAAGGAAAGGGGTATGCCGTATGGCCCTTTGACAAACGTTTTCACCTGCTGCTGAATGTAGCTGTAGGCGGCGACTGGGGCGGGCAAAAGGGGATAGACGATGCTGCTTTTCCCGCTGCCATGCAGGTAGATTATGTACGGGTTTATAAAATGAAGGATAAATAATGATGGAAAAGATGTTCAGGAAAAAGTGCAAAGCAGTTTTGCTGTTAGCCGCCCTTTTCAGCACCGGCGTATATGCGGCTGGTCCCGGCAGGCCTGTAAAAGGCGGCATTACTTATTGGCTCACTAAATCAGACCAGTCCGTACTGTTTGCCAAACAGCCGGCCGGCCTCACTTTTAAGGCAGGCAGCAATGCCTATCCCACCATTGAGGTAAATGCGGGGCAAACCTACCAGGAGATAGATGGTTTTGGTTATGCCCTTACCGGCGGCAGCGCCACGCTTATTCATGCGCTTTCGCCCGAAAAGCAGGATGCCCTGCTGAAAGAGCTGTTCCTCACCAGCGGCAATAATATCGGCGTAAGCTACCTGCGCGTCACCATTGGCGCATCGGACCTCAGCGATACTACGTTTACCTACGATGAAATGCCCGCCGGGCAAACAGATACAGCCCTGGCGCATTTTAGTATTGAGCGGGACGGGCAGGATGTGATACCGGTGCTGAAAAAGATACTGGCCCTTAACCCGGCCATAAAAATACTGGGTTCTCCCTGGACGGCGCCCACCTGGATGAAAACAAACAACAGCTTTAAAGGCGGCAGCCTGAAGCCGGAATATTACGGCGTATATGCCCGGTACTTTGTAAAATACATACAGGCCATGCAGGCAGCCGGCATTACCATAGATGCCATTACTCCGCAGAATGAGCCTTTACACGGCGGCAACGTACCCAGCATGGTTATGCAGCCTGCGGAGCAGGCCGATTTTATCGCCAACCATTTAGGCCCTGCCTTTAAAGCAGCCGGCATTAAAACAAAGATCATCATCTATGACCATAACGCCGACCGGCCGGATTATCCCATTACCGTGCTGGATAACCCGGCAGCCCGGCAGTATATCGATGGCAGCGCCTTTCACCTGTATGGCGGCCCTATTACAGCGCTGGGCAAGGTGCACGATGCCTATCCTCGAAAGCACATTTATTTTACGGAACAATGGGTAGGCGCGCCCGGCACTTTTAATAAAAATCTGCAATGGCATGTAAGCACGCTTATTATAGGGGCCACCCGTAACTGGAGCCGTAATGTAATAGAATGGAACCTGGCTGCCGATCCCCGCTACAAGCCGCATACGCAGGGCGGCTGCACGCAGTGCGTGGGCGCAGTTACCATTGGCGGTAACAACCAGGTAACGCGCAATGTAGGTTATTACATTATTGCGCATGCCGCCAAATTTGTGCGGCCGGGCTCCATACGCATTGGCAGCAATGTGCCCGGGCAGCTGAACAATGTTGCCTTTAAAACGCCGGATGGTAAAAGGGTGCTGATCGTGATTAATGATGGCAGCGCTGCGCAAACCTTCAATATCCGGTTTAACAATAAAATAGCCACCACCTCATTGGATAGCGGAGCAGTAGCAACGTACGTGTGGTAGCCTCCATTGTCTAGCATGGGTTTTGTGCTCCACAGTAGTGTTAACCAACACCGCATTAAGTATGGTTATTACTACTGTAAAGTCGCGGCCGCTGCAAACCGTGCCGCATGTAGATCTGAAAAAGTATGCCGGCAAATGGTATGAAATAGCTGCGTTCCCCCAGCGTTTCCAGAAAGGCTGCATCTGCACTACAGCTGAATACACGCTTACCGACAAGGGATTTGTGATAGTGGAGAACCGCTGTATTCGTGCAGATAAGCATAATGAGGAGTCTTATATACGGGGGCGGGCGTTTGTGGAGCAAAATTCCGGTAATGCCAAGCTGAAGGTACAGTTCTACTGGCCATTTAAAGGCAAATACTGGATCATTGACCTGGCGCTGGATTACAGCTATGCCGTGGTAAGCCACCCTGATAAAAAGCATTTATGGATCCTTTGCCGGCAGCCCCGGATGAACGAGTCCCTGTACCAGTCTATCACCGGCCGTTTGGAGCAGCAGGGCTTTGATCTTTCAAAGCTGAAAAAAACAGCGCAGCATTGCAACCAGTAAGCACGGCTAAAAATGTATGTTGCCTATCAGGGTCCACAGGGAGCCGAGCCAGGGTACGGTGCCGCCAAAGCAAACCACATAGCATATCCAGGAGGGAATGGCAATAAAGCCCAGGGTCATAATGTATTTGCCGTGCTGCCGGGTTTGCGGGCTAAACGCATACATGCGGGTACCATCGGGCAGTGTTTTTTTAGCCGTGAACAGGAATATGCCGATGAACAGGCCCAGCATGCCGCCTATAAGCGCGGAAAGATAGCCGATAGCCGTCCATATGTTGCTGCCTTTATCCGGTGTGGCCAGTACCTTCAGCCGCTGCTGGTCAATGCGCTCCAGGTCGCCGGTAGTAAGCGTTATTCCTCTCTGCTCCAGCAGCTGCAGCGCCAGCGCATAGTCGTAGCTGCCCCATTCATCCCGCTTTTCAACAACCTCCATCAGCTCTTCATCGGAAAAGGAGAGCAGGTAATAATCGCTTTCCGTTTCCTGCAGGTTAATGGGTTGCCACAGCAGCGCTTCCGCTGCACGGAAGCAGTTGGAAGGTATTTTTAAACGGTAGGGAAGATCAAAGTTCTGGCCTATTAAGTTGGAGTCAAGTAGTACGGGGTCTGCCTCCAGTACACAGGGAATATCATTTTCAACTAACAACTCCTGTACGGCACAGGCCTCCTCCTGGGTAGCAAATTTTCGGAACGTCAGGTACTGGTGCATAGGTGCAAGGGGATAATTATCTGTTTTTTGCTAAAATGCCATTCACGCTATGAAAGTAATGAAAAACGTTAAAAAAAGATATACGGTTTGGTAACCACCCGATTTTGTATACTTTGGCGGAAATATTTTACCCATGCACAAAAAAGGGATTAAGGCCATTATTACCGGCGCCATGGGCATGGTAGGTAAGGATATTATACAGCTGGCCAAAACCGATCCTACGCCTATATGAGCAAACGTTTGCTATTAGTATGGGGCTGTTTAACAGCCTGTATTGTTATACTTTCACAATGCATCGGCAAAACCGGGCATAAAGACGCGCGTGGTCCGCAGTTTGCCGGCATGGCTTCCTGTGCCGCCTGCCATCAGCAGGTAGTGAACAGCTACCTGCGCACAGCGCACTATCATACCTCCGCACCGGCAGCCGCCGCCACGGTAGCAGGCCCTTTTATACCGCCGGACAATGTGTTTGCCTACAGCAGCGGCGCGCAGGTGGTAATGGAAAAGCGCGACAGCGGCTTGTTTCAGGCAGCATATAACAAGGGCGCATTACAGGAAAGCCACCGGTTTGATATTGCTGTTGGATCGGGCCGTAAAGCACAAACTTACCTGTACTGGGAAAACGGTAAATATTTTCAGCTGCCTGTATCTTATTTTGTACCGGCGCATAGTTGGGCCAACAGCCCGGGCTTTCCTGCCGCCTTTCCCAAGTTTGACCGCACCATACCCAGCACCTGCTTTGGCTGCCACAGCACTATGGTAGGTATTAAAAATGTAAAGATGGAAGGAGTGCGCATTACAGAGGAGTTTGAAAAAGGACAGGTGATTTACGGTATTGATTGTGAGCGCTGCCATGGTCCTGCGGCGGCGCATGTACAATACCACACCGCGCATCCGCAGGAGAAAAAAGCGATGTATATAACCCAGGTAGCCGGTTTGCAAAACCAGCAAAAGCTGGATATGTGCGCGCTCTGCCACTCCGGCCTGGGCACGCCGCAAAAATCCATGTTTGATTTTAAACCGGGTGATGCGTTGGCTGATTATTTTTTCCCCGATTTTACGGCGCCCCGGCGCGCTGGGGAAATAGATGTGCATGGCACCCAATACCAGCTGTTCACTGCCAGCCGCTGTTTTATTAAAAGCAGGAATATGAACTGTGCTACCTGCCATAACCCGCACGTGCAGGAAGCCAATAACCTGGCGCTGTTCTCCCAACGCTGCATGCAATGCCATAATACCGGGAGCCATACCTTTTGTAAAATGACAAAGCTGCCGGCTGCCACGCTTGCACAGAATTGTATTGACTGCCACATGCCGGCGCTGCCATCCAGCCAGATTATGCTGCTGGCCAACGGGCAAAAAAGCCCTACGCCCGATGCCATCCGCACGCACCTGATCACCGTTTATAAAGCGGCAACAGGGAAAGTGCTGGCCCGCTTGCAGCACTAGCCGCTGTGTTGCCGCGCATATTAACGTGTTAAACAATGATTTTTAAGATAAAATGAGTAGCTTAAAGTAACTAAAGCATAACAGTATGGTACGTATAAAACTGTTCCTCCTCAGTTCGATTGTATTACTCATAAACGCCTGTGCTATGCAGAAAAATGCGGGTAATGAAGGATGGATCTCCCTGTTTGACGGTAAAACGTTTAACGGCTGGAAAGTTGGGGACCATGATACCACCTTTAAAATAGAGAACGGCACCATTAAGGTGAACGGGCCAACGGCGCATCTGTTTTATGTAGGTGATGTGCACCAGCACGATTTTAAGAACTTTGAATTTAAAGCCGATGTGATGACGCGGCCGGGCTCCAACTCCGGCATATATTTCCACACTGCCTACCAGGAAAGCGGCTGGCCGGAAAAAGGCTTTGAGGTGCAGGTGAACAACTCGCACACCGACTGGAAACGTACCGGCAGCCTGTACGACATTGTAGATGTAAGGGAACACTATGCAAAGGATAATGAGTGGTTTACGGAGCACATTATTGTAAAAGGAAAAAGGGTAGTGATTAAGGTGAATGGTAAAACCGTAGTGGACTATACGGAGCCGGAAAACTTTCAGCCCAGGCCCGGTCATGAAGGCCGCAGGATAGGCTCCGGCACCTTTGCCCTGCAGGGCCATGATCCCGGCAGCACAGTGTATTACAAAAATATTAAGGTGAAACCGCTGGCCGATTAAGGCCGGCGGTTAACCGCTTCGTTTTAGCGGTGCGTTAACGCCTTATGACTGCGTATTCTCCAGGTAAATCTCTTTAAAGGATTTACCTTTTTGTTTTTGTATAACAGCAGAAAAACGCGTGTCTACCGGCTGCAGCAGCTGTATGCACAAATGTTTGTCGTCGTCGGTAAGGTCCTGTGTAAGCATGAATACTACTTTAAGTATCTGCTGTTTGGCGTGTTTAAGCGCTTTTTCCCCTTTGGCAGTCAGCTGCAGTCTTTTAACCCTTTTATCCTCCCTGTCTGCATACTCGCTGATCAATCCCCTCTTTTTGAGCCGCGCCAGCATATTGGTGCCGCTGGAGAGGTCCAGCATATTACCGAAGATCACTTCTGATTTTATGGGATGTTGCTGGTTGAAGATGATCACCATCATTCCAAATTCCTCTATTTGATCCAGGCCGGTGCCTTCCAGCGCCTTATTGGTATAGATGGTATGGAATTTCCCGATGCGGCTGATAAGCTTTATCAGCGCGCCGTTCAGGTCGGGCTGCAGCTGCCGTTGGGCTACAGCGGACTTTTCCTTTTTTACAGCAGTTTTTAGCTGGCTGCGGCAAAAGCCCTCTATGGTAGCCCCGGGATGTTTTTTTTCATATTCTCCCCATAACCGTACCAGCTCTACTGTTTGATTAATGCTCATTTACTCCCTTTTGGAAGTAAATTTATTGAAAAAGGATAGAATTATTGGTTTATTACTTCCATAATGTTTTACTTTGCTCATAAATACTACCAAATGGCAGTTTAATGTTTCCTTTTTAAATATTTTCACATGAAAACACAGATTGGCACCTGGATATTGCTGGCATTGCACCTTGCCGGCCTGGTAATGATGGCCGGCACCACTATGGTGGATTATATGACCTTTAAAACCTTCTGGATGTTTGCCGACCAGGGCAACACCCGGTCATCCATAGGCCTGATACCATTAATGGCCAGGTACGGGGCCCTGGTGCGCGCCGGCGCAGGCGTATTATTTATTACGGGCATTGCCCTGTTGTTGCTGGCCAGGGGCGTATGGTGGCAGCAGCCCTGGTTTAAAGTAAAAATGGGACTGGTGGTATTGCTGGTGCTGAATGGTATATTAATGGGCAACCGGCAGGGCGTAAAGCTCAGGGGCCTGGTAGCGGCGTACGGCGATGCATTTGTACAGCACACCGGCGATGTAAGGTTGGCGCTAAGCCGCTTTTATATTATACAGCTAACACTGTTCCTGCTGATCATATTGGCAGGCGTAATTAAGCCGGCCCGGTAGCAGGCGCAATGGCCCGTAAGCCCTGCCGGTAAGATATACGGTGGTTCAGGTCCGTCCATGACCTTCACCTGTGCTTAGTGTATACAAAAAAAAATGCCGCAGGCCCATATGAAGCCCGCGGCATTTTTATTGGTGGCAGGTTGTTTTTACTCCGCGTTCACGGTAATATTTCCGCCGTTTTTAAACAGCGTATGCGGCACAAAATAACCGCTGGTTTTTTTGCCGTTTACGGTTATGGCAGTTAAACCTCTGCCCGCACCTGTTTTTTTAACGGTAAGTGTTTTACCGTTGTCCATTTTCCATTTCACCTCACTGAATACCGGAACCGTTACTATGTACTCGGGGTCAGTAGCAGAAAAGGAGTACAGGCCGGATGAGCTGAACACGTACCAGGCCGACATTTCACCTGCATCATCCATACCGCACAGCGCCAGGCCGTCTTTACCTATGCCGTACAGCGTATCTAAAATATGATCAATGATCTTTTGTGATTTTTCCGGTTTGCCTATAAAGTAGTAAGCAAACGGCGCTTCATGATCCGGCTGGTTGCCGTGGCAGTACTGGCCTATGAAGGACGACACGTTTCTTGCAATGTAATGGGGGTTCCAGTGCAGGGTGAACAGTGAGTCCAGCTTGGACTCAAAATTTGCCTTACCGCCATACAGGGCTACCAGGCCGTTCATGTCATGCGGCGCAAAGAACGATACCTGCCAGGCATTGGCCTCACGGTACATGTATTCATAGTATGGGTATTGCGGGTTAAAGGGCGCTATCCAGCTGCCGTTCTCCAGGCGGCCCCGCATAAAGTGGCTGCTGGTGTCAAACACATTCCGGTAGTTGCGCGATCTTTCCATCAGCTTTTTATAATTCTCCTTATCGCCCAGCTGTTTTGCCAGCTGCGCCACGGAATAATCGTCATAAGCATATTCCAGTGTTTTGGAAACGCCCGCCTTGCCCTTGGTTTCTACATTCGGTGAGGCCACATCCGGGTCGGAGATATAACCTTTTTGAATATACTCTGCTATAAAAGGACGGGTGCCGCCGCTTTCATTGGCATTTTTTAGCAGCAGGCGGTAAGCGTCTTTTACATCAAAGTCCCTGATGCCTCTCAGGTAAGCGCCGGCAATAAAAGAAGCGGCATGGTCGCCATGGAAGAAGGTGGGAATAAAACCGGTTTTATCGCCCATATCTATCAGCGACTTAATTACATCCCGGGTTACTTTGGGAGAAAGAATATCCAACAGCACCAGTTTGTTGCGGTAGGTGTCCCACAGCGAAGGCACCATGTAATAATTAAAATCAGCCTTTATCACCTGGCCTTTTACATCGGTGTATTCACCGTTGGCATCGCTGCGCAGCGCAGGCCACAGGAGCGCCCTGTACAGGGAGGAGTAGAACAGCTGCTTTTGCTTTTCGGTACCGCCGCTTACCTGTACCCTGGACAGCAGGGCTTCCCAGGTGCGTACGCCCTGCTGGTGCACCTGCTCAAATGATTGATTGCCTATTTCCTGCTGCAGGTTTTGTTTGGCGTTATCGGTGCTTACATAAGACAGGCCTATTTTCAGGTCAACCGTACTTTTATCCGGCCCGCCAATAGTCAGCAGCGCATAGCCATTGCGGTCGCCTTCCGCTTCCTTATCCAGCTTTGTAACGGGCTGGTTCAGGATGGCGTAAAAGTACACCCTGCCGCGGCCTTCCTGCTGAAAGCCTTTTACAGCCATGTTGCCATCCTGTTCAATATGCCACCCGGATATATGGTTGTTGGCTTTGGCCAGGTCAAACAATAGCTGCCGGGGGCCGTTGCCCTGGTATTTATATTGATGGTAGCCGCACCGCAGGGTGGAGGTAAGGCTTACATCTACTTTATAATCGTCCAGGAATACGTGGTAAAAAGCAGGAGAGGCATTCTCCGTTGCTTTGGAAAAGCGTGAGCCGAAGCCATTGCTGTTGTTGCCGCCATTGGCAACAGGCAGTATGGGAATGTTGCACAGGTTCCAGTGCCCTTTGTTGGTATGCGTGAATGCATAAATAACCGTGTCTTCATATTCATAGCCCGAGCCCGTGTGGTATTCTGTAACAGGGCTTAGCTGCACCATGGCGCAGGGCAATGCGCTGCCGGGATAGGTAAGGCCGGCCCATACGCGCCAGCCGGGCGGCGGCGTATAGCCGATGATTTTAGGATCAGTAAGCGGTGCGGAGCCTATAAACGGATTTACATACTTTGTGTAAGTGGTAGTTACAGACTGACTTTTTACGGCGGATGTTTTACATGCTGCTGCCGCTGTCAGTAATGCAATACCGGCCATGAGTACCCTTCTGCTTTTCATTGTGGCTTGTTACTTTTATGATAACCAATTAAAATCCGCATTAAAGTACATATTTGAAGCCAGTATTCGCAACTTTTTCAATAGCCGGACAATGTGCTATGCAAACGGGGTGAGCGCCCGTTAAAGGGATGCGCTGCCATTGGCTTGTTAGCTCAGTGCAGGCTAATCACTCTCGTAATCCGCCACTGCCCGTCATCCTCCCGGCGCCAGATGTGTACGAATTTTGCGAAATGACTGGTGCTGTTTTCACGGATATTGTGAAACCGGTGATACCCCATTTCAACCGCGCCGTAATTGCCAATAGGGTACACCTCTATGCTGCCCTGCAGCAGCTCCCGGGTTACCTTGCCGCAGATGTTGTTTTTAAGCGCATTGATCAGGGCTGCTTTGGAGGTCATCAGCCCGGTTTTGTCATGGTAAAATTCCAGGTTTTCAGAAAAGAGCTGCTCCTGCACCTCCATCTTACAATTATTATAGGAGTCCTGCCAAACACTATCCATATGCGCAATGGTATCATACAATTCCTTTGATGCAGGTGAATAAGCCGGTACCTGGCTTAACCAGCCTTTTTTGGACGTAGCACAGGCAGCAGTAAGCAGGAAGGCTGCAAATAAGCAAACCAGTTGATTTATACTTTTCATGTTGAAGGGATGATGAGGTATAAGTGGAAATTATTAAAAAATTGTAACAGCCCTGGCTAATTATATGCCAGGCTGGAGTAAGGCTGTTTTTCAGCAGGTTAGCAACAAACCGGTGAAACAACCCGTTCAAAAACGGACAGCGTATTCCGGCAGCGGACAAATTACTGGCCGAAAGGTCCGGTAACCTGTCAAGAAGGTATGCACCTGCTGTTAATATCCCGCACCGGCCGGCCTGTTAACCCCTACTATTGTCTTGCAAAAAAAAATTGAAAAAATTTTTTCCCGGCTGTCCAATTTCCAAAAACCGGTTGTCATTATGCTTTAATCACCAAAAAATTCAGAACAATGACCCAGAGAATTAATTTCCAGGAAAAAGGACAAAATGCATTGAAAGCACTTTTCGGCGTAGGCGGCTACCTGAAGAAATCACCGGTAGGCGTGCATTTGCAGGAACTGATAGACTTCCGTATATCCCAGATAAATGGCTGTGCGTACTGCCTTGATATGCACTCAAAAGACCTGCGGGCAAAGGGCGAAACCGAGCAGCGCCTGTATGGCCTGAGCGCCTGGCGTGAAACGCCTTACTTCACCGACAAGGAGCGGGCAGCTTTAGGCTTTGCAGAAGCGGTTAATGCCTGCCATGTGCCGGATGATGTGTATAATGAAGCCAGGAAACACTTTTCCGAAGAAGAGCTGATAGATCTTACGCTTACAGTGGGCGCTATCAATGTTTGGAACCGTTTGAACATTGCCTTTAGCACTGTACCGGGCGATTACCGCGTAGGCCAGTTCGGTTGATAACAAACAAGCATGCCTGCCGCCGCTGCCGGCATACAAAGCAATTGTATGTGGCCGCGGCAGCGGCCGGCTGCCTGTATTTAATTTATTAACTTGTACCATTAAAACCAAAGCACACCATGAACGAGTTTTTATTGATATTCCGCAGGGATTTCACCAATAAAGAAACACAGCCATCGCCCGACGAGCTGCAGGCATCTTTAAAATTATGGCAGGACTGGTTTGGCGGCATTGCCGCGCAGGACAAGCTGGCCAGGCCCCTGCAGCGGTGGGATAGCAAAGGCAAAGTAGTGAGGTCAAACAAGGTGGTGACCAACGGGCCTTATGTGGAGATTAAGGAATCCATAGGCGGGCTTGTTATTATAAAGGCAGCGGATTATGAGGAAGCCTGTGAAATTGCACAGGGATGCCCTATTCTGCAAATGGGCGGTAATGTAGAAGTACGGATGGCCACTGCTATACACTAAGCCTGCCGTTTTCTCAAAATGCCTTTGTAATTTGCAAAGGCATTTGTTATTGCTATGAATGGAAATGAACTATTGCCCAACCTGTTCAGAACAGAGTACCGGAAAATTGTTTCAGTGCTTTGTTACCTGTTCGGTATTGAGCATATTGAAACAGCAGAGGATATTGTAAGCGATACTTTTTTGGCGGCAACAGAATCGTGGAGCCAGAAAGGCATACCTGATAATCCTGTGGGATGGCTGTACACCGTGGCAAAGAACAAAACCAAAAACTACCTGAAGCGCCATTCCCTGTTTGAGCAAAAGCTTTCCCCGGAAATAAAATATGCGGCCAGCCAGGAAAAGGAAAATGAAATTGAAATAGACCTGTCGCAAAAAAACATTGCCGACAGCCAGCTGGCCATGATCTTTACGGTATGCAACCCGGTAATTTCCGTGGAGTCGCAGGTAGCCCTGGCCTTAAACCTGCTGTGCGGCTTTGGCATACAGGAAATTGCAGATGCCTTTTTAACCAACAGGGAGGTGGTGTATAAAAGGATCAACCGCGCCAAGGAAAAGCTGAAGGAAGCTAAGATTAAGATTGAGCAGCCCGGATTGCAGGATATTAACAGCCGCCTGGAGATAGTGCTTACTACCATTTACCTGTTGTTCTCCGAAGGATATTATTCCACCTCACAGAACATTACTTTGCGTAAAGACCTTTGCGCAGAGGCCATGCGCTTAAATTACCTGCTTATAGAAAACCCGGTTACCAACACGCCTGCTGTAAATGCGCTGATGGCGCTCATGTGCTTTCATGCCTCCCGCTTTGACGCCAGGATCAATGAAGCAGGAGAAACCGTATTGTACCAGGACCAGGACGTTACCCTGTGGAACCAGGAGCTGATTGATAAAGGCAAGTATTACCTGCAGCAGGCAGCCACCCCAAACGAGCTTACAAAATACCACCTGGAAGCGGCCATTGCCTACTGGCATACCTATAAAGAAGATACGCCTGAAAAATGGGAAAGCATTCTGCAGCTGTATAACAACCTGCTTATCCTGGAATACTCGCCTATTGCAGCGCTCAACAGAACATTTGCGCTGGCCAGGGTAAAGGGAAAGCCCGCAGCTATTGCAGAAGCGGAAAAGCTGGGGTTAACCGGCAACCACTTTTATTACTCCCTGCTGGGCAACCTGTATACGGATATAGATAATGCCAAAGCCATCCGGCATTTTGAAACTGCGCTGCAGCTGGCGGCATCTGCGTCGGACAAAGCCACCATTGCAAAAAATATAAACCGGTTAAAAGCCCTGTAAGAAAATCTTGTTATAGGATAAATCTCGTATTGCGGAACAGCGGAATTATATATAATTTTATATTAATAATAAAGTTAGTACGAAAGC
>NZ_DASTRI010000205.1:0-23058 GCF_035761305.1 Chitinophaga sp. | reverse complement strand
ACCATTAAGCGTACGCTCGCCAATGTATATGCCGAAGCTAAGATCATTAACGGTTTAAGCTACCGTGCGTCTTTTAACGCGGATGTAAGCAACACGCTGAATGATTACTATTCTCCCATCTACATCCTGGGCAAGGCGGAAGTGAACGCCAACTCCGGCACCGCGTCCAAAGGCAATGTAAACACTACTTCATGGCTGCATGAAAGCATACTTACCTACAACCATGATTTTGGCAATCATTCGCTCAAGTTCACGGGCGTGTATGCCATTCAAAGTAACTTATATAACAACAACGTTATTAACGCCAACGGCTTCCCGAATGATGCCACCACCAATGAAGCAGTGCAACTGGCGGTGAACAGGACCGTGAGCAGCAACCGCACCAAAGAAGCGCTTAACTCGTACATGGGCCGTATTAACTATGGCTATGCAAATAAATATTTCCTTGACATCACCGCCCGTTATGACGGCGCCTCCAAGTTCGGCGAAAACCATAAATGGGGTTTCTTCCCGGCTATAGCCGGCGCCTGGCGGATCATTGAAGAGCCCTTCCTGAAAAACAGCAGGGTATTCAGTGATCTGAAATTAAGGGCCAGCTATGGCCAAACAGGGAACGCAGGGGCCATTGCGCCGTACCAGTCGCTGGCGCTTGAAAACTCCGGCAGCAACTACCAGTTCAACCACATCTACACCGTGGGTATCAGTCCAACAGGTATTCCCAATGCAGACCTGCGCTGGGAGAAATCTACCCAGGCCAATATCGGTCTTGACATTGGGGTGCTCCACGACAGGCTGAATATTGTGGTGGATTACTATAACAAGAAAACAAAGGACCTGCTGTTTGTGAAGAACCTGCCGCTTTCTTCGGGCTATGCTTCCATAACAGGCAACTTTGCCAGCATCCGGAACAAGGGCGTGGAAATTGCCGCTGACGCCAGGCTGTTTACAGGCAAATTCAAATGGAACATCAACGCCAATGTTTCCGTGAACCGCAACGAGCTTTTAAGCCTGGAAGGCGGTGTAAATGAATATGTGCTGAACCCGTACAGCGTGCTCCGGGTGGGGCAGCCGCTGGGCATCTTCAAAACGTATGTATTTAACGGCATTTATCAAACCGGTGAAACCGTGCTGCCCGGCAGCGGCAGCAGAACAGGCGGCGTAAAGGTGGCCGACCTGGATAAAGACGGGCAGATCACCGGGGATGATCAAACTATCACGGGCAATGCAAACCCCTCTTATATTTTCGGGCTTTCCTCCAACTTCAGCTACGGCCATTTTGACCTTTCGTTCTTTGTTTCGGGTGTGCAGGGCAATAAGGTGTTTAACCTGAGCCGCTATACTTTTGAAAACGGCCTGGGTGGGAGAAACGTTGTTGCGGGCATGGCCAACAGGTGGTCGCCTACAAACCCCAACAATGAATACGCCAGCGGCTTCCAGGGCGGTCGGCTCGCGGTGTCAGACCGCTTCGTGGAAGATGGTTCGTACATCCGTATGAAGAATATCACCCTGGGCTACCGGCTTCCCGCTATAAAATATATCACAAACGCCCGGCTTTATATCAGCAGCAACAATCTTTTCACCATCACCAACTACACCGGCTACGATCCGGAAGTAAATTCCTTTGGCGGCTCCAATACCATGATTGGAGTTGATAACCTCGTATATCCCATGGCAAGGTCTTTCCTCGTTGGCTTACAGGTTGGACTCTAAAAAATGATCAATATGAAAGCAAAGAAAAATATACAATATCTGCTCGGCGGTTTATGCCTCCTGCTGGTTAATATGTCCTGCAACAAGCTGGATGAAGAACCTTACTCTTCCATTTTTACCGACAACTTCTACCAAACGGCATCTGACGCGGAAGCAGCATTAACAGCTGTTTACGGGCCTATGGTGAATATATACAATACTGCCGGCACCGGCGCATCGGACTTTAGCGCAGACCAGATCTACCCGCGCCCCGTGGTTGGCAGAGATACTTACACCTTATTCAGCTACGATCCTAACTACACCACGCAAAAGAGCTTCAACAGGCAGATGGAATCTCCCCAGCAGATATGGCAATACGCTTATTCCGGTATTGAAAAAGCAAACTGGGTGCTGCTGCGCGTACCCCAGACAAATATGGACACCGCCAGGCGAACCGTTATTCTCGGGGAGGCATATTACATGCGCGCCTTTTATTTATGGACGCTTACAAAAAACTTCCGGGACATAGTAGTAAAAACAACGCCCAGCACCAGCCTTGATACCGCCATCATTGGCAAAACAATGCAGGCCGATGTGTTTAAGCAGATTTACCAGGACCTGGACCAGGCCGTTGCCAAACTGCCCTCCTATTCCGCTAATATCCAGAAAGGCAGGCCCTCAAAAGAAGTAGCCATGGCGCTGTATGCAAAAACAGCATTGTATGCAGAGGACTGGACCACCGCGCTGAACATGGCAAAGCAGGTGCTTAGCTCAGGAAAATACAGCCTGATGCCCGACGTGCTGGATGTTTATAATGTTGCCAGGGAAGATGCTGCACGGCAGGAAAACATGTGGGCCTTTGAATGTGAAAGCACCTCTCCCGGCTTTTCCACGCAGATCATCAGCTTATACGGACCCAAAAACAGCGACGGGCCGCAATACGCGGCTACTTCGTTTGGCTCCGCATTTGCCTACCAGTCATTCTATGACTCATTTAACCCCGCGGACCGCAGGCGGCTGCTGCTGGACACCTTTTACATTAACAAGCAGGGGCAGGTAGTGCACCAGAAAGATATTACGCCCATTACACCAAAGGGCGTGTTGGTAAAGAAATATATGGACCCCAACTCCGTTGGCGGAAGCGGGGCCACTAACATACCTATCCTGCGCCTGGCAGATGTTTACCTGATTGCAGCGGAAGCTTCGGCACGGCAAAACGGCCCGTCCACTGAATCCTATGATTACATCAACGCGGTAAGGAACAGGGCCGGCCTTCCCGGTTTAACAGCCGGACTTGGCAAAGCGCAGTTTGTTGACTCGGTATTGCAGGAGCGCAGCTGGGAACTTTTCGGGGAAGGCGACCGCTGGTACGACCTTACCCGCACCAATACCTTTATGCAGGTAATTCCCAAAGCGGTAAATGATGTATTCCCGGTTCGCATGCCACAGCCGAAGAACCGCTACTTCCCCATCCCGCTGGATGAGATTAATGCGAATCCGAAGCTGGAACAAAACCCTGACTGGAAATAACCGCTGGAAAAATGAAACGTTAACAGATGAAATTGATTATATCCGTTATTTGTTTGCTCGCTTTACAAAATACGATGGCGCAAACCAAAAGGCTGTTCCTGGTGGCAGGCCAAAGCAATGCCGTTGGCCAGGGAGATAGCGCCGCCGCTGTGCACTGCGCTGCCGGAACCGCCTTTGAATACAGCTTTACAGGAAATGCGCTGCTTGCGTTAAAAGACCCTGTAGGGCAGCATGAGCTTCATTTTGAAAAAGCAAACACCGGCAGCGCGTGGCCGGCCTTTGCAAAAGCCTACCACAACCTTACCGGCAGCAACGTTATTATTGTGCAGGCAGCAAGAGGCGGCAGCTCATGCCACTATAAAGCCGAATTAAAAAACTGCGGCACCTGGGATAACCGGGGCCAGCTGCCTTTGTTTGACAGCGCGGTTATAAAGGCCAAAGCCGCTGCCTGCAAAACAGGATTGCCGGTTGCGGGCATCCTGTGGAGCCAGGGAGAACGGGATGCCAATGCGGTAAACGCACAACAGCTTACCCCTGAAGAATATGAGCAGCAGCTGGTATTGCTGATCAATAAATTCAGGAAGGCGCTCGGGAACCAGGTGAATTTTTATATTATACAAACCGGCTATTACACGGGCCATCCTGTTAAAGGTTTTGATGCCATACGCAAAGCACAGGAAAATGTTGCGGGAAAAATGAGGCATGTTTTTATCGTGTACGCGCCAACAAACACTTTCGAAGGCAAAGGATGGATGAAAGACGAAATACATTATAACCAAACAGCATTGAACAACATAGGATCAGCCGTTGCAAAACAGGTTGCGCTTAAAGAAAAAAAGTAAACATGAAAGGAACACTATTTTGTTTGTTATTTGGCATTCCGTGCCTGCTCTTCGGGCAACGCCGCGTTGATAACAGCTTAAACAGTGAATGGACATTTGCTGCTGACCCGGTAAAGGTAGGAGAAAAAGAAAACTGGCAGGCCCCTTCATTCCCGTCAGACCGGATAGACAAAGTAACCGTGCCGCATTGTTTTTCTACAGATCCCCGGTACTTTTTTTACACCGGTACTGCCTGGTATTTCAAGCAGTTTGAGGCAGCTGCGCCTGGCAACGACCATGTGTTCCTGAAATTTGATGCTGTTTTCTACAAATCCAAAATATGGCTGAACGGCACACTGGTAGGTACGCACGAAGGCGGCTACACGCCGTTTGAGTTTGACATCACCGCCTTACTTAAAACCAGGAACACGCTTGCCGTGGAGGTCAACAACTCCTGGGACACCACCACCATACCGGGCGCTAAAACGAATGTTCCCTATTCTTCGGCCGCGCAGCGCCAGGTGTACCCGTGGATCAACTACGGCGGTATTACCAGGCCCGTGCACCTTATTACCAGGCCCGCGGCATACATCAGCAACAGTAAAATTGTTGCCATACCCGACCTGGCAAAAGGCAATGCCGAGATCAGGATAAAGGCATTTATCAGGAACAATGGCACAACTGCCGTTACACCAGCCGTTAATGCGGGCATTTACCGCAATGGCGCAAAAAGCAGCATCCGCTTTAAACCGCAGAAGGTGAAGGTGGAGCCGGGCAGCGTTGTTCCCGTTGAGCTTACCGGCACATTGCCGGCAGCTGAAGTAACGTTATGGAGCCCTGATGCGCCTGCCCTGTACACCGCGGCCATCATGTCCGGCAGCGATACCATTGAAACCACGTTTGGCATACGGAAAGTTGAAGTACGGGGCACCCAGCTTTTGCTGAACGGCGAGCCCATAAAAATGGGCGGCTGCAACCGGCCGCTGGACTATCCCGGCTATGGCTCCATGGACCCGGAGGAAGTACTGGAAAAAGACCTGCCGCTGATCAAGAGCGGCGGCATGGAGCTTTCCCGCATCAATCACTACCCCGTGACCGAAACCCTGCTTGACTGGGCCGACCGGCACGGCCTGCTGATTATTGAAGAAGCGGGCAACTGGCAAATGACCCCGAAACAAATGAGTGATACCATGATGCGCCGCAAATTCCGGTCGCAAATGCGTGAAATGATGGAGCGCGACTGGAACCATCCCTGCGTGATCGCTTACAGCGTAGGCAACGAATTTCAATCACAAACGGAAGAAGGCAAAGCCTGGGTGCGCGACATGAGCAGCTTTGTAAAATCGCTGGACGACTCGCGCCTCATCACCTTTGCAAGCATGATGGTAGGACGCGATATGATCAAAAAGCCGGAAGATGAAGCCTCCCAGTACGTTGACTTTGTGAGCGCGAACATTTACGGGAATCACTTAAAGCTGCTGCAGCACATACATGCGCTTTATCCTTCAAAACCCATTTACGTGAGCGAATTTGGCATAAGAACAGATGCCGTTAAATCGGAGGAGGACCGCGTTGCATATCTCAAAAAGGCAATGCAGGACTTCAGGCAGTGCAGCGACTATTTAATCGGCGCTTCTGTATGGACCTTCAATGATTATTTCAGCCGCTTCCCCGGCACCAATGCAAACGGGTACCGGCCCTGGGGCCTGGTAGCGCCCGATAGAACGCCCAGGGGCATGTACACGGCATGGCAGGAAGAATTTGCGCCTGCAACCATTGAGCTGGTTAGTAAAGATGCAGGCCAGGCCACCATCCGTATTACTGCAAGAAAAGATTTTCCATCTTATACGCTGAAAGGTTACCGGTTAAAATGTAACGGCGCCTATATACCTGTAAAAACACTGCACCCCGGGGAAAGCATGCAGCTGAATATTGCCCTGGCAGGCGGTGCAGCGGATATTGCGCTGATAAAACCCGGCGGTTTTACCATCATCCAAAAAACCCTTAAATAGCCATGATAAGATCAGAAAGTACAGAAAAACGTTCTTTTCCGCTTGTAAAACTGGAAGCCGGTTTAATTGTCACAGGCGGCGGCCTGTCGGGCGTATGCAGCTCCATTACCGCCGCGCGGCATGGATTAAAGGTGGTGCTTGTGCAGGACAGGAGCGTGCTGGGTGGCAATGCAAGCAGTGAAATACGTTTATGGATATTAGGCGCTACCTCCCACATGGGCAATAACAACCGGTGGGCAAGAGAAGGCGGCGTAGTAGACGAGATACTGGTAGAAAACATGTACCGGAACCCCGAAGGCAACCCGGTAATACTGGATGCAATATTGCTCGACAAAGTAGCGGCTGAACCCAATATAACGCTGTTGTTGAACACCGTGGTTTATCAAGTGGAGAAGCAGGATAGCAGCACTATCTCCTCTTTAAAAGCCTACTGCAGCCAGAACCAGACCGAATACGAGTTAAAGGCGCCGCTGTTTTGTGACGCCTCCGGCGATGGCGTTGTAGGCTTCCTGGCCGGCGCGGCGTTCAGGATGGGCGCAGAAAGCATGGAAGAGTTCAACGAGCTGTTTGCGCCCACAAAGGCCTATGGCGAGCTGCTGGGCCATTCCCTTTACTTTTACTCAAAAGACACGGGCAAGCCTGTACGCTTTGTTCCGCCGTCTTTTGCGCTTACCGATATTACGCAGATACCGAAATTCCGGAGCTTTAACTCGCAGGAATATGGCTGCAAGCTCTGGTGGATTGAATACGGCGGCCGCATGGACACCGTGCATGACACGGAGAAAATAAAATGGGAGCTGTGGAAAATAGTATATGGCGTATGGGACTACATCAAGAACTCAGGCAATTTTCCCGAAGCCGAAACCTTAACCCTTGAATGGGTAGGCATGATCCCCGGCAAAAGGGAGAGCCGGCGGTTTGAAGGCGACTATATTTTAAAACAGCAGGATGTAATAGAGCAGCGCACGCACGATGATGCGGTGGCATTTGGCGGCTGGAGCCTTGACCTGCACCCTTCAGATGGCATTTATGCCTCGGGGCCGGGATGTACGCAGTGGCACAGCAAGGGTATTTACCAGATACCTTTCCGCTGCCTGTATTCCAAAAACATCGATAACCTGCTGCTGGCAGGGCGCATTATCAGCGCATCGCATGTGGCGTTCGGCTCATCCCGCGTAATGGCTACCAGCGCATATGTTTCGCAGGCATCGGCAATGGCCGCGGTGCTTTGCGCAACACTTAAATGCAGCCCCGCATCGCTTTACAACAACGGCGCAATACCCCGGCTGCAGCAGCTGCTGCTGCGCAGCGGGCAGCATATACCCGGGGTGCAGCTAAAAGATGAAGACGACCTTGTACAGCAGGCAGCCATTACCGCCAGCAGCGAGTTGCTGTTTTCGGGGCTGGAAGAAGACAGTGCGCCGCTGCCGCTGGATATTGCCGTAGCGCAAATGATCCCGGTTAAAGCAGGAAAGCTCCCGGGCATACGCCTGCATGCTTACAGCGATGTGCCCACCACCCTTCATGCTGAAATAAGAACCTGCTCACGCACCGGCAGCTATACGCCCGATACTGCTGTTGCTGCTTTTGAATTTGCCCTTCAACCCGGCAAAAATTGCGTGCAGCTGCTGTCCGATGCGGTTATTAATCAAACACAGTATGTCTTTGTGATGCTTCACAAAAACCCGCTGGTAAAGATCAGCAGGTCCGGTAAAAGGATCACCGGCATCCTGTCTGTTTTTAATACCACTAACCCGGCTGTATCTAACTATGGCAAACAGCAGGCGCCTGACGGCATTGGCATAGACAGCTTTGAGTTCTGGTGCGCCCAGCGAAGGCCGGCCGGGCAAAACATTGCCCTGCAGCTCGACAGTCCCCTGCAGGCATTTGCGCCTGCCAATATCAGCAACGGCATTGCACGGCCTACCACGCAGCCCAATGCATGGGTAGCGGCGTTGAACGACCCTGCCCCCACCCTTACGCTCACGTGGAAAGCGCCAAAGCATATTAAAAAGCTTATCTTATCCTTTGATACAGATTTTGATCACCCGATGGAGTCCGTGCTCATGTCGCACCCGGAAAATGTTATGCCGTTCTGCATACGTAATTACGCCATCTTCGACGAAAGCGGTAAAAAGGTGTATGAAAAAAAGGGGAATTACCAGACCCGGAACGAGATCGGTTTCCCCGACACTATTATTACGTCTAGTCTTACCATTAAAGCAGAACATCCTTCTGCCAGCACACCGGCTGCTATTTTTGAAATACGTTGCTTTGAATAAGGCGCCATTAATGAAGAAATTATGAAGAAGATCTGTTTGCTTACTTTAAGTATTCAAATGCTTTTGTCTTTGGCAATAAAGGCACAAACCATATCGCTTGGCAACAGGCAGCTGCGCATACAATGGCAGCAAACAAAGGAAGGATGGAAAATAAACAGCCTCCGTTTCTTTATCAATGGGCAATGGCAACCGGTAGCGCATCCTTCCGGCGAATACACTTTGCTGTACACGGCTGAAAAACCTGCCGGCAACGCCGGCATTACTTTTAAGGCCATTAACGGCAAAGCCTGGCCTGATACGGCTTACAAATACCAGATCAAAGCCTGGAAGCAGGCCACCTCACCGGTTGCATTAAATACCGCCGGCGAAGCTTTTCATTTTTACCCTTCCGGCGCAAAACAGGTATCGCCAACGGAAGTTGTTTTTACCTACACATCACCGCTGGCCACCATTACAGCCACCTGGCAGCTGGACGGGCAGTATGACGGCGATGTTATTGTGCATATGCAAATGCAGTGTAAAAAAGACGGTTATTACTCCCTTTCAAGCCCTTCCGCAGTAACAGTTAATGCCCAGGATATGGCATGGGCGGTGATGCCCGGCTATTTCCAGGGAAAAGAGATGCAGAAAAACATGGTGCTTGGCTATGCATACGGCCAGGGCGTGCCGGAAATGCCGGTACTGTACCGCGAGCGTTGCGCCAGCTCCTTCTGCCCCATCATTACCACAAAAGAAAATATATCCTTTGCCGTAATACCTGATCCAGGGCTTGGCAGGGACCCCTGGGAAAACGATCATAACACGCATCAAAACTGGCGCCTGGCCCTGTCACACAAAAACCGGCGTTCCCAGCTTTCCCCCACTGTTTATTACCCGGTGCTGGGCGAGCCCGCGTCGCTTAAAAAGCAGGGCGATAATGTGAGCTATGGGTTCCGCTACAGCTTTAACAAAGGTGAATGGTATCATTTGCTTACCCATGCTGTAAACGACGTGTATGATTTTAAAAAGGCGCTTGCCTTGCGGAAAAATACCCAGTCGCTCACCAGCAGGGTTGAGCACATGCATCACTACCTGCACGACCGGAAAACCTCTTTATGGAATATAGAACAATACAAAGGGCTTACCATCGGGGGACAATCCTACCTGGGCGGCGTGGTGGGCTCCAATCATGACGCCATAAAAAATGCCGATTACGGCGCCATGTGGATGCTTGCCAACACCAGCAACGATAAATACCTTAAAGACAGCGTGCTGCCCTTTGCATTGAATTTTAAGCTTGCACAGCAGCAAACAACGCCCGGCTTTTTCCAGGGCGCGGCCATTGGGCAGTACTATCTTTCCAAAAGCAAAACATTTACTGAAGAATGGGGCGACTTTGTTGAGCCCATAAGCCTTACCTATTATGTAATGCTGGACATAGGTAACATATTATTGTTTGAGCCGGGCAATGACACGCTGAAGCAAAGACTGGCGCTTGGCGCATCGCTGCTAATGAAATGGCAAAAGCCGGATGGCAGCTGGGAAGTAGCCTATGACAGGCATACGCAGCAGCCGCTTTTTACCGACATCAAAGACCTGCGGCCCACGTTCTACGGGCTGCTGGTGGCCTACCGCATACTTAAAGACGGAAAATATTTAACCGCGGCTAAAAAAGGCGCCGACTGGTTTATTCAAAACGCGGTAAACCGGGGACACTTTATCGGCGTGTGCGGCGATGCACGTTATGCGCCCGACTTTGCAACCGCGCAGTCGGCGCAGGCCTTACTGGATTTATACGATCTTACGCACGATAAAAAATACCAGGATGCCGCTATCAGCACCGCCCGGATGTACCTGACCTCTATTTATACCCAGCCGGTGCCTTCTGAAAAGATCAAGCATGTGAATGGCATTGCACGCGAAGACTGGCAGATTTCACAGGCAGGCCTGAGCTTTGAGCACGGCGGTATTTTGGGTTCAGCAAATGGCGCAGGCCCCATTATGCTTTGCAGCCATGCGGGGATGTTTGTACGCATGTTCCAGCTAACCGGCGACAGCCTTTTTATTGAAATGGCAAGAGCAGCCGCCATTGGCAGGGATGCATTTGTTGATCCTGAAACAAGCGTTGCATCTTATTACTGGACTACCATGAACAAGGGTGCAGGTCCGTACCCGCATCATGCATGGTGGCAGATCGGGTGGATCACGGATTACCTGCTTTCCGAAGCACAGCTGCGTTCCGGCAACCAGGTTATTTTTCCAAGAGGCTTTGTAACGCCAAAGGTTGGCCCGCATGAATCGTACGGCTTTTCACCCGGCAAGGTTTATGGCAACGAAGCGCATCTTATTAACGGCGAAGGCATTGTGGAATGCAGCAATCCAAACATGGAGTATATTCTTGCACGCGGCACTGATGCCAAAAGCATGTTTATAATACTCCTGAACGATACCGGCGCGCCTTTAAAAGCGCATGTTAAGCTGAACCGGGACAAAGCCAATATACCTGTTGCAGGCAACGCAATAACAGACCTGGCCGCCAACCGGCAGCTGCCCGCGGCCAATGAGCTGGATGTTACGCTGGAAGGCTACGGCATAAAGGTGCTGATGATACATTAAACTACAACCTAAATCACTCGAATGGGGCAACTGGATTTTATAGTAATGGGCGTTTTTGCCCTATTGATACTGGGCATTGGCATGATGTTCACCCGCGTGGGCAGTAAAAACTCATCTGCTTTTTTTGAAGCCGGCGGCGCTACCCCATGGTGGATCAATAGTATTTCCTTATTCATCAGCTATTTTTCCGCCGGTACATTTGTTGTTTGGGGCTCTATTGCCTATAAAAGCGGTTTTGTCGCCAACGGCATACAGCTTACCATGGTATTCGGCGGCATGCTGGTAGCCCTGTTCATTGCCGCCAAATGGAAGCGTACCGGCGCTGTTACCGCGGCGGAGTATATTGAAAAAAGGCTGGGAACCAACACGCAAAAGTTTTACACCTTCCTGATCATGCTGCACAGCCTTTTTACCACGGCCTCTGTGCTCTATCCTGTTGGTAAAATGGTGAGTGTTGCCACGCCCCTTTCTTTAAACTCCTGCATCCTGATCATTGGCGGCATTATTATTTTATATACTTCTGCCGGCGGCCTGTGGGCGGTGCTGGTAACGGATGTTGTGCAGTTTGTAATTCTTACCGCAGCCGTAATGATCGTAATTCCAATGGCCTTACGGGAAGCAGGCGGCATGCATTCCTTTGTAAATAAAGCGCCGGACGGCTTTTTCAACTTTTTTAATGCAGAATATTCCTTTGGATTTTTCCTGGCGTTCCTTGCTTATCAAACCGTGTACATCGGCGGCAACTGGGCCTACGTGCAGCGGTACACCAGCGTTTCAAACGAACGCAATTCAAAAAAGGTGGCATGGCTGTTCACCTTTCTGTACCTGGTAAGCCCCTTTATATGGATGCTGCCCCCGATGTTATACCGGGTTATTAACCCTTCGCTTACCGGCTTACAGCCGGAAGGCGCTTACATGATGCTTTGCCAGCAGGTATTGCCTGCCGGGCTTATAGGGCTGGTTTTATCGGGCATGATCTCTGCCAGCGCCAGCAAAGCCAATACCACCATTAACATTATGGCGGTTGTGTTTGCGCATGATGTATATAAAAAGGTCTTTAACCGGCACGCCACGGAAAAAACACTTGTGCGGGCCGCACGTTTTTTTACCGTGCTGTTTGGAGCCATCACTATTGCCATTGCCATGATGGTGCCCATGATCGGGGGTATTGTTGAAATGGTGCTAAGCACCGCCTCTATAGCCGGCGGCGCATTGTTTGCGCCCATTATCTGGACCTTATATTCCCGGCGGCAAACAGCTACGTCGGTCATCAGCGCATCTTTATGCGCCCTGGTGGTTAGCCTGGCCTTAAAACTTTTCGGCAACGAGCTGATTGGCTATAAGCTGGACCGCATGTGGGAAACGGTTTTAGGTGTGGGCATACCGGTGCTGGTGCTGCTGCTATGGGAAATTTATTACATCGTTGCCCAAAAAGAAGCGGCGCCGCATTTGCTGCAGGCTTTATCGGCCAATGTTACACATTCGCCGGCCCAGGACACAGACGCCAGGGCCCAGAATGTTTTTGGAATGAAAGTGATTGCGTCGGCCATTGCAGTAGTGGGCGGCGGTATCGCTATCCTGGGCCTTGTTGCTTCGGGCGGCACGGTGGCCTTTTTTACAGGATTTGTAATCGCGCTCTGCTCACTGCCGTTGTTCCGTTCGGCTATAAAAAAACAAAAGCAGCCCTGACCCGTTTTCCGTCAGGGCTGGCTGTTACCTCAAAGCTCATTGATTGTTTTTCAGGTACCCGAACAGTCCATGCTCTTCCCTGTCCGGCCCCGCTGTAAAGAACAGCAATGCCGGATCGGCCATAGGCACGTTGTTTTCCAAAGCCCATAATCCATGGATAACAATGGGCTGCCAGCCCATTTTCAGCGGTCCCAGGAAATTGCCGGCAGTACTGTACATATTGATCTTTCCGTCTCCGAAGTTCCCGACCAGGATTACATCTTTTGTAGCGCAGAAGCCCGGCGCAGCCATTACTATCCCCCACGGTGAGTTCAAAGCACCCCTGGATGCAAAGCGTTTCACCAGCATACCATTGGGCCAGAAAACATCTACATATCCATTTCCCGCTCCGGCTTCATCATCTTCCTTCTCAGGCAACTGCTGCTTGGCATAGGTTACATACAAATACCCGCCCATGCTCCTGATGTTGAATGGCGCATAGCCCTGCGGGATGTGGGGATCATGAAAAGGCTTGCCGGTCACATACTTGAAGTCTTTATCAAAAACATCCACCTTGCCACCCCTGAAATCCGTAGCATACAAATAGTTATTTCCCCCGTCCTGCGCCAGGGCCAGTCCTTTATACACGGTATGCCATGCCGACCTGTCGGCAACAATGGTGGCGGTATTTCCCCCGCCCCAGGCAGCCAGCGTACCGTCTTCTGTGGCGAAGATGAACCGGCTTGGGGTAGATTGCTTACCACTCCAGATCGCAAAATCTGTAGTATTGTTGAACACAATACCGGTGGGCGCTCCGCCAACTGAATCGGTGGGTGTGGGAATAGCTACCGGCGGCCTTAATGTAGCGCCGGTTTTGTCGTAAATAGGACTAACGCCTGTTTCAGCGGCAGAGATCCAGATAGGACCGCTTGGAGCCGCCGCAATACCCCAGGCGTTTACCAGGTTGGAATCGATGTGCGCTGCGCCAAAGCCCGGTACATCTGCAACCAGGTTTACCTGGTCATAATCATTGGGAATAAAATGCTGCGCAATTTTCTTACAACCGGCGCTGAGCAACAGGCACAGCCATAGCGCGCCCATTTGGGGATGGGCCAGGTTTTTGAATAACATTGGTTTCATTTTACTGGTTTAAATGATGAACAAATAAAAAATCATAAACCAACTGAGAAGGCCAGCTATCCATTCGTATGATACAATCTGACAGATTAATAATTTTTCATTGGTGGAACACATTCATCTGAACAGCATAGGATGCATTATGAGAGATTACAGGTAATATGGGGTAAACAGGAACGATAAAGCCGTAAAATCCGGCAGTACAGAATACATACGCATATCCCCCTGAAAAGGTTGCGTTCCTGAAATATTTTAATTTCACCAAACCCTTTACTGTAGCGCACTCTGCTGGGGTGCGCGCATAAAAAAGCCCCCGTCTCCGGAGGCTCTTTTTATACCCGTAAAATTGACACTCAAACTAAATCAAACCTGTCTAAATTCATCACTTTGTTCCAGGCCGCTACAAAGTCTTTCACAAATTTATCCTGCGCATCTGCGCCTCCGTACACTTCCGCAATAGCCCTTAGTTCGGCGTTAGCGCCAAAAACAAGATCAGCGCGGGTAGCAGTCCATTTTACTTTACCGGTGGCACGGTCGCTCCCTTCATAGAATTCTTTGTCGGCAGATATGGCTTTCCATGCAGTGCCCATATCCAGCAGGTTTACAAAGAAATCGTTTGTAAGCAGGCCGGGGCGCGATGTGAAAACGCCATCCTGAGAACCATCAAAATTTGTATTCAGCACACGCATACCGCCTACCAGCACCGTGAGCTCAGGCGGTGTAAGCGTGAGCAGCTGCGCCTTATCTATGAGCAGCTCTTCGGTAGACACGGCGGATTTTGACCTGCGGTAGTTGCGGAAACCGTCTGCTACCGGTTCCAGGTAACCGATTGACTCAACATCGGTTTCTTCCTGTGAAGCATCCATACGGCCCGGTGTAAAAGGAACCGTGATGGCATGCCCTGCATCTTTCGCTGCTTTTTCAACACCTGCGCAACCTGCCAGCACGACCAGGTCTGCCAGCGAAACTTTTTTACCGCCCGACTGGGCGCCATTAAATTCCTGCTGAATGCTTTCCAGCACGTCGAGTACTTTTTGCAGCTGCGTTGGATTATTTACCCGCCAGTATTTTTGAGGGGCCAGGCGGATGCGGGCGCCGTTGGCGCCACCGCGTTTATCAGAACCGCGGAAGGTGGAAGCCGAAGCCCATGCGGTAGCTACCAGCTCAGGTACGCTTAACCCGGATGCCAATATTTTTCCCTTGAGGGCGGTAATGTCATTTTCATCTATAAGCACATGGTCTACTTCGGGGATAGGGTCCTGCCAAACCAGCACTTCCTGCGGCACATCGGGGCCCAGGTAACGCGAACGGGGACCCATATCGCGGTGCGTTAATTTAAACCACGCCCTGGCGAAAGCATCTGCAAATTCATCGGGATTTTCCAGGAAGCGGCGGGATATTTTTTCGTAAACCGGGTCAAACCTTAAAGAAAGGTCGGTGGTAAGCATAGTGGGTAAATGCTTTTTTGAAGGATCATGCGCATCCGGGATAAAGCCTTCTGCATTCTTAGCCACCCACTGGTGTGCGCCGGCCGGGCTTTTGGTAAGCTCCCACTCAAAGCCAAACAGGTTTTCAAAGAAGTTATTGCTCCATTGCGTGGGCGTTTTCGTCCATATTACTTCAAGCCCGCTTGTAATAGTGTCGGCGCCTTTACCGGAGCCATAGCTGTTGCTCCAGCCCAGGCCCTGCAGCTCCAGGTCGGCAGCTTCGGGCTCTTTACCCACATGGGTAGCGGGCGCAGCGCCGTGGGTTTTACCAAAACTATGTCCGCCTGCTATAAGGGCTACGGTTTCCTCATCGTTCATTGCCATGCGGCCAAAAGTATCACGGATGTCTTTAGCGGCTGCAATCGGGTCGGGATTACCGTCGGGACCTTCGGGGTTCACATATATCAGGCCCATTTGCACGGCAGCAAGAGGCTTTTCGAGATTGCGCGAATGAATGTCGCCGTCTGCATCGTCGTCGGACACCAGCACGCCGTGGTTCTCCACCACGCCGGGGGAACCCTGCGCATAGCGCAGATCGCCGCCCAGCCAGGTGGTTTCAGCGCCCCAATATACATCTTCATCCGGCTCCCATACATCTGCGCGGCCGCCGGCAAAGCCAAATGTTTTAAAGCCCATTGATTCCAGGGCTACATTACCCGCGAGGATCAGCAGATCGGCCCATGAAATTTTACGGCCGTATTTTTGTTTAACCGGCCAAAGGAGCCTGCGGGCTTTATCCAGGCTCACGTTATCCGGCCAGCTGTTAAGGGGCGCAAACCGTTGCTGCCCCGAACCGCCGCCGCCACGGCCATCCCACACCCGGTAGGTGCCGGCGCTATGCCAGGCCATGCGGATGAACAGCGGTCCATAATGCCCGAAGTCGGCCGGCCACCACTCCTGCGAGTCAGTCATCAATGCATGAAGGTCTTTTTTCACAGCTTCCAGGTCGAGGCTTTTAAAAGCTTCGGCATAATTAAAATCTTCACCCATGGGGTTTGACCTGGATGAGTGCTGGCGCAGTATGTTTAGCCTTAGCTGGTTGGGCCACCAGTCGCGGTTCCTGGTGCCACGGCCGCCAACGTTTTCATGCTTCATACTGCCATTATGAAACGGGCATTTACTGATGTCGTTTGATTCTTTTCCCATTTTTAGAAATTTATGGTTTGAGTGAATGTTTGCCTGCAGCTGATGTTTTTACAAGAGATTAAATTTATGATATTGCCAGATATAGACATAATCAATTAATTCTATTTTTTTATAGTTTAAATCTATAAATACGGCAACGTGTTTGGAGAGCGTGTGGGGTTACACGGCAATATCTTCAGGAATACTGTTGAGGGGAAGAATTATTTATTGCATGTTGGCAAAAAGTATTGTATATTGTTATCAATACTGAAAAATATTATATTTAAACAAAATAAAGATTATTTTTCTGTAACCTTTCAACAGCCATTGCATCTAACTAATATAATTGAACATACCTTATTCTACCATATTAATCCTATGACAAACCATCTAGTTCTGTTTCAATTGAGTTCAGGGAAGGCGTCTTAAAGACGCCTTCTTCATTTCCAAGCCTTGTAGCGCAGCACAATAATACCTGACGGCAATGGCCTGGCGTCAATTAACTGCAGCCGGCGCCTGTTTTTAACATCTTTGAACAACGCCTTACCGCCGCCCAATATAGTGGGGTTGAGGGTAATCCGGTATTCATCAATAAGCCCTTTGTTAATCAGGTCGCCTGCAAAGGTAGCGCCGCCCCAAACTATAATATCCTTTCCGGCCTGCTGTTTTAACGATGCAATCTCCGACGATACATCCCTGGCAATGCGTATATTCGGCCAGTCTGCCTTTTGCAGTGTTTTTGAAAATATGATATGAGGCGTACGGCTGGCCAGTTCCGCGTATTTAGCCAGGTTAACCGGCGCTGATTTGTCGTCGAGCATCGATTGCCAGAAGCTGAAATATTCGGGGTACATATTACCCCCCACCAGCATGGTATCTACGGACTGCAGGTCTTCAAAAATCAGCGCCCATTCTTCATCACCGTTGATCAGCCAGTCCATTTCATTGTTCGGTCCTGCTACAAAACCATCAAAGGTCATTTGCATGGATAATATTACTTTCCTGGATGTTGATTGTTCCATTTGATTAAGTATTAGGTTAAATGATTGGGTTACAAATGCAAAGCTATTGGCAATGAAGCATTGTATAAGGGGGTAATAATGACTTTATGCAGGGCTGGTTTCGACCTCACGGGGTACCAGGAAGGATTGGGGCAATGATTGATTTCGCGGGGAACCAGGCGCCAACCGCATCACTGCGGGAACAGCTCCGGCAATGTATACAGCCGGCGCCCGGTGTGTAGTAAGCATATTAATGTGATTGCAGAGGGGCGGTTACCGCTGGCTGTACCTGCAAACGCCCGCACCATCTTTCAAAATCGCGGTGTATCTGCTGCAAGGTTTGTTTCTGCTCAGGCGTAAGCTCCAGCGCGTGCGCGCGGCTGATGGTGCGTACGGGAATACCGCGCAGCTGCAGGAAATACTTTGCGCTCAGCGGGTACGCAATATGGATCAGCGGATCAACCCTTTGCAGCTCGGATTGTATCCAGCGCACATCCTCCTGCCGGCTTTCATCATTCACATGATTGCATAGCCATACCAGTATTTCGGGATAAAAATTCCCGGAAATAGACGACATGCCTGCTGCGCCCATTTGCATGGAAGCTACTGCATTGGGCGTATGCGCGTCGTAGAACTCCAGCCGGCTGCCTGCGGTAACTGCCAGCTTAGCCTGCACCTGCTCCACATTGCAGGAGGTGTCTTTATGGTAGATGAGCCGGTTGGTAGCCAGCAATGTTTTCAGTATCTCCGGCGTAATAACCCGTTTGTAGGGCGCCGGGCATTCGTACAATCCAAGCGGAATGTTGCCGGTCAGGGAAAACAGCTCCTCAAAGCGCTGCAGCAGTATGTTGTCCGGTTCATCTATATTGGCAAAATGACCGGTGATCATGATCACAGAGTTTACACCGGTATCATAGATCTTTTGCGTAAACAGCGCTTTATCTTTTATGGTAAGGCCGAAAGAACCGGTAGCCACCACAGGTACGCGGCCATTTACATAGCGGACCACATGCCGGGTAAGCTCCAGCCGCTCATCTTCACTAATGCTGTACATCTCGGATGACAAACAATTGGCAAAGAAACCTTTTACACCGGCAGCCAGGTAAAAGTCGATCAACTGCTCCACCATATCCAGATCGATCTTTGCTTTCAGGTTAAAGGGGGTGATCATCACCGGTACAAATTTCTTTTGCATAAGAAACGGTTTTTATAATCGGGAAGTTTTAAAACGTTGTACTTGCGCCAGCAGCATGCCTGCCAGGAATATAGACAAGGTGCCTACCACTATGACCATGTGCGCATGTAAATGGCTGCGCAGGTGCACCCAGCCGGCAGGCAGGTACTTTGACAAAGACATCCAGATGATAACCAGGATGCCGATAATGGTGGCGGTTACCGCCGCGGCATTTTTGATGCCGGACACCATGCCCAGCAGGAACAATCCCAGCATGCCGCCGGCAAAGATGCCGGACAGGTCCCACCATATATCCAGGATGCTGCCCACGCCTATCATGGATATGCCCACGCCTATGGCCAGCACGCCGGCCAGCGCAGAAGCGGCATACAATACCTTCATTTCCCTTTTCGGAGTAACGCCGGCATCAATATACCGCTGGTAAATATCTTTCAGGAAAACCGTAGCCGTGCTGTTCATACCGCTGCTGACAGTGCTCATGGCGGCAGATAAAATGGCGGCAACAATCAGGCCCATTAATCCCGACGGCACTTTGGCAACCATAAACCAGGGCAGCACCTTATCACCGTAATCTGCCGGCTGCAACATGGATATGGGCACATGCCGCTCCGCTGCTGCCTGCTGCTTCACCGCCAGCAATACTTCGGGATGCTGCTGCGCATAGGCGTACAATGCAGTGCCGATAAAAAAGAACACCATGCTCACCGGTACATACCAGTATACACATAACCATATGCTGCGGGAAGCTTCTTTCTCCGACCTGGCGGTATGGTACCGCTGCACATAGTTCTGGTCCATTCCGAAATTATTCAGGTTAATAAAGAACCCGTACAGGAACACCACCCAAAAAGTAGAATGGCTAAAATCACTGAGGCTGAAACTGCCCGGCGAGAATTTTCCATCGGCCATGCCAATGCGGAAAATATCCGCCGCGCCGTTATTCATACCGGCAATTACCAGGTACAGGATCACCAGCGCGCCTGTTGTTTTAACAATGCCCTGCAGCACTTCTGTCCATATCACGGCTTCCATGCCGCCCAGCACCGTGTACACAATAATACATACGCCCGCCACCCAGATGATGGTACGCATATCCAGCCCGGTGAGCGCCTGCAGGGCCAGCGCCGCGCCAAAAAAAATAGAGCCCATACGCGCCAGCTGCATCAGTATAAAACACACGGTGGCATAGGTTCTGGCCCAGGGGCCAAAGCGGTGCTCCAGGTGCGTATATGCGCTCACCGCCCCGCTTCTGCGGTAAAACGGAACAAAGTATTTGGCTGCGATAAATGCCGCCAGCGGCATTGACAAGCTGAAAACAAACGCGTTCCAGTTGCTGCCAAAAGCCTTTCCGGGAACACCCAGGAAAGTGTTGCTGCTTAAAAAAGTAGCGTATAAAGAAAGCCCCAGCGCCCAGCCGGGAATGGCTCCTGAGGCGGTGGTGAACTGCGCCGCGCTTTTGTTCTTCCGTGAAAACCGCACCCCGATGAGGATCATTCCCAACAGATAAACGGCAATCACAGCCAGATCAATTAAAGGCAAATGGTGCATAGTTCCCAAATTTTCATACGTGGCTAAAGAACAGAAAACACTCCTGTCTTTTGCGAAGGTTGCCAATTTTTACGGACCAAACAATGTTTTCAATTACGAAAAGAATGGCTTAAATTACTGTGCCATGAACCATGTGTCTACAAGCATTCCCATTACCCGCATCTTACCGGATCACCTGAAACGCAAACTGGAAAGGCATCCGCTTGGAAAAAATCTCTTTATAACAACCATCGGATTTTATCCTGAAAATGTTGCAAGAGAGATCAGCGAGCCCAAAGGCGCGCCGGTATATACTTTAATATATGCTGCGCAGGGCAAAGGATGGCTGGAAACGGGCAGAAAAAAAAGCAAGGTGCATCCCAGCCAGTACCTGGTTATTCCTAAAAATACACGCTTCCGCTTCTGGCCCGACCCCGAAGCGCCGTGGCGCATCTATACCGTACAGTTTACAGGCAGGCTGGCAGATGATATTTACACCTACCTGGGCAACGGCATGAAACCGCGCACCACTCCGCCGCTGGTAGGCCGCAACGCGCAATTTGACGATATACTGCACCATCTTGACCTGATGAATAATATTGAAAACCTGCTGTATGCGAACTTCCGTTTCTACAGCTTCCTGGGGACTTTCCGGCTTACTGTTTTCAATTACATGAAAAAAGGGGCCGACAATATTATAGAACAATGCATACAACTGATGAAGCAACGGCTGGACCAGCACCTGACGCTGGCAGACCTGTCGAAGGAAATGCGCCTCTCCGCCTCTTACCTGTCGGCCCTGTTCAAGGAAAAAACGCGGTACTCCCCCATCCAGCTGTTTACCTCCCTGCGCATGCAGAAAGCCAGCCAGCTGCTGAAGGAAACACGGCTTACTGTAAAAGAGATTGCCCGTGAAATGGGCTACGCAGACCCCTACATTTTTTCCAGGGCTTTTAAGCTGGTGATGGGTGTATCTCCTAAAAAATTCAGGGACTGATAAAAAAGGGAAATTAAACCTGTGGCCCGAACCTGCTTATCAGCTGTTCTTTATAGGTCATTCCCACGGGCAGCGCTGCATCTTCTGTTACCACCTGGTTTCCCTCTATATACTGGATAGCCCTTACTGCAACAATATAGGACTTATGTATTCTTATAAAGAGGCGGGGCGGCAGGCTGGCTTCAATGTTCTTCAGCGTTTCGTTGCTAATGATCACCTTCCCGTTCTTCATGAATATTTTCAGGTAATCGCCAATGGAATTAAAGTAAACAATATCATCAAAATGCAGCTTATGCAGCTTTTTATCGGCTTTAACCACAATAAAATCCTGCTCTTTATTTGCCTGACCGGCAGCCGTGGCCTCCATTTCAATTTTGCGGCAGGCTTTATTAACCGCCTGAACAAACCTTTCAAAAGAAAAGGGTTTTAACAGGTAATCCACCGCGTTCAGCTCAAAACCTTCCAGGGCATGCTGCGCATAGGCGGTTGTGAAAATAACACAGGGAGGGGCAGGCAATGACTTCAGCATATTGATCCCGGAAAGCAGCGGCATTTTGATGTCCAGGAAAATAAGCTGCACGGCTTCCTTTTTAAGCACTTCCAGTGCCTCTATGGCGTTATTGCATTTTCTCACCAGCTCAACTACAGGAAAATCATGAATATAGGTTTCAATTACACCCTGCGCCAGCGGCTCATCGTCAACAATAATGCATTTTATTTTCATAAACATAAGGTATGGATGATTTAACGGCTGCTACAGCACCAGCCGCAGCTGTACCTGATAGCGTTCCGGGCCGGCTTTTACCAGCAGGTGATGTTTTCCGGGATAAAGCAAATCCAGTCTTTGGCGAACATTATTTAAACCCAGGCCGCTGAACCCTTCATACCCTTCTTCCGCTTTCACGCCTATGCTGTTCTCTGCCGTCAGCAGCAGCTCCTTTTCAGTAATGTCAATCCGGATGCGAATGAACATGCCGGATATGCCTGCCTGTATGCCATGCTTAAAGCCGTTCTCAATAAATACTATAAAAATAAACGGCGCTATTTTATGCCCGGCAGGCGCCCCGTTCACCTCAAACAAAACCGCTGCATCACCCGGCGCCCTTAGCTGCTGCAGCTCAATATAGTTCCTGATATAGCTGATCTCTTTTTCCAGTGGTACAAAGTCGTTACCGGATTCGTAGGTCATATACCGCATCACTTCTGCAAGCTTTAAAACAACAGCGGGTGTTTGCCTGTCATTTTTAAGCGATAACGAATAAATACTATTCAGGCTGTTAAACAGAAAATGGGGATTGATCTGCGTTCTGAGAAACAGCAATTCCGCGTTTTTCTTCTCCTGCTGTATTCTGACCAGGTAATTCTCCGACTCCCGCAATTTGAACCAGGCCCTGGAGAGTTTGATCAACGTTGTTAACGCAACATAAACAAAAGAAAACTGCACCAGGTCATAAAATTCGTAATAGGATATAAAAAAGTAGCCCGGGAAAAAATAATCAACCGCAGTGTTAAAAATAAACAGGTTCAGGGCTGCTGTTAACGCCACTACCGCTATTGCAAGCAACACATACAACCCGTATCTTTTTTTGTGCAGCAACCATGGAATAAGGAGATATAGGTTCACGTAAACACCCGCCAGTAACGGAACATGAAAAACGGCTGTGTAAATGTAGTCTATCTTCTTAAGATCCTCCGGCGAGAAGAAATGCAGCAGGTAGTAATAAGATAAGCACCAAAACAGGATATGCTGTAATATCCTGTTTTGAATGAACGGCTTAAAAATATTTTTTATCCGGCTCACCAGGTCAGCTGCTTTTCTTAAAAGTTATTGGAGACATAAAAAATTCTTTGTTGTCAGCATACTTCTCTACAAACTTCTGAAGCTCCCCGGTTGATGCCGTTATTACCTTGTAATATCCAAAAGATTCATGTTTAATTTTTATCCGGTTTTCATTCAACAGCTTATAAATCTGCTCGGCGTTGAAGAAGGAA
>NZ_DASTRI010000204.1:0-16925 GCF_035761305.1 Chitinophaga sp. | reverse complement strand
GGGGTAGAGGTGAACAGTAACTTTGTAGTAGACCGGCCTATTGACCAAACAGATTTTCAATATGAATACGGGCAGGGAGAGCAGGGCAAACGCCCGCAAACAATAGCTGATGCAGGCAACACCGGCACCTGGAGCTTTGGGGAGAAAATAGATGGAAAGCCCACTATCCAGTTCGACGGGCAAACAAAACCCTACACCGCGGTAAAGGACCGCATCAACAGGTTTTACCGCACCGGCTTCACATGGACCAATACCGTATCGTTTTCCGGGGGAAACGATAAAGGAAGCTTCAACCTCTCCATGTCTGATATGAACAACCAGTCTATCATGCCCAATGCTACCTACCGGCGGCAATCCGCTAATCTCGGGCTGAATTATAATGTAACAAAAAAGCTGCAGGTAAACGTTTTTGCCAATTACTCGCACGAGAAAAACCAGAACCCGCCCAATGTATTTGTGCAGCAATACAATGCTAACACTACCGTATACACGCTGGCTAATACCATTGATTTTACAGATTTGAAAGAACACCGGAAAGATGAAAACGGCAATGAGCGGAACATATCGCGCTTTACGCCGCGCACAAATCCCTACTGGATTGCATTTGAGCGCTTTGAGAATATTGCGCGCGACCGCCTGATAGGCAATATCTCCCTGCGCTATGACCTGCTGCCCTGGCTATATATCCAGGGGCGTGCCGGGCAGGATTATTTTACACGCTCGCAGGATTATAATGTGCCTACCGGCACCCGTTTCCTGGGGCCAGTTACTACAGGGTTTAACGGGCAGTATTACCAGGAGGTGATAAAGTACAGGGAGCGCAATTACGATTTCCTGGTAGGCGCCAACCGCAGGTTCGGCAACTTTGATATAGACCTTACGCTGGGTGGTAACCAGATGGTGCAGATCAATGAGAACAACAATGTGAAAGTAGATAACTTCTTCATCCGCGGGTTATACACAGTGCAGAACGGGCAGATTAAAGACCCGCAATATATTTACAGCGAAAAAAGGGTGAACTCCCTCTATGGCGCTGCGGAACTGGGGTGGCGCAATTTCCTGTTCCTGAACATTACAGCGCGAAACGACTGGTTCTCTACACTCAACCCTAACTCAAACAGCTACCTCTATCCTTCTGTAAGCGCCAGCTTTGTGTTTACCGATGCGTTCAAGATGCCGGCCTGGTTCAGCTTTGGCAAGCTGCGCGTAGCTTATGCAGAAGTAGGCGGCGATACGGACCCTTACCAGAACAATCTTTATTACCTGTTGAACGCCAACCCCCACCTGGGGCTGGCTTTGGGCGGTATTTCCGGTACGCTGAGCCCCAACCCCAACTTGCGCCCGCTAAAGGTAAAGGAGTTTGAAACAGGCATTGAAGGCCGTTTGTTTAAAGACCGTATGGGCTTTGACGTGGCTTACTACCGGAAGAATACGATAGACGAAATTTTATCCGTGCAGATCTCCGGTGCTACGGGTTATGCCGCTACGCTGGTAAACGTAGGCCGCCTGCGCAACCAGGGGGTTGAGTGGCTGCTTACCGGCACGCCCGTTGATAACAGGCAATTCCGGTGGGAGCTGAATATAAACGGCGCGCATAACACCAGCCGCGTGCTGGAGCTGGCTGCAGGGCAGCCCAGCATTATTGTGGGCACCGGCGAATATACCGGGCGCCTGGCGCATGAAGTAGGCAAACCAATGGCGTCGCTGCAGGGCACTGCCTACCTCCGCGCACCCGACGGACAAATTATTTTCAAGAACGGCCGGCCAGCCAATGCAGATGCCGTGAAAACCTTTGGCAGCGCCATTCCTACGTGGACAGGCGGCGTTATTAACACGTTCACCATTAAAGGCGTAAGAATATCGGCCCTGGTAGATGGTAAGTTCGGGCACAAGCTTATTTCCAATACCAACTTTAACCTGTGGCGGCATGGGCTGCACAAAGCCACGCTGGAAGGGCGGGAGCAGGGATATGTAATAGGTAAGGGCGTAATGGAGGACCCCACCGCACCTGGTAAATACATTGCCAATAATGTGCAGGTGCCGGTGCAAACCTACTATGAGTCGGTACGAAGCAACAACAACATAGCCGAAGAATTTGTGTACGATGCCAGCTTTATTAAGCTGCGGCAAATCACCATTGGGTACGACCTGGTAAAGCTCCTGGGCAGCAAAACGCCCGTGAAAGGGTTAATGGTGTCTTTTGTAGCCAATAATGTGGCCGTGCTTAGCAAGCATACCCCTAACATAGACCCGGAAATGGTAACAGCTGCCAGCGATAACCTGCAGGGGCTGGAGTCCGGCGGTTTGCCCATGACACGCAGCATGGGTGTTAATGTTCACGTTAAATTCTGAAGTGTATGCAACGGTACATATATATTTTAGGACTCGCCATCTTATTATCAGCAACAGGTTGCGATAAGAATTTTGAAAAGATCAATACCAACCCCGTATTGCCTGCCACGCTGGATCCGGCGTATTTGCTGGCGCAGGCGGAGCTGAATGCTTCCTGGGGCAGCAGCACGCTTACTTACCAGGGCGCCATTGTGCGGCATACCATGCATCCCTTCCTGGGCGTGCTGGCCGGCGGCAATGTAAACCAGAAGAATCCTGCAGTGGAACGGGCGTTGTGGGACCAGTATTATCCCCTGGTACGCAACCTGGTGGATATTATTGACAAAACGGCTGATGACAGTGCACGGCAGAACCTCTACCACATGGCCCGCATCTGGAAGGCATATATTTTCCAGGTGCTTACAGATACGTATGGAGATATTCCTTATTCGCAGGCAGGCCAGGGCTTCCTGGAATCGCAGTACTTTCCTGTATACGACCCGCAGCAGGAGATTTATAAAAACCTGTTAAAAGAGGTAGATGAAGCTACCGGCAGCCTGGATGCAGCCAAAGCCGTGGAAAAAAATGACCTGTTCTACAACGGCGACATCGGTAAATGGAAACGGCTCGGCAATGCTTTACTGTTACGCATAGCCATGCGTTTAAGCAAGGCCGATGCCGCCACTGCCCGTACTTATGTGCAAAAAGCCTTCCAGGGCGGCGTAATGAGCTCCAATGCAGATAACTGCATGATGCAGCATTCCGCAACCTATACCAATGCATTCGGCAACCAGCTGAACGGCTCTGAAAAAGCCAATTACTACCTGAATGCAATGTTTGTGGATTACCTGAAAAGCGATAACGATCCCCGCCTGCGGGCAATAGCCGTACTGTATGGAGATGCTACCCAGGACCCTGCTCAAACCACGCAGGATAAAGACCCAGCTCACCAGGTAGGTATGCCCACGGGATATGACAACAGCACGATACCGGCTGCTCCCGGTTACCCGGGATCGCTGTATAAATATTCGCAGATAGACCGGCTCACACTGGGCAGCATTACAGCGCCCTGCTTTCATGTAACCTATGCGCAAACCTTACTGCTGCTGGCGGAAGCTGCACAACGCGGGTGGATAGCAGGCAATGCAGCCGCCTGGTACCAGGATGCCGTTACCGCGCACATGCAGCAGCTGGCTGTATACGGCGCTGCTGCTGCCATTGCGCAAGGTGATATTGATGCCTATCGCGCCACGCATGCGTATAACCCGGCGGGTGGAATTGAGCAGATCAATACCCAGTACTGGATTGCATCGCTGCTGAATGAGGTGGAGGCATATGCTAACTGGCGGCGTACGGGCTATCCCGTTATACCGGCCAATGCATACCCTACCCAGGATATTCCTCAGGGGCAAAGCATACGCCGGCTGCGGTACCCTGACACTGAAATTTCCCTGAACACCGCGCACTACCAGGAGGCGCTGTCGCGGCAGGGCGCCGACGAGCTGAATATCCGGGTGTGGTGGGATGTACAGTAACAAACAATGCAAAAAAACATACATAAACATGAAGCTACATTTCACTTATTGGTTGCTGATTGCCGGCCTGTTGCTCACAGGCATTGCCCGTGCACAGCAGGTAACGCCAACACCGGAGCAGGTGAAGGCGCTTACTGCCGCCTGGAAGGGAGAGCGCTTTCCCGACGGACGGCCTAAAGTGCCGGATGCGCTGCTGCAACGACTGAGGAAAATATCCATTGAAGAAGCCTGGGGCATTTTACGCAACAAAGGTTACCAGAACCAGTTTGAAGGCGACTGGCTGCTGCTGCGCGACAACCAGGTAATGACAGGCCGCGTGGTAACGGCGCAGTACATGCCCCTGCGGCCCGACCTGGATCAACTGGTCAAAGACAAAGGAAAAGCAGAAGGCCGCATTGGCGGCACCAACTCCTGGCCTATAGATGTGCTGACCACCGGCGACGTATATGTGGCGGATGGCTATGGAAAGATAGTGGATGGCACCCTCATTGGCGATAACCTGGGCAATTCCATTTATGCAAAGTCAAAGAACGGCGTCATCTTTTACGGATCGGTGCGCGATATGGAAGGGCTGGAGGAGATAGACGGCTTTACCGCATGGGTAAAGGGCTATGATCCCTCTTACATTCAGCAGATGATGCTGGCCGGCATTAATGTGCCCATCCGTGTTGGAAGGGCAACCGTATTGCCGGGCGATGTGGTGCTGGCCAAAAAGGGCGGTGTTATTTTCATTCCAGCGCACCTGGTGGAAGAGGTGGTGCTGAATGCGGAGTTTATTGCCCTGCGCGACCAGTTTGGCCACCAGCGGCTGCGTGAAGGTAAGTACACGCCCGGGCAAATTGACCGGCAATGGACCGATGACATTAAAAAAGATTTCCTGCAATGGCTGGATGCCCTGGGTGATAAGCTGCCCATGAGCCGGCAGGAGCTGGATAAATTCATGAAAGACAGAACATGGTAACCGCAATGCAGTGATCCTGCTGCTTACATCTTATTGCTTACTTCAAATCATCACATATGCATACTCCATCTCAACAATTTCTCTCAAAGCTGGGCGTTACCGAACCGGCAGATACCCATACAACGGCGCCCGATGACCGCCGCTCTTTCCTGAAAAAGACCCTGGGCGGCCTGGCCCTGGGCGGTTTTATGTTTGCACCGCTGGAAGATGTTTTGGCGCACAGCACATCTAAAGTAAACCGCTACTCCGCACCCGCTGATCTGAAAATTACGGACATGCGCTATGCCACCGGCATGAACTCAACCGGGCGTTGTACCATTATACGTATTGATACCAACCAGGGTATTTACGGCCTTGGCGAAGTAAGGGATGGCGCAAGCTGGCGGTACGCGATGTTCCTGAAAAGCCGCATCCTGGGCATGAACCCCTGCAGCGTTGAAATGATCTTTAAACGCATTAAACAGTTTGGCTTCCATGGCCGGCAGGGCGGCGGCGTTTCCGGCGTGGAAATGGCCCTGTGGGACCTGGCCGGCAAAGCGTACGGCGTACCCGTGTACCAGCTGCTAGGCGGTAAGTACCGCGACCGGGTAAGGCTGTATGCAGATACCCCTGAAGTAGAGGACCCCGCGGAGTTTGCCGCTAAGCTTAAAGACCGGCTGGAAGGCAAGGGATTTACTTTCCTGAAAATGGACTTTGGCATTGAGCTGTTAAAGAATACGCCCGGCGCAGTGGTGAACAGCAACTACTGGGATATAGGCCGGCAGTGGACCAACCAGCCCATGACCTACGGCGCTACGGAGCACCCGTTCACACAGGTGCAGATAACGCCTAAAGGCCTGGATGTACTGGCGGAGCGCATCAGCAGGGTGCGGGAAGCAGTAGGCTATGACATTCCGCTGGCCTCTGACCACTACGGGCATTTTGACCAGAACAACGCCATCCGCCTGGGCAAAGCAGTAGAACCTTACCGCCTGGCCTGGCTGGAAGACCTGATACCCTGGAAATTTACCGAGCAATGGAAACAAATCACCAATGCCATAGATACACCTACGTTAACCGGGGAGGATATTTACCTCAAAGAAGAATTTATTAAATTGATTGATGCACACGCCATAGACCTGATACACCCGGACCTGGCAACCGCCGGCGGCATCCTGGAAACCAAACGTATTGGCGATTATGCGGAAGAAAGGGGAGTAGCCATGGCTATGCACTTTGCAGGCCTGCCCATTTCCTTTATGGCTAATGTGCATTGTGCGGCCGCCACGCAAAATTTTGTAGCGCTGGAACATCACTCCCTGGATGTGCCGTACTGGAGCAGCCTGGTAAAATCAGACAAACCGCTTATTGAAAAAGGGTTTGCCATTGTGCCGGATAAACCGGGGTTGGGTGTGGAGCTGAATGATGAAGAGCTGAAAAAACACCTGGCCCCCGAAGATAAAAGCTACTTTGCCCCTACGCCGGAATGGGACGAAAACCGCTCCTGGGACCGGTTATGGAGTTAGGATACGCCATCAAAACTAAACAGATCCCGATATGTACAAACTATCCTGGTACGTTGCTGCATCAGCGCTTGTTGCCTATATTATTGTAACCGTGTTACACATCCACGCTGCGGGCGGCTGGCTGCTCATGTGCATCTTTGCTGCGATGGCGCTGGCTTTCAGGGCATACCCGGTGCTAAAGGGCTTTTCATACACGGTAATGATCTTTGCGGCTGTTAGCCTGGCCATGTATTATCCGCAGCATTTTATACAGGTAGGCGGGTTTAAATTGTCTAAGCTGATAGTACCGCTGTTACAGATTATTATGTTTGGTATGGGCACCGGGTTAAGCTGGAGGGATTTTGCGCAGGTGGCTAAAATGCCTATGGGTATTGGCGTAGGCATTATCGGGCATTATACAATAATGCCGCTGATAGGCTTTACCATTACACAGCTGTTTCACTTTCCCCCTGAGATAGCGGCAGGCATTATCCTGGTAGGCAGCTGCCCCAGCGGCCTGGCCTCTAATGTAATGTCGTACCTGGCAGGTGCTAACCTGGCACTGTCTGTTTCTATAACGGCCACGGTTACACTGTTAGCGCCGCTTATTACACCTATGTGGATGAAAATACTGGCCGGGCAATATGTAAACATTGTTTTCCTGGACATGATGTGGCATATCATCCAGATAGTAATATTACCTATTATACTGGGGCTGATATTTAATCATTTCCTGCATGGAAAATTCAAATGGCTGGATGCAGCCATGCCCCTGGTGTCTATGATCAGCATAGCATTGATCATTGTGGTGATCACTGCCAGCGGGCGCGATAGCCTGCTCACCGTAGGCCCTTTGCTGGTAGCGGCTACGTTGGTGCATAATGTGTCGGGTTATTTCCTGGGATATTGGGGGGCGCGGTTGTTCCGCATGCCGGAAAAAGACTGCCGTACCGTAGCGCTGGAGGTAGGTATGCAAAACGGCGGGCTGGCCTCCGGACTGGCGTTAACCATGGGCAAGCTGGCCACCGTGGGGCTGGCGCCGGCCGTGTTTGGTCCTTTAATGAACATTACCGGCTCAGCGCTGGCCACCTGGTGGAAAGGAAAGGCAATTCGTAATTAACTCACTTTGGTTCAAGCGCGCTGCTGATCCGCTGTACCAGGTCGGCCAGGTGGTAGCGGCTCATATTATCCGGCATGGATGCCGCTGCGGCACGCATATCGTTACGCAATACCGTCAGCTGCGCGCGGGCAATGCTGCTTACATCTGTACGGCCCGGATCTGAAGGAACATTGTTGCCAAATGCAATGGTAATACGGCCGCCTGTGTCCTGCCCGGACAGCAGCGCGGTAAGCTGCCGTACATAGGCCTTCTGCAGGTTACGGCGGAAAATATCAATAGGCCGGCGGGTATATACTTCGCTGAAAATGCCCTTTTTCAGATCGTTCAGCATATCCATGGCCTGGTAGGCTTTATTGCCGTTCACCGCCGATGCATTCAGCAGCTTGTTAAGGGTGGTGGCATTTAACAGGCGGCCCAGCACCGGGTCTTGCCTGGCCAGGATTATGGTGGGAGCGTCGTTGCCGGTGCGCTCCAGGATGTTTTTATCCAGCAGCCATTTGGGTGTGGTAAATAGTTGCTGGTTCAGGAATTTAATAGCTTCCTGCTGGGTGGCTTTGGGCACGTACTCATACACAGCGCCTTCCTGCTCCACTGTTTTGGGCGTTTCATAAATGCCGCCCACATTTTTTGCTACGTGGCCCATGTAGCGCGAGAACTGACCGTTTATCTCACGATATAGCTCAGACAGGTTGCTGTAGCCTTCGTTGGGCTCACGGGTCCAGGCGATAAGGTTGGGCATAATACGCTGCAGGTTCTTAATGCCGTAATAGCTGGCTTTCATGGCATTATCGCCCAGGTCTTCATTCTGCGACCGGGGATCATCCTGGTTGGTTTCTGTGCCATACCAGTAACGTTTATCTTTTAACCGGTTGATGGTCCATTTATTAAGGATGGGTTTTTCCGCTGCGGCGCTGGTGACGCCGGGTATTTGACGGTACCCCCATTCAATGGCCCATTTATCATAATAGTTAATGCGGGGGTACAGGTCGGCGCCGGTAATGCTGTCTTCCGGCTGCGCTACATAGTTAAAGCGGGCATAATCCATAATGGAGGGTGCGTGGCCGTTCTTTTCCACCCAGGCTTTATCGCGCAGCTTTTCAACCGGGTAGGCGGAGCTGGCCCCGAAGTTGTGCCGCAGACCCAGGGTGTGCCCTACCTCATGTGACGACACAAAGCGGATCAGCTCACCCATCAGCGTATCATTAAACTCCATGGTGCGGGCACGCGGATCGTTGGGCGCGCATTGTACAAAGTACCAGTTGCGCAGCAGGTGCATTACATTATGGTACCAGTTGATGTGGCTTTCCAGTATTTCGCCGGAGCGGGGATCATGCACATGCGGTCCGCTGGCATTGGCAATGTCAGACGGCTTGTACACGATGGCGGAAAACCGGGAGTCTTCCAGCGACCAGGTAGAATCTTCCCGGGGAGTAGGCGCCATTTTAGCAACAATGGCGTTTTTAAACCCGGCCTGCTCAAATGCAGCCTGCCAGTCGTTTACGCCCTGTATCAGGTAAGGGCGCCATTTGGCCGGCGTGGCGGGATCTATATAAAACACAATGGGCTTTTTGGGTTCCACCAGCTCGCCGCGTCTATATTTTTCCAGGTCTTCGGGCCTGGGCTCCAGGCGCCAGCGGGTAATCATCTGCAGGCGTTTTACGCCCTGGGGATCAGCGTCAAAGTCCGTAACGCTGGTAGAAAAGTAGCCTACGCGGGGATCAAAGTAGCGGGGCTGCATGGGTACGGCAGGCAGCAGCACCAGGGAGCTGTTGAGCTCCAGGGTAGCGTTGCCGCCGCTGCTGGGAGGCGCACCGGGACCAGCAGGTCCGCCGCTCCTGGAATAGGTTTTAACGGTTTTGATCTCTGTATTAATAGGATAGGAGCGTACGTCTACAATATAGGACTTGTCGGGCTGTACGCCGCCAAGGCGCAGGCCAGCTTTCATGCGCTGGTCAAAGAACAGGATGTCGTTATCGCCGCTGATATAGTCCGTTAGGTCTATAATGCAGCCTTTATTGCTTTTGGAAAATGCTTTGATGTCAAATGCGGCGGCAATGGGCTGTATGTTGGAGTTCATAACCGCGTTGAACATGGGCTGGGTGCTGTCTTTGGATATTTCGCTGTAAGAGATGTTCTTCAGGAAAATGCGGTTATTGGGGCCTTTTTCAAAGCGGATTACGTTTTCTCCTATCTGGTCGCCGCTGTAGCCATAAAAGAAAGCGCGCAAACCGGCGGCGGATTTGGAAATGCGGTTTACCACCAGAATATCGCGGCCCAGCAGGGAGTCGCTTATTTCAAAGTATACTTTGTCTTCCTGTTTGTAAATGTTAAACAGGCCGGAATCGGCTCTGGCATCGGGCGTAATTAACTCGCTGAATTGCTTGGGATTAGCTTTGGGCGTTCCCTTGGGCGGTATAATGGGTGGTTTGGTGCTGGTGTCTTTGGCGGCGGCGGCAATAGCCAGTTTTTTCTTTTTCCTTTGCGCCGCAGCCGGGGAGCTTAGTACCAGGCTTACACAGCAAATGGCTGCTGCTACTGCAACAGGCCAGCTTCTTACATGCATGTTCATAATGTTTAACAGAATGGGTTGATTTTCGATAGGATATGTTTATTTTATCCCTTATTGCAAATAAATATATAATGCAGTAACTTATCAGGAAATTCCATAAGCGTTATAATTGCCGTAGGAATGGAAATAATAACATTATAACCACGTTAACAGTCGTGTACTTTTAAATTTAGTAATATAGCATTATTATATTAATATTGTCTTTGATATATAACAGCCCTTTCTGCTATTGTGGTGAATTAGAAGGGGTAAGAAAGGGAGGGGGCCGTGTTTGTACCGGAGTAATGAGTTAAAAGCGGCTACTATGGCGGAAGGGAATTAAATGTGAATAGTGATAAAATTTGTTGGAACATTTAAAAATTTCCTTAAATTGTGCGTCCAACTTTGAAAAAAAATCAATAAATTTCGATTTTCAAGGACAGTAACAATAAGGTTTTACAATAGCCATAAGACATTGTTGCTACTCAATTGTGACTTAAAGTGTATGCTCAATAATAGGATTTGAAAAAGCCTTACAGAAGGGGCTTTGTGTGGAGGTTAAATTTTGAGGGATTTTTTGAGCAGCACTTGTTTTTTTAAGGCAACCGTCTAATATTTGCGAAAACCGTAATTGTACATGTTACATTTAATAATCTAAACGGAAATACTAAAAAACCATAGTTTAATTTTTAACACTAAAATTCAATCAACATGGCTGAGACTAAAACAACTGTGACTGCAGCTGCTGCCAAAACGACAACTTCTCATCAACCTAAGAAATCATCCAACATGTTTGCGGTGTTAGCCGTTCCTATCTGCTTAGTGATCGGTATACTCTTCTACATATTTGTATTAGGTAGCCCGGCAAACTTCCAAGGTGGTGTTGTAGGCGGGCATCCAGTTGAAGAAGGCATTGGTAAATGGTTTGGCACAGTTTATCAGGGTGGTCCTATCGTACCGATTCTTATTACTGTTTTACTGATTTGCTTAACTTTCGTAATTGAGCGCTTCCTGTACCTGTCCAAGGCAAAAGGTAAGTTCAGCGGCGCTGAGCTGGTACGCAAGGTGCAGTATCACCTGGCAAACAAAAATGTTGATGCAGCACTGGCAGAATGCGACAAACAGCAGGGTTCTGTAGGTAATGTAATCAAAGCCGGTCTGAAGAAATACAAAGAAATGATGACTAACACTGAGCTGGACACAGATCAGAAAATACTGACCATTAAGAACGAAATCGAAGAAACTACAGCGCTGGAATTGCCTATGATGGAAAAGAACCTGGTGTTCCTGTCTACTATTGCTTCTATCGCTACCCTGTTAGGTTTGTTCGGTACAGTATTGGGTATGATCCGCGCATTTGCTGCAATGGCAACCGGTGGTGCTCCTGACTCTGCACAGCTGGCTGGTGGTATCTCCGAAGCGTTGATCAATACCGCCCTGGGTATCGGTACTTCCGCTATCTCTATCATCATGTACAATTACTTTACCACTAATATCGACAGCATCACCTATGCTATCGACGAATCCGGTTTTACTTTAACTCAGAGCTTTGCTGCCAACCACAAATAATTTTTGATTATTTGTATGGAAAAACAGTTAATCTGAATCTAATTAAAGTAAACTAAAAAGGAGTAAAGATGCCAAAAGTTAAAATGGCCCGTAAGAGCACGCTGGTTGATATGACCGCGATGTGTGACGTAGCTTTCCTGCTGCTCACGTTCTTTATGCTGGCCACTAAGTTTAAGCCTGAAGAGCCCGTTACTGTGGTTACTCCGTCCTCCATTAACACCAAGCTGCTGCCCGACTCTGACGTGATCTTACTCACGGTAGACAAAACCGGCAGGATATTCTTTAGCATGGACGGTCAGCCCAAGCGTAAGAAGCTGATCGAGGACCTGAACTCACAGTTTAAACTGGGACTGGACCAAAGGGCGATGAACAACTTTATAGTAGGCGCCAGCGTAGGTACCGAATTAAAGAACCTGAAAGCTTACCTGGATATGAAGATGGAGCAACGGAAAACTTCCGGCCTTGAAAAAGGTATTCCTGTAGATTCAGCCAATAATGAGCTTTCAACCTGGATCAACTACGCCAGAACTGCGCAGGGTGGCAACCCCAGGCTGCAATACTGTATCAAAGCGGATAATGGTACGCCTTATCCGGTGATAGACGATATCATGCAGACCTTCAAGGATCTGAAGATACAGAAGCTGAACCTGGTAACCAACCTGGAAGCACCGCCCCCGGGCACTGCAGCAGCGTTGGCGCAAACAGGTGGTTCGCCCGCTAAAAAGTAAAAAAGTAATCAGTAAACGGCAGGTGTTTTCCGCGGAAGATACGCTGCTATCATAAACTAAAAAAAAGAGCTACTATGGCAGAAATGGATACCAGCAGTAGTGGTGGTGGAAAGAAACACCAGGGGACGAAATCGAAGAAGCTTTCTACCCGTGTGGATATGACGCCCATGGTGGACCTTGGCTTTTTGCTGATCACCTTCTTCATGCTCACTACTACCATGTCCAAGCCCAAAACCATGGACTTGATCATGCCTAAGGATACCAAGGATGAGAAGGAGCAGAACAAGGTGAAAGAGAGCACTGCCCTTACTATACTGCTTGGAAAGAATAACCGTGTATATTACTACGAAGGACTTGCCCAGGACCCGAATGCATCCGCTAACCCGGACTTTTTCAAAGCCACTACCTTTGCCAACAAAGGTGGTATACGTGATGTGCTGATCAAGAAAAGGGATGAGGTGGCAAAGCTGCGGAATGCAAAGGGAGAGCCGGAAGATGTTGTGGTGATCATTAAACCCAATGATGACGCCACGTACAAGAACTTTGTGGATATATTGGATGAAATGGCCATTAACCGTATTCAACGCTACGCAGCGGTAGATATCAGTGACCAGGACAAACAATGGATCAAGCAAACCGAGTCGGCTAATCCGGGTGGTGCGCAGTAATTTGTGGAAAAAGCAGATTTTTTGCATCCATCAATAAAAAACAGACAATGGATTCAACTAAAATATTAAAGGCCGATTTTCTTGACATCCTGTTTGAAGGCAGGAATAAAGATTACGGTGCTTATGAACTGAGAAGAAAATATGAGAAGCGCGTGCGCAATGCCCTCATTGGCACTGCAGCTGTTGCGCTCTTAGTGGTGGGTGGTTATACTGTTAGCAACATTTTGAGAGGCATGAATAACGACGAAGCTAAGAAGCCCGTTATTGAGCAGATCAAAATGGAGGACATCAAGATCCCTGATGATCCGAAGACACCGCCCCCTCCGCCTCCCCCGCCTGCACCACCGCCGCCGGTGAAACCTTCAGTGCAGTTTACGCCCCCTGTAATTAAGAAAGACGCAGAGGTGCCGCCGGAAGAGGAACCGCCAAAAGTAGAAGAGATCAAGGATAAAGCGGTAAGTACCAAAACCATGGAAGGTGATCCCAATGGTATTGACCCGGGATTGCTGGAAGACAGTAAAGGTACCGGTGTGGTAGAAGCACCGCCCCCTCCGCCGAAAGAAGAGATCTTTACGTTTGTGGAGCAACCGCCCACCTTCCCCGGTGGTGAGGAAGCCCTGGCCAAATACCTGAGCAAGAACATCCATTATCCGCGCGTAGCACAGGAAAATGGTATTTCCGGAACTGTATTTGTGCAGTTTGTGGTAGACTCTGAAGGTACCATCAAAGACGTAAAAACAGTAGGTGCTAAAAAAGGCGGCGGCCTGGAAGAGGAAGCTATACGTGTGGTGAAAACCATGCCCAAGTGGAAACCTGGTAAGCAAAACGGCCGCCAGGTATCTGTACAGTTTAACCTGCCCATCCGCTTTACTTTACAAGAGTAGTACTGGTAAACGATATTACCTGATTCCTCACCGGCCCGCCGGTGAGGAATTTTTTTTGCCTAATTTTGCAGGCTGGTTATGTCAAATAAACTTACAGGATACGACGATACAATTGTGGCCCTGGCCACGGCTCCGGGTATAGGCGCCATTGCGGTGATCCGCTTAAGCGGCCCGGATGCGATTGACATCTGTAACCGGCTGTTCCCCTCCAAAGACCTGCTGCAGCAGCCCAGCCACACCCTGCACGTGGGCAGCATTGCAGCTGCCGGCAGGATCATTGATGAAGTAGTGGTAAGCCTGTTTAAAGGCCCCCGTTCCTATACCGGGGAACATGTGGTGGAATTATCCTGCCACGGCTCGCCCTACATTCAGCAGCAGCTGATAGACGCCTGCATGCAAGCCGGCGCCCGCCTGGCCAAACCAGGTGAGTTTACCATGCGCGCCTTCCTGAACGGCAAGCTTGACCTGGCCCAGGCCGAGTCGGTAGCCGATCTGATCGCCAGCCACTCCGCCGCCAGCCACCAAACCGCCATGCAGCAGATGCGCGGCGGGTTTTCGCGCGAGCTGCAGGCGCTGCGCGAACAGCTTATCCGTTTTTCGGCCCTGATAGAGCTGGAGCTGGATTTTAGCCAGGAAGACGTGGAATTTGCCGACCGCACACAATTGTATGCACTGATCAAAACGGCCACGGAAGTGGTGCAGCATTTAACCGACTCTTTCCGCATGGGCAATGTGATCAAGCACGGCGTAAACACCGCTATTGTTGGCAAGCCCAATGCCGGTAAATCTACCCTGCTAAACACCTTGCTGAACGAGAACCGCGCTATTGTAAGCGATATTGCCGGCACCACCCGCGATACGATTGAGGAGGTGCTGAACATACAGGGCGTACTTTTTCGCCTGATAGACACCGCCGGCATCCGGGAAAGCGCTGATACCATTGAAAGCATTGGCGTACAAAAAACGCTGGAGAAAATAAAAGAGGCCGGCGTGGTTATTTACCTGTTTGATGTAAACGAACTAACGGAAGCGGATGTACGTAAACAAGTAACACTGTTTGAGCAGGACGGCATCAATTACCTGCTGGCGGGTAATAAAACAGATATGCTGGGAGAAGCCGCCGCCCGCGCAAAATTTGCGGGCATACCGGGGATATTGTTCATTTCTGCGCGTAATCACGGGCATATTGATGAGTTGAAAACGTTATTGGTGCAAAAAGTGATGAGCGGAGATATTAACACAGAGGCAACGATTATAACCAATGCAAGGCATTATGCGGCGTTACAATCGGTGCTGCAATCTTTACAGGATGTAAAGCAAGGCATGGATAACGGGCTGCCGGGTGATTTGCTGGCGCTGGATATACGGAGGTGTTTGCATTATTTGGGGGAGATTACGGGTGAGATTACGAATGAGGATCAGCTGGATTTTATATTTAGTAAGTTTTGTATTGGGAAGTAGAGCGTTGTTTTTAATTTCTTTAATTTTTCTTTGTTTATCTAACGTAATGTATACCAGTAGGGAAATCCAGCGGATTGCCCTTTTTTGTTCCCGTTTTATTTTGTTCGTGTTTAGAAAAGGCATAGTATTGTTTTGAGATGAAATAGTACAAAACGTGATGGGGAGGTAAGAAGAAGTTGTCAGTATAAGGCAGTAACTAGCGGTTAAATAGTAGCGGTTCTTCTGATTTCATGCAAGCTAAGAAGCGAATTGTAAATATCTGCACGAGATACATTCAACTGAAAAGCGGCGATTACCGCATCATCAAATGCAATTCGGTCGACTTGTTCTAATTCATCCGCGACTGGCAAAATGTCCCGCCGACTGAGTAGTAAAAAGGCAGCCTTAATTTGGTCAATTCTCACGTCGTCAAGCCTACTTGCATCTAGCATGTGCATATATTTTTCGATACGGTCTTTATTGAGATCAAGAGCGCCAAGACCTCGTCCAAAGCCCATTCCTTCCATGAAAAACATAGTAATAGCACTGTTCAAAAGCGCATGATGTAGTTCTATGTCAATTTCATCTTTAGGCTTCAGAGGAATCAATCGTTGGTCGGCAAATGAGGGAGGGCTAACGCGGCCTACGAAAAGTCGCTCGCCATAATTGATGAACATGACAAGATCGGCAAGGCTATGGGTATTCATTTCGTACCAATGAAGTCCGGGTTTTGATAGCTTATCAATGATCTCTTGTGATTTGAACCGTCTTATCCAGTTCAATGCCCCTATATGCCCAAGTTCAATCAGCTGATCTTCGGAACGTGAACATGCAAAAGCTACTTTTGTCGGAGACGTAATAAGACGCCTGAATTCCGTTGGACTTTTGGCAAGCGGTTTTAAGTACTCTGCTTCAATTTCATTTCCCTCTGGCGGGTAGAACAAGGCGTTCATACCTCTGCGCTCACCTCGACTGATGTCAAAAATATTTTTCAATGGAATAAGTGGAAGTCCGAGAATCCAATCGCAATTTACGAATTGTGCATTCCCTCCTAATCCGAGTTCCCGAAACGCAGCCATCCGCTCTTGGTTGACAGTGCGTATCGTCAGGGCATCATTTTGTATCTGCCCGACTTCAATTTGTGCAGCAGTGATCTGAATGGTTTCAATATCGGACATTTCTTCAAGAGGGCGGGTTAAGATTATAAACTTCACATCGCCGCTTTGCTGTTCTGGCTCCTCTTTCTTATCCATGATAAGAATGTTGGTAACAACTTTGCTATTATTGAACCATCTTCCGGCACCAGAAGTAATTACGCATTTTAAGTCGTAATAGCGAGAAACTTGAGCGTAAAAATCATCCCCCCAATCTGTCCCAAGCCAGGCATTTGTAATGATAATTCCTAGTCGACCATTTGTCGCCAAAAGCGGATGTAGAGCAAAAGGAAGGTATGCAGCCACATCTACCCGCCCAGTAAAGTCCCTTCCCGCAAACATAGTTGAATATACGTTCTCCAGGGCATTATCATATTGCTTGCGCCCGGCTTGTGCAACAAAAGGAAGATTGCTAGTGATGGCTTGAAATGTACCTAAATGCTCGCTAAACGAAGTGCAGTTAGACGGATTTTTGAATTCCACTAAGGTGTCTGGTTTCAATG
>NZ_DASTRI010000203.1:0-6903 GCF_035761305.1 Chitinophaga sp. | reverse complement strand
GTGCTGTTCGCTATACAACCAGCCGGTACAAAAGCGGGGCAGCTCATTTCGTTACAGTAAATTCAAAATCAGTTTTACCCGCCAGGCCATTACCGCTAACGCCCTCCACTATACCATAAAAAGCAGTATTAATATCAGACGAAAAAAATTCCACGGTAGCATCCCCGTTTTCATCCGTTATGATATCGGGCGCCCACAGCAGGGTATTGCGGTAATCTACCCCGGCGTTTTGTTGTTGATCATAATTGGGTTGGTAAAATTCCTTCCGGGGATAATAGCCTTTTGCTTTGGCTATTCCAAACATTTTTAGCAGCGCTTCTTCGGTGTACCGGGGATAGTGATAAACAATTTGTTTGGTGTTGGTGGAATTGAATGAGAAGGGATGTGAGGCAGGCGGGTTAGGGCCGGTCCATACAATGTATGTTTGTCCTTCAACAGGCCGCTCATCACCATCCCCCGCCGGGCAATTCAACCATCCCCCGTGTGTTTTGTCGGTTAGGTGCCGGTATTTCGCCAGGCTGTCCAGGTGGCCTATATATTTATCGCGGAACACAACCGCTGTTTTTCCCTGTACTTCAACGGCTTTCAGCTGAATGCTTCCGCGCGTTAGTATGGAAAGATCTTCTGCTGTCACTTGCCTGCTTGCCATTGGTATGCTTTCCAAAGGATAGTTTATTTTCTGCCACGGCTTTATTTTATGAATGGGTTCAAAGGGATCATGCACTTTCAATTCAAAATCCCGCTGTTCGCCGTAATGCTTAATGTAGATGTTGCGCGATAATTTTAAATGCTCCGGCGAAAGCCGGAACGTTCCCTGGTTATCCAATGTTACCAGCTGGTTGTGCTGCTGTTCAGCATCAAAAAGCATAACAGCCTGCTGGGAGGATTTTGTTTTCTTCCGGAGCGTAACAAGTTCGCCCCTGGTACTGTCGGATAATACCAGGCTGTTACTGCCGCCCGTTTTTTTCAGTTCCTCCTCGTTCCACGAATAAGACCGCCAGCCCTGGGTTAGCAGCAACAGGTCAAGGGCCTGCAGCCGGTTTGTTTGGGTGGTATCAAAGTAATAACCGGGATCATAAATGCGGCCTTTTAGCTGGGTGGTCAGCAGGTAATGCGTTTGTATATCATTTGGGTCCGCTGGCCGGTGATAGATGCGGTCATACGCTGCAGCCCCTAATTGCGCAATAACCGGCTTATCCTGCTCGTCTGTCGTATGTATGTGCAGCACGATTTTCGTTTTCGTGCCATAGCTCTTCCGGGAAAGTGTAGCCGTAACCGATAAGCGGTGATCCGGCTTTACATAAACCAGTCTTTCTGCTACAGGCACTGCGCCATGGTCAAAAAGGGTGGCTTCAGCCACGCCCGCTGTTACATTTTGCAAAGGCAGTTTGAGGTCAAGGCTGTCTTGTATTGTTGCGGAAGCCATCAGCTGCGTTAGCCCCCTTGTCTGCAGCCTGAAATAGAAAAGCTGTTTTTCGGGCGCCTGGTTATAAACCCGGAAGAGGATGCTGTCTTTACTATTGTGCAAAAGCCGGAAGGTCATTCCCTGCGTGCTTGCGGCGGGCAATGGGTACAGCGTGTCCGCGAAAGGGGCATCCAGGCGTACATGATAGGTGCTGCCCGCTGCCGGCCGTAGCAGGAAGCTGCCCGTTCCCGCATGGCTGCTCTTAAAATGCCCGATGGCGGTATTACCATCAAAAAGGGTCCCGGAAACTGTGCAGGGCAGCCCGTTTTCAGCTACTGCCTTAAATGCAACCCGGTTGGTAACGCCTGATAACAGCACCCCGCTTTCGGGCAGCAGGTGGAGCTGTATTTTTTTCTGCAGGCTATCGGTACGGCGGCCTGCCGGTTTTTTTCGCAGCAGCTCTGCCACGTTCCGCACAATGCTTATGCTGCGGACGCCTGTGAAAGAAGCGGCATCCCTGGTCAGGGAGTGGGCGGAATAGGCGCATAGCCAGTAATTTCCCTCCGGCAGTGAATCGTTCAGGTAAATGTGCCCATTCGCAATGCCGTTTTCTATTGGATATGCTTCTTCCCACACCACGCTGTCTTTTTGTGCATAAACCAGCTGTATGTAAAGTGTCTGGTCAATGCCGGAGAGCAGCTGATGCTGCGCATCCAACGCATAGGCTTTGAACCAAAGATCTTCCATGCGTTCGTAAATATCCTTACTGGTACGTACATACAGGGTGGTGCGGACTGCATCGCCGGAATAGGTTTCCAGGCGGCGGGCCAAAGTGTCCAATGTGCGCTGTAGTACCTGGGCGTTCCCTGGAAGAAAGCTGAACAGCGAAATTAAGATGAGCAGATACCGCATTATAAGAAGCATGGGGAATATTAATCTGCATGGAAAATAAGATAATTTAAACATGCTCACCTGAATACGGCACAAAAAAAAACTGGATTATTTAATTATATTAGTTGGGTGTACGAAAAGCAGCAGTAGTAATTTGCCGTTTAGTTAAAAGTAAAAGATTAACACATGCCAGGTCAACGGAAGTGGAAGCTAATAGTATTACTTGCAGTTATAATTACAGGAATTGTTTTTTTGAAAGCATGGCCGCCTGCCTACGCTGCAGCACATACGCCGCCAGGCAGCAGGCCGAATATCATTTTCATTCTTACTGATGATATGGGTTTTGGCGATATTGGCTGTTTTGGCGGGCAGTTTGTTCCCACACCTAACATAGACCGGTTGGCTAAGAACGGGCGTAAATTTACACAGTATTATAGCGCGGCGCCCATTTGTTCCCCGTCAAGGGCAGGGCTGCTCACAGGCATGTACCCCGGCAGGTGGAACTTTTCTACCTATCTCGACAACAAAAAGCATAACCGGAATGCGGAGCAGGCTGATTTTCTTGACCCGTCTGCACCATCCATTGCACGCTTTTTTAAAAACGCTGGCTATGCCACGGGCCACTTTGGTAAATGGCATCTTGGCGGGGGCAGGGATGTGAAAAATGCGCCGGGGTTTGAACAATATGGTTATGACGAGCATATAAGCACGTATGAAAGCCCGGACCCTGACCCGCTGATTACCGCTACTAACTGGATCTGGTCTGATAAAGACAGCATTAAAAGATGGGACCGTACAAAGTATTTTGTAGATAAAACCCTGGATTTCCTCAGCAGGCATAAAGGCCAGCCCTGTTTTGTGAATTTGTGGCCGGATGATGTGCATACGCCATGGGTGCCAAGAAAGGACCCTGAGTATACCGGTAAATATCCCATGAACCCCGAAGAGGAAGCGGCCTTTAAGCTGGTTTTAAAGGAATATGATGTGCAGATAGGCAGGCTGATGGATGGATTGAAGCAGCTGGGCATTGAGAAGAATACCATTATTATTTTCACCAGCGACAACGGGCCGTTGCCCAGCTTCAGGGGCAGCAGGGCAGCAGGACTAAGAGGCTCAAAGCTCTCTCTTTACGAAGGCGGTACCCGCATGCCTTTCATCGTGTGCTGGCCGGGACATGTTCCCGCGGGAACAGTTGATGAATCGTCTGTTATTAACGGCGTTGATATGGTGCCCACGCTGGCCAGGTTCGGCGGTGTTTCCTTACCAAAGGATTACCCGGGCGATGGGATAGACAGAAGCGGTGTGCTGCTGGGAAAGCCGGCGTCCAGGACCCGGGATATGTTCTGGGAATACGGGCGCAATAACATTGCATTCAGGTACCCGGCCGGCAGGGATAAAAGCCCCAATTTAGCGGTGCGCTCCGGTGAATGGAAATTGTTAATGAACAGCGATGGCAAAGACATTCAGCTATTCAATATTGTGAAAGATAAAAACGAAACTACAAATGTGGCAGACCGTGAGCCCGCGATTGCTGCAAAGCTGAAAGATAAGCTGCTGCAATGGTGGAGGGCGTTGCCGAAATTGAAAGAGGCCCATTCCCCCCAATAATTTAACACCCCGTTAATGTTTGGATCATACTTTGTACGTTTTTTTGGAAAACGCTGTACAAATGATCTACCGGCTCTGGGTAATTGCCCTGTTATGGTCCCTGGCTGCTACTGCTCAGCCGCAAAAGAAGAGGAACATCTTTATTATTGCTACAGACGGCTTCCGCTGGCAGGAGGTATTTAACGGGGCAGATGCCAGGCTGCTTTTTGACCCGGAATTTGTAAAAGATACCGCTATCATGCGGCAGCTGTACTGGGACGATTCCGCAGCCGTCCGCCGGCAGAAGTTAATGCCCTTTTTCTGGAATGTGGTCGCAAAGCAGGGCTGCCTGTATGGTAACCGGCAATGGAACAATAATGTGAACGTACGCAACTTCTATAAAATATCTTACCCCGGCTATAGCGAAATGCTGACTGGTTTTGCAAACCGTTGGTTTATACCCAACCTGCCCGTAGTGAACCGCAATACGAATGTGCTGGAATTCCTCAATCAACAGAAGGATTACCAGGGTAAAGTGGTAGCATTCAGCTCCTGGAAGATCCTGCCTTTTATACTTAATGAACGCCAGGGCACCTTTTCCGTTAATGCTGGCTATGAGCCGCTCAAAGAGGACGGCGATACCGCAGCTGCCGTGAACAGCGTGCAGGACTATATTACCGGTAAAAGTGATACCCGTTACGACCGGTTAACCTGGTTAAGCATGCAGCAGTATGTGGAACGGCATCATCCAAAAGTAGTATTCCTGGGCTTGGGGGAAACCGATGAATGTGCGCATAAAGGCCGTTATGACCTTTACCTGGAGAAAGCTGCGGATGTGGACCGGATGATCGGCGCGCTGTGGTACTATGTGCAAACCGATCCCTTCTATAAAGACAACACCACGTTTATTATCACTACCGACCATGGGAGAGGTCGGCGCCCTGGGAACTGGCAAACGCACGGCTTTTGGGCCAAAGGCTCCGGTGAGATGTGGCTGGCGGTTATCGGGCCGGATATTTATCCCGCCGGCGAAATAAAGCAGGAACAACAGGTGTGGCAGCAGCAGATCGCAGCTACTATTGCCATGCTGTTGGGCGAGCAGTTTGAAGCAGGGCATGCGGTAGCAAAACCGGTACAGCTGAAAATGGTTACCCGTAATGACAGCCTGCTGAATAAGATCCCGTACCTGGAGCAGGCTAACAACAGCGCCGTTACCGGCCGCGCAAAATGAGGTTGGCGCAATTATAGCTATAAACAGCATAAAACTTTTTATTATGGCACGTTTTGTCCGTTCATCCGTTCAGCAGGAATTTGGCCGGCTGGTAAACATCGATCTTGTAACCAGCATTACGTATGGCGATGATCACATTACTTTTCACTATGCCAAGGAACATATGACCGTGTGGGAGTACAAAGACAATGAAGCCCGCCTGCAGGCAGATTGGGCCATACTGGAAGCAAAGCTGGCTGAAAAAGACCTTTTTACTTTATAAAAATGCCGGTTGCCCTGGTGTTGCCGTTTATACCGTGGCAATGCCGGCGGCCACGGAAGAAGTTACGCTGATATCTTACGGATGTACCACGCTGAGGATTTCGGAATTTCCACGGGTAATGGAATAACTCCATCTGCTGTTGTATTTACAAGATAGAAGCCGAGCACTTTTATTTCCCGGCGGAAAAATATATATTCAGCGAACAAAATCCGCGTCATGAAACTGGCTTTATTGTTCGCTGTTCCCATATTCATTACCGTTACTGCCGCAGCGCAGGTGAAAACAAACCTCGAAGCGTTTAAACCAGGTAACGGGGCTGTTGTAAGCCAGCGCGGCCAGCTGCTGGAAATCAGCTGGCCCGCAGGCAATGCAGGCACAGGTAAAATTGTGTTCGACCTGGCGCCTGCGCATCCGCTTTTTAAAGAGGTTTTTCTCGGCAAACAACGCATCACTGCCAATATTGACCCCGCATTTGTGCTCACAGTCGGCCAAAGAGACCTGGTTTCACAAAACGGGTGGAACATTTTTTTTGACAAGGTGCCCAACAAGCCCCACCAGTCGTACCCGTTAACAATAAAGAAAAACGCCGCAGCTGTAAAAACAGCCGGCAGCCGCACCATTATAACTATCGGGCAGTTGACCGCGGAAAGCTTTACAGGCGCCTTGGAAATTACCTGTTACAACGGCAGCCCGTTATTCAACATAGCAGCGGTGATAACAACCGGAGCCGATGCCAAAGCCATTGTTTTTGATGCGGGAATGGTGAGCCGTTCTCCTGACTGGCAGCGGGTTGCATGGATAAACACAGGTGACAGCCTGGTGCAAACGCAGGTAGCAGCCGGCGACACTGCCCGTAACCTGGCCGTTAAATACCGCGCCGTTGCCGCAGTGGGTAAGCACGGAGCGCTGGTAGTGTTCCCTCCTCCGCACCAGTATTTTTATCCTTTGGACGAAGCTTTTAACCTGCGGTTTACCTGGTATGGCAACGAGTACCGCGGGCTGATGCACGGCTACGGTATCGGTATCAGGCAGGAGCTGGAAGGCGACAAACGTTTTGTACCCTGGTTTAATGCGCCGCCGGGAACAAAGCAGCGCCTCAATTTCTTTTGTTTACTGAGCGCTGAAAATGATGAAGCAGCTTTCACTGCAGTAAAGCGTTTTACACATAATGATCAATACGTTCGGCTGCCGGGATTTAAAACAATGTCGAGCCATTTCCATAATGAATTTATTATGAAGGTAATGATGGCCGGAAAACCGGTGCCGGAGCACCCCGAGTTCGTAAAAGTGTTTAAGCAGCTGGGAGTTGATATTGTTCACCTGGCCGAATTTCATTACACCGCCGATCCCAAGGGACCGGACGAAAAGCGGTTGCCCCAGCTAAAGGCGCTTTTTAAATTATGTGAGCAGCAATCCGGCAAAGACTTCCTGCTGCTGCCCGGCGAAGAACCCAATGAATTTTTTGGTGGCCACTGGCTCGAATTGTTTCCCCGCCCGGTATATTGGGTAATGTCGCGCAAACCCGGC
>NZ_DASTRI010000202.1:0-8873 GCF_035761305.1 Chitinophaga sp. | reverse complement strand
TTAAACGCTGCGCATCCGGCAGTAACCGGCCATTCATATCCCGTTGGTTATTCATGGTGCGGAACTTAATAATGCAGAATACTTTCCCGTGCAGCCCCGGCCGCCGCTGAAAAAAAAACGGGCGGCCATTGGTGGCAAGGGTAAGCAACAATAACAGCAGCAGCCAAACAGGCGCCAGCACCAATAAGGCCACCAGCGCTATAATGCCATCCAGCAAAGGTTTTATGACATGCCTGTATAATTTCATTTTTTAGCAACACCGTTTGAGGTTACTTTTTGCTGTATATGCTGCAAAAAGCGCCGGGCCAGCACCTGCCGGTCAAAATGAGTTTTTGCATACTGGAAACCGTTCTCACCTTCCTGCTCCAGCCGCACGGGGTCCTGCAGGTACTGGCGGATAACCCGGTTATACTCCGCTGCATTTTCCGGCTCCACATAGCAGCCCGCAGCGGCGGTTTCCACCAGCTCGCGCGATACGCCGTCAATAGCCATCAGTATAGGCTTTTTGCAGGCCATATAATCAAAGGTTTTATTGGAGTACACGGTCTTAAATGTATCTGCCTTCTTCAGTACCGATGCGCCCATGTCCGACGCCATTATATACTTAAACACCTCCTTTTTAGGCACAGGATCTAAAAACACCACGTTTTGCACCTGCTTTTCACGCGCCAGCCGCTGCAGCCTGCTTTTTTCCATTCCCTGTCCTATCAGCTGAAACAGCACCGGCGTATCTTCCAGCAGCTTGCCGGCATCCAGCACCTGCTCCAGGTGGTTGGCCACGCCATGCGCTCCCACATAGGTGATCACAAACCGGCCGTCCAGCCCGCGCATACGGCGAAAGCGCTCCGGATCGAAAGTTTGCAGCAGGTGGTCAGACAATGAAAAATCCGCGGCATTGGGAATAAACACCAGCTTACCTTCCGGCACCTTCTTCTGATCGCGCAGCGTATTATAAAAAGCCGGCGTTAACACGTTAATAAGCCTGGCCTTACGGTAAATAAACCGCTCGAACCGGTAGGCCAGCCATATGATAAACCGGTTCCGCAATACGCCGGTATCAATGGCGGATTCAGGCCACAGGTCGCGCACTTCAAACACCAGCGGCAAACCTTTCAGGCGGGAAATAAGGTAGCCTGAAAACCCTACAAACAGCGGCGGAGAAGTAACAATAACCGCATCATACCTACCCTTTACTTTAAATAAGCCTGCCCATAATGACGCAAACATAAAAGAAAAGTACCCCCATAAACGGCCTATAAAATTTTTGTTGTAGGATTCCGATACATGGCAGCGCCACACCGTTACCTGGCCCTGCAGCTTTTTCTTAAAATACAGGCCTTTGTATTCCGCTCTTTTTTCCGACCCGTTGGCGTGTATCATACCCGACAGTACAGTTACCGTGTGGCCTTCGGCGGTCCAGGAACGGGTAATCTCGTTCCAGCGCGAGCCGCCCGCGTCATCATCTTCCAGGAAGTACTGGTGAATTAAGAGGATATTCATAACACTGTTATTTGAGTAGTTATCTTGTTGCCAGCTGTTGTAAATATGATCTCCCGGCTTTCTTCCATTACTCCGTACAGCGCTGCATGCCGGCCGGGCTGCTCCTGCGGCAATACGCTGCCGGCGCCATCGGCCGCCTGCCACTGCAAACGGCCGGGCGATAAGGTATGCCAGCGCTGATGCATGCGCAATGCAGGGGGCTTGTTACGTATTTCATCCTCCACGATCCACACGGGCCGGCCTTTTTGTTTGCGGATGCGGCGGTAGTGTTGTATGTTCTTTCCCACCTGCGGGAATGCGGTAATACATCCTTCCCAGGTATATTCATCCTGTGTTTCATACAGCGCGGCATGCACGCACTGGGTCCATCCGTACCAGATAAACCGGGGCCCTTTTTCCATCTGGTCGTAAGTTTCCAGCATCACGGTGTTATGTGACGCCGTGCCCATGAAATAGCGCAGCGTTGCCGCGTCGGTGTTATACTTATAGCTGCCGGCATCCAGCAGTATATTTTCTCCTTTATACCATATGTCCAGGTGCAGGTTATCGGCCTGTGAGGGACGGTCTTTATGAGCGCCGCATCTTAAAAAGGTAAGCGTGTCTTCTTCGCGGCATATATAATAGCCGCCTGCAGGAAACTGGTAGCAGGCGTTACCCGCGCGCAGCACCGGTACGGGGTTTACAGGCTGCGCACAACCATACCAGCCGGCATCCTCATAGGTTTCGGGGAAACCGGCATCTTCTTCCAGCAGCAGGGCCAGCGCCTGCAGCTGGGGGCGGTAATCGCGGTAATGCTGCTCATTGAGCCGGAAGAAAAGGGCGCCGTCGTTGGCGCCGTAGTTGGGCAGCCAGCCGTTACTGTCGTTCATACATACCCGTAAGAACAGCAGGGAACGGCGGGCCTGCTCTTTTACCTGGCTGCTCCAGGTTTCCCCGTTCAGGGCCGCCAGCTGTAAAGCCCAGGTAAGCAGCTGCACCACCACACGGTGGTAGTTCATGGAAAACTGCAGGAAAGTACCATCGCTGTATACCTGGTATGCAAGCTCCTGCTCGAACCAGCGTTTGCCGGCGGCTTTCCACCGCGCCGCATCCGGCATGGCCGGGTACAGCAGCCCGCCCAGGTACAGGGCCAGCGTTTCTGTAAGCGCATGGTTGTTACGCACGGCTATACGGGAAAAATTAATATTGTTGTACACATGATGCAGCTGCCAGTAAATGGCATATTGTATCTTATCGAAAACAGCAGCGGTTAACGCCGGGGCATTCCGGTAGTAGAACAGCGCAAAGGTCCAGTTCAGCACCCGCAGGCTTATTTCCTGGCTGCATTTATAATGCGGGCCGCAGTTAACTTTGTTGGCATTTATCCAGGACAGTATTTCTTCCAGCACATAAACGGAGCAGTCTTCGCTATAGTGATAATCGTAGCGGATAACATCATACAGGTAAGCAAATCTTGCTTTTTCCCATACAAATTTTATATCGCCCGCAGTGCTGGAATAATCGTTTACCTGGGTCCAGTGGCAGGTGCTGTCGTACACATAGCCGGTATCGGGGTTCTGCATCCAGTTGCCGTTGGTGCCCACTTCGAGCAGGGGGCCGCTGAAAAAAGACAGGCGCCCCTGGCGAATATGCCGGTAACGCTCCGCCAGGGCAGGCTGCGGCTGCTTAGGCAGCGTTATCTCCTCCCGGCTTTTAAAAAAGAAATGTACCGGTTGCGCCTTCCATTGTTCCAGCGAAAGATATTGCCGGAAGGGCGGCGCCTGCGGGAACCTTTTTTTAAGCCAGCCGCTTTTACGCTGCAATTCGTAAACAGAGCGGAAGGTTATATAGCGCCAACCCATGTTACGTGCTACGTGCAGCCCTTTCCGTATGGTATGCAGCCTGTTCATGCTACCTGTGCGGGTTGTGGTTGTAAGCTAAACAATGCTACCAGCGCATCGGCAATACGCTCGGCGGTGCGCCCGTCCCACAGGGGTGGTATGGCGCCCTTTTTCCATTGGCCGGCAAACAAGCGTTCCATGGCCGGGGCCAGGGCTGCAGGGTTTGTGCCCAACAGCTCATTAGTGCCCAGGGTGCAGGTTTCCGGCCTTTCGGTACTGTCGCGCAGCGTCATACAGGGTACTCCCATTACGGTTGTTTCTTCTGTTATGCCACCGGAATCCGTGATCACGGCTTTTGCGTGCTCCACTAAATAGTTAAACTCCAGGTATGGCAGCGGCGCTGTTAAGTGCAGGTTGGCATGCGCCAGGGCTATATGCTCCAGCTGCCGGGCGGTACGCGGGTGTACGGGAAACACTACGGGTAAACCCCGGCTGTGGCGCATGATCTCGTTTATCAGCACGGCCAGGTGATCTTCTTCATCCACGTTGGCCGGGCGGTGCAGGGTCATTACCAGGTATTGCTGCGGTTGCAGACCCGCCTGCTCCCATACGGGCGGCGCATAAAACCGGGGCCTGTTTTTGAGCAGGGTATCTATCATGGTATTGCCTACAAAAAATACCTGGCCGGCCAGCTTGCCTTCTTTACGCAGGTTATTACCGGCTATTTCAGAAGTAGTAAAAAAGTAGTCGGTAATAGCGTCGGTTACCATGCGGTTTATTTCTTCGGGCATGGTAATGTCGCCGGAGCGGATGCCGGCTTCCACATGCGCCACCTTCACATGCATTTTCTTGGCTACGATAGAGCAGGCCAGTGTAGAAGTAACATCTCCCACTACCAGCACCAGGTCGCAGGGGTTTGCCATCAACTCCCTTTCAAAACGCACCATGATGTTGGCGGTTTGCTCTGCCTGTGTGCCGCCGCCGGCTTCCAGGTTCGCATGCGGCGCGGGTATGCCCAGCTGCTCAAAAAACGACTGGCTCATGTTGGCATCATAGTGCTGCCCGGTATGCACCAGCCTGTAGCTAATGTTATACCCCTGCTGCTGCCTGTTACGGATAGCGGCTATAACCGGCGCTATTTTCATAAAGTTGGGTCTTGCCCCTGCAATAATGGTGATCTGCATACGCAAACATTTTATTTACATAACATCGTTTAACACTTCTTTTTGCTGCGGCGCGGGCTGTTCCTGCGCTTCCAGGTATATCCACCGGCCCTGCTGCAGGCTTTCAATGGCGGCAAAGCTGGCCAGCGTGGTGTTCACAATCTCATCAAATGGTATCAGCGCCGGGCCGCCGTTGCATATACGTTCGTTAAACAGGCGGCATTGCGCGGCATGGCCTTTATCTAACCGGGTTTTTAATTTTGAAAACCCCTTAAAGCCATAACCACGGGTAATGCGGAAATTGTCAATAACCGCTGTGCGCTCCTGGCTATATACTTCTACCCGTTCCTTTGCATAGGCTTTGGAGCCGTTGGAAAAATAATTGATAACACCTGTGGAACCGTTCTCGTACCGCAGCAGGATAGACGCATTATCCGTTTGCGCAGCAGGATGCTTCCCCATGGCATTCATGCATACAGCTATTACCCTGCTGCCGGTTAAATAAGTAATAAGGTCAATAAAATGGCAGGCCTCTCCTATGATGCGGCCACCGCCTATTTTACCATCATGCACCCATACATTGGCAGGTATAAAGCCTGCATTCATGGTGGCAATTACATTCATGGGCGAGCTGCCAACCAGCTGCTTTACCTTTTGCGTGTGGGGTGAGAAGCGGCGGTTAAAGCCTACGGTAAGCGTAACACTGCCGTTATAAGCCTGCTGTACAGCTTCCAGCTCCTGGCGGTTAAGGGCCAGCGGTTTTTCCACGAATACGTGCTTGCCTGCCTGCAGCGCCTGTGCTGCAATAGCAGCGTGCGTATTATGCCGGGTAGTAATCATCACCGCATCTACAGCGGGGTCCTGCAGTATTTCAAGATTATCGGTGGTGCTAACGGCAATGCCGTGCTTACGGGCAAGCGTAGTGCCGGTAACGCCGCTGTTGCTGGCAATGTATTTTATATGGGCGCCGGCTTTTTGCAGGGCCGGCAGCAGCGTCATTTTGGTGAAGTTGCCGGCGCCAATAACAGCCAATACGCCTTTGGCGCCGGCAAAGCTCGCAGCGGGCAGCACCTGTATAAAGGGCTGGTGCACACTATGCGCGTTATAAACAAGTATGGAAGCAATGGAACGGCTGTGGCCTATGTTTTCATATACCTGCCGGTAATCTGCCAGCTCCACACGTTCGGTTATAAGCGGGGCTACCTGCAGCTGGTCGGCGGCTATGGCCTGCAGCACAGCGTCGAAATTGCGCTGCTCTGTCCACCGCACAAACGGTAACGGGTAATCGTAGCCTTTTTGCTCATACTGCTCATCATACCTGCCGGGCCCATAGGAGCAGGACACCTGGAAGCTCAGCTCTTTTTCATAAAAGGCCGCACGGTTAAGATGCAGGCCCACTACCCCTACCAGTATGATGCGGCCCCGCTTACGGCTCATGTGGGCTGCCTGTGCGATAATATCATCGGATTTGGCGGAGGCGGTAATGATTACGCCATCTGCACCGGTGCCATTGGTAAGCGTGCTCACGTACTTTACCACATCCGTACCTTCTGTGGGGTTAATACCGGTAATACCCAGCCGGCGGGCCAACGCGATTTTGCCGGGGTCAAGGTCCACACCAATTACCCGGCAGCCGTTGGCAACCAGCAGCTGCGCGGTTAACAATCCAATAAGCCCCAGGCCTGTTACCACTATGGTTTCGCCCAGGGTAGGATTACACAGGCGTATGCCCTGCAGGCCAATAGCTCCCACAACGGTGAATGCCGCCGCTTCGTCGGTTACATTATCCGGTATGCGGGCGGCCAGGTGCTTAGGCACGCATACAAACTCGGCATGCGGGCCATTAGAGGCAACGCGGTCGCCTATATTAAATGCTGTTACGCCTTCTCCTACTGCAATTACTTTTCCCACGTTGCAATAACCCAGTGGCAAAGGCTGCTCCAGCTTGCTGAAAACGGCTTCCAGCGTGGGCATTAATCCATCGGTCCGGATCTTATCCAGCACCTGTTTAACTTTGTCGGGCTGCTGACGGGCTTTTTGCACCAGGTTCGCTTTGCCAAACTCCACCAGCATACGTTCTGTGCCCAGCGATACCAGGCTGCGGGTGGTTTGTACCAGGATGCTGCTCCTGCCTACCTGCGGCGCGGGTACATCTTCAAGAATGGTGGCTCCTGTTTTAAAAGACTGGATGAGCTGTTTCATAACCTGTTTCAATTATTTTTAAATAGGCGGCGGCCTTTTCCTTCGGCGATAAAAAGCGGCTTAGCTGTTGCCGGCCGTTATGTGTCAGCTGCGCTCTTAACCCATCGTCAGCAGCGGCTTTATAGATCACATCTCCAATATCTCCGGGCGACAGCGGATCGAAATACAAAGCAGCATCGGCGCAGATATTGCGGGCAAAAGGCAGATCGGACGTGAGTATCACGCGGTCCATTTTCATAGCCTCTGCATAGGAAACAGAAAAGCACTCCAGCAGGGTTGGCAGGAACATCGCATCGGCCTGCTGGTATAAGGGCGGGCATTCTGCAATGTTCACCTTACCTGTGAAATGCAGGTAGGGCGCGTGCAGGGAAGTAACGCCCTTCAGTTCTTCCTTGTTAAAGGTTAATACAAAGCGGAATGAAAAACCGGGGTATTGCACCAGCAGGTATTCAATAACCTTTGGAATAATGGAAAGGTTTTTATGGATGTAGTTAACGGCCACGGTTAGCAAAGTAAAAGCGCCGGATGCCGGAAGAGCAATGTTGTAAGACCATTTAGCCGGATCATCAAATACCTGGTGGCAGGTGTTGGTTACAGTGTGCACCTCCTTGCCCGGCAACCGGTTCATCAGGTGTTTTCTAACATCATCTGTTTCCACGATGAACGCATCACAATCGTTCTTAAAGCTGTTCATGTGAAAGTGCTCCTTTACCTTCAGCAACAGCGCCTGCTTAAATGAGATGATCTTAAAAAAGGGAGAATATTTATACAGGTACTGCGCCTTGGCAAACCCGCAAATATGCCTGGCCCGGGGCCGCCAGTAAGGAGGGCCAAACACGGTGAGCACTACATCGGGACCAATACGATCTTCCAGCGCGGCCAGCTCTTTACGCAGCCGCCGCCGGCCGCGGATGGTAGCGGCGCCGGATCTTATATCGTAAAACACGAAGTTGGCGGGAAAAACAGTACGGTCTACCATAGCTGCCAGCTTTGCGGAAAGGAATACATGAAACGTATTACCCGTTGACGCCCTGCATTCGTTTAAAAAGGAGTGCGCCGCCGGCAGGCCGCCGCCAACACGTATAGTAGCTGTATTGATGACTATTTTCATAACTGGCTTTTCTTTGTATATAACCTGATGTAACGCTCACCTGCCGGCATATGCGATGGCAGCCGCAAAGCCGTTCAGCATGTTCTCCATGCTACATTCCTTCTCGTAAGTATATTGTGCGGCCGCAGCTTTCCGTTGCCACAAGGTATTATCTGAAATGGCTTTCACCAGCACGCCGTTTAATTGCTGAATCCTGTCTGTTGTATCGCCGCTGTCGGCATAGAAGTAGCTATTTTCGTCGTTACAGTAGGCAAACTCAGGCCCATGACCGGCGTTGGTGGTAGTAATTACCGGCACGCCGTAAGCAAAGCTTTGCGCTACCCCCAGCCCTACTGCGCCGGGAGATACGTAGGCTACCGCTTTACTGTAGTACCGGCAAATATGGTGTTCATTATACGTACCCCTTTCAAAAACCACCTTATCCGAAAGGCCCAGCGACGCAGCCAGCGCTTTTAACGTTGATATAAACGGCTGATCGCCGTCGCCTACAATGTACAGCTGGTATTTGTGCTTGTATTCCGCACTTAACAACGCATATGCCTGCAGCAATATGGGTATCTGTTTTCTTTGCTGCACACGGCCCAGGTAAAGAAAATAGTTCCTGTTCTGCAGGGAAAGCGGGCCATCCAATGTATTTTTAACCAATATTGTATTGTTTGCAACAAAACATTTATTCTCCTGCACACCTGTTCTGATCCGAAAGATCTCTTTGGTTTCCTTGGTATAAAAAATAAGCGCATGCGCCTTTGCCGCTATATAACGGCGTAATACCGTGGCCATTTCTATGCCGTGCGTTCTTCCGATACCATGCCCCCAAAGTATGGAACGGGTATGTTTACCTTTGAGCGTGAACGGCAATGCTACCAGGTTTAACCACCACAAATCAAACATTATGATCACACAATCGTATTCCTTAACGATCCTCCGCACACCGGGTGTATAACGAATGAATTTAAAGCGGTAGAACGGGCCCTGGTACCGGATTGTTTTAAAGGAAACAGCCCCGGGGTTACCGGTGAAATAAAGCACGGTTATATCATAACGCTTACCCAGTTCTTCAAAAAAAGGCACCCGGTA
>NZ_DASTRI010000201.1:0-43722 GCF_035761305.1 Chitinophaga sp. | reverse complement strand
CCACTACGCCCAGCTGCAGGCGGTGCGGGTTTGCGCGGTACCATTCCATCGCATCTTTAGGCCGCCCGGGCCGGTTCTGTGAATACAGGTAGGGCACCTGCCGGTCGTGCACCTTATACTTTGTCCATACTTCGGTTTGCTGGTAGCGGTAAACATTGGGAAAGCTGTGCCAGCCCCATTCCGACTGTGTGCCCAGGGGCACGCCGCCCTGCTGGTAATATTCCGGGAAAGTTTGCAGGCCCGTAGGGTCTACTGTAAAAGCAAATTCGCCATTGCCCACAGAAAGCGACGCCAGCGAGTCAAACCGCTGTACAACAATATTGTGGCGCGTTACCAGCGCGTGCCGGTCTATTTTACCTGTGTGCTGCTGCGCAAAGGCCGTTTGCACAAAAAGGCCTGCATAAACAAGTACAAGGAATATACATCTCATAAGATAGCTGACATAGTTTTAATGACTACTCTCCCGTTAACGTGTACACGCCGCCTGCAACGGTGTTAAACGTGTACAGGTAACCGGTACCGTCCCCCTGTAATGCGGTAAGGGTAAGGTCACCGCTGCCTTTTACCGGGTGCAGCACCCGCAGGCGGCAGGGGCCTCCTTTCTTTGCAAGTATAACGGCTTTTTTCAACTTTCCATCGGTCCATTGCATATCAATCTCAAATCCGCCCCGTGCTACCAATCCTTTTACCTCCCCGGCCGGCCAGGCGTCCGGCAGGGCCGGTAACAGCTGTATGGCATCAAGCTGGCTTTGCAGCAGCATTTCCGTAATGCCCGATGTGCCGCCGAAATTACCGTCTATCTGGAAAGGCGGATGCGCGCAGAACAGGTTGGCGTAGGTGCCGCCGGCATTATGATAATCTGTAGCGTCATTGCTGCTCAGCTTCAGCAGCTCGCGTAATAATTTGTAGGCATGGTTGCCGTCCAGCAGGCGCGCCCATACATTAATCTTCCAGGCTTTGCTCCAGCCGGTGCCACCATCACCGCGTATGGCCAGCGTGCGCTTGCAGGCTGCTGCGAAAGCGGGCGTGGTAAGCGGCGATATTTCCCTGCCGGGGAATAAGCCGAACAGGTGCGAGATATGGCGGTGCTCGGGATCTTCATCCTTCCAATCTTTATACCACTCCTGCAGGTTGCCTTTGCGGCCTATCTGCAGCGGGAACAGCCGGCTTTTGGCTTTTACCAGCGTATCGCGGAAAGCAGCGTCTGTTTGCAATACAGCGTCTGCATCAATTATATTGCTGAACAGATCGCGGATGATAGACATATCCATAGTGGTAGCTATGGACACATCGCCCTTTACGCCCTTATCTGTAATAAACACATTTTCCGGTGAGGTAGACGGCGCCGTTACCAGGTGGCCTTTGCCATCTTCCACCAGCCAGTCAAGACAGAATTGTGCGGCAGATTTCATGATGGGGTAGGCAGTATCGCGCAGGAACTTTTTATCGCCGGTAAAACGATAGTGCTCCCAAAGGTGCTGGCACAGCCAGTTACCGCCCATAGGCCAGTTGGCCCATTGCGGATCGCCTTTGCCCATATCCCCTACAGGATTGGAAAGCCCCCATATATCGGTGTTATGGTTGGCGGCCCAGCCGCGGGTATGGTAAAAATGCCGCGCGGTGTAACGGCCGGTGCTGGCCACGTTTTGTATGAGCGTAAGCAGGGAGCGGTGCATTTCAGGCAGGTTACAGGCTTCCGCTGCCCAGTAATTCATTTCCGTATTAATGTTAATAGTATAGTTGGAGCTCCAGGGCGCCCGCAGCTCTTTATTCCAGATGCCCTGCAGGTTGGCCGGCACGCCGTTGAGGCGCGAGCTGGAGATAAGCAGGTAACGGCCAAACTGGAAGTACAGGGCTTCCAGCGTTGCATCGGGCGCTCCCTGGGCATAACGGCGCAGGCGCTCGTCGGTAGGCAGGGTGGTGCGCGCTATGCCGGGTGAGGGCGGCAGCGTAAAGCTAACGCGGTTAAAGTAGTGATGGTAATCATCCAGGTGGCGCCTGCGCAGCTCATTAAACGGGTGCTGTGCAGCGGCTTGCAAATAACCGGTGGCCAGCTTATGCTCGTCTTTACCTTCACTGTCGGGGCATTTGTTAAACCCGTTAAAGCTGGTAGCGGCAGATACCAGTATGAGGGCCTGTGTGGCATTGCTGATCTGTATACCGTCTGCCGTGGTCTTTACTGTACCGTCTGTATTACTGGCGCGTATCTTCAGCTCAAAGCGCATGCCTTTGCAGCCGCTTACATCTTCATATATGATAGGCGCTTTGTTATAGTTTACATAGCTGGGATCCAGGTGGGCAGGGGCTTTACCTTTGAGGGTTAATTCCTGCTGCCCGCTGGTTGTTGTTTGATGGCGCAGCTGGCTGGAGGTGGTAATAGTGCAGTTCAGCGCATTCTTTTTGCTGGCGGTTAACCGTATTACGATCACCTGGTCTTTACCGGAAGAAAATACCTCTCGCGTATAGGCAACACCGTTACTGGTGAAACGCGTGCCGGCTACTGCATCCGCTATATTCAGGCTGCGTACATAATCCGCGGGAGCGCCTTCCAGCTGCTGCTTAATATGAATATCTCCCAAAGGCAGGTACGACTGGCTGTACACGCCCTGCATTTGCTGTACCTCTTTGGCAGCAGCAGTATAATCTTCTTTGAAAAGGGCTTCGCGTATGGCCGGCAGATGTTTATAGGCTTCAGGGTTCACATTGTTATTAACCGGCCCGCCGGACCACAGGGTAGCTTCATTCAGCTGCAGCAGCTCATCGTTCACACCGCCAAACACCATGGCGCCCAGGCGGCCGTTGCCTACGGGCAGGGCTTCTGTCCATTCCTTTGCCGGTTGCTTGTACCAGAGTTCCAGTGTATTCGCATGTTGCTGCGCAGTAGCGGCGCCTGCAAGTAGCAGCAGGGCAGATAATAGTTTCAGTTGCATCAGTTTACAATAAATTGGAACGTACAAAATACAAATTCGTTTGCATTCTATTTTCGCAAAAGCTGATGAAAATTGATCATGAAGGGGAAGGTCCCGGAAAAAGCGGGAATAAGCTTTTTTATTGGGATTTTAATGATATTGCCGGGTTACCAGCGACTCTCCATGCCGGAAGAATTAAACAGCACTACGGCAGATTAAGCGTTTATACCATTAAAAACTGTCTTTAGCAGGCAAAATTTCTTTAATATCCTCTGCAATAAGCGGGCTTTCATGAAGACCAATAATGATCTGTTCATAATACTCCTCTGATATTTCTCCTGAGTACCGGACCGCCGCTGAGTTATACATTCTTTTGAACTCCTCAAAAGTATAAATGTGGCAGTTATTGCAGTCAACATAAGTGTCTTTAGTGAAAGGATTGCCATCTTCACCAGGCCTTATGTAAACGAGAGTAGCAAAAGGCAGCTTCCGCGATTCTATGAATTTTCTTCGTGATTCAAATTGAGAAGTACAACAGGTAAAGATTAACAGGCAATCATCTGTTCTTTTAACGCAGATAAAATAGTGAGGAACATCTGAATCTATTTTTGCGCTTGTAAAGTAGTACACTTTTTTTTCCTGAACGGCCCGCAAAAACAGCTCAAATGGCACCTTCATCACAATATATTTGACATTTTTTGATCTTCCAGGTAAATGTCTTTAGCCAACTGGGTTGAAGAGGGATCAGCTATAAACAATTTGGTACTGTCATCAACATCTTCAAAAAAATCGATGTAATTCATTTCAAACCTGGATGCAACCTTTTGCTTTAATGCAGACTCATATTTTTTCCATTCAGGAAACTGGTGGGACAGTTTACTGAGCGTGAATTGATCGAAAGCTCCGTATTTTTCTAAAATTTTCTCAAGTATATCAAGATCTGTTTTAGAAAAAACTTTTGTGTTGGGAACCTTGTTAGTATTATAATTCAATTTGTCTGTTATTACAAGATATTCATTGGAATAATTGAGCTCATCATCACTTAGTGAAAAAGAATTTATCTCGAGAATATCTCTTGTAGTTGAGGGAACAGGGCCATACGGCAAAGCAAAGTAAACATCGCCGGTTATAGTTCTGCCATAGGTTCTGAGATGTAACCTATCTGCCAGCCAAATCAGCTTTATGGCTTTCATCTTGTTTAATGGAGAGCCGTTTTTTTCGGCAAGAAAATTTAGGGCCTGAACAGCTTTTTTGTAGTTAAAACCTCTCATCAACATAAAGGTACCAATTTCCTTTCACAAAAATACTAATTTTTTTAGTAACCAACCAGTGAAAAATCATCCTCCCAAAATCAGCCACTGTAGTGCTCCAGCAGTGTGCAATCGTTTGCGTAAAAAAGAGTGCTAAAATTTGGACATCGTTTTAGCCCTCCTTACTTTTATCCTATAATATTATGGACCTGAGTACCATAACGTGGAATTTAGCACAAAGGTCGAACTCTTTCGACCTTTTTACTTTAATTTAGAGGCGGTACAAATGATGCATGTTTTCACGCTGCATCCTGCACAGCATGAGAAGATACGCCGTTATATTTTTCCTGTTATCATTACTCCCGGTACTGCGCGCCTTTCCACAAACGCCGTCATACCAGTTTACCCGTATTGATATTGACCAGGGACTTTCCAATAACCAGGTCAGCTGCATATTCAAAGACAGCAAAGGTTTTATGTGGTTTGGCACCGTGTCGGGCCTGAACCGCTACGACGGTTACACCTTCCGCATTTTCAAGCACGACCTGCGCGACACTACCTCTTTACCGGATAATTTTATTGAGCGTATTACCGGGGCGCCCGGCGGCCTGCTATGGATTTACGCGCGCGACGGCCAGCATGTGTACGACCCCGCCCGCAATGCTTTCCGCCAGCCGCAGCCGGTATTGCAGCAATGGGGCATACCCGGCGCCGCTGTGAACGATATTGTGCGCGATACCATGGGCCGCTACTGGTTCATAGTACCCGCCGCCGGCCTGTATTGTTACACGCCGGGCAAACAACCAGCCCTGCATATACAGCATACTAAAGACAGCGCCAGCATTTCCGATAACAACATTGCCGCTATATCCGGCGCCGGGCAGGGCCACTGCTGGCTGCTGCACGGCAACGGCCTGCTCGAAAAAATGGATGGCCGCACCCACCGCGTCATATACCGCAATGACTATTTACAACGCCAGCATAAAGGCGCCGTACAAACCTATTCACTGCTGACCGACCGTGAAGGCGACCTGTGGATATACAGCACCACCGACCCGCAGGGCGTATGGTACTTTAACCGCGCCACGCAAAGCTTTGTTCATTATGACCAGAACAGCAGCCCCATACGGCTGAACAATAACATTGTGCGCGGCGTAGTGCAGGATAACCAGGGCCGCATATGGATAGGCACCGACCATGGCGGCATTAACATCATTAACAAACAACGGCAAAGCATACACTACGAAGTGAACCAGCCGGAAAACCCCAAAAGCCTGGCGCAGAACAGCATTACCACCCTGTATAAAGACAACACCGGCATTATATGGGTAGGCACTTATAAAAAAGGCGTGAGCTACTATCATGAAAATATCGTAAAGTTCCCGTTGTACCAGCACCAGCCTTTTAACGCGCAAAGCCTGCCCTATGACGATGTGAACCGCTTTGTAGAGGACGATGCCGGCAACCTGTGGATAGGCACCAACGGCGGCGGTCTTATTTACTTTAACCGTAACACCAACACCTATACGCAATACCGTCATGATCCCAACAACCCGGCCAGCTTAAGCAGCGATGTGATCGTAAGCCTTTGGATAGATCACCGGCAGCAGCTGTGGGTGGGCACTTACTTTGGCGGGTTGGACTGTTTTGCCAACGGAAGGTTTGCACATTACCGGAACGATCCGGCTAACCCCGCCTCCCTGAGCAATAACAGCGTATGGGAAATATTTGAAGACAGCCGGCAGCAGCTGTGGGTGGGCACTTTAGGCGCAGGGCTTAACCTGTTCAACCCTGCCACGCAAACCTTCCGCGTGTACCGCAAAGAGCAGCCGAACGCCATACACTCCAACTATATTGCCGCCCTGCTGGAAGACCAAAAAGGCAACCTGTGGATAGGCACAGACAACGGCGTGGATATAAAAGACGCTGCTACCGGGCGTTTTACCGCCTACAGCAAAACACTAAGCAACAATAACGTGATTTGTTTGTTTGAGGACAGCCGCGGCTGGATATGGATAGGCACCCGGGAGGGCCTGAACCTGTATGATCCCCAACAGCAGCAATCACGCATATTCCGCAAAGAAGACGGGCTGCCCGACAATACGGTGCTGAACATCCTGGAAGATAATGACCATACCCTGTGGATGAGCACTCCCAACGGGCTCTCTAACCTTTCCATTACCACTGCCGCAGGAAAAACGCCTGCCTTCCATTTCCTGAACTACGATGCGGCAGACGGGCTGCAGGGCAAGGAATTTAACGAAAACGCCGCGCTGAAAACCCGGCAGGGCGAGCTGCTGTTTGGCGGCAGCAATGGCTTTAACCTGTTTTACCCGCATACCATTACCCGCAATAAAAATGTGCCGCCCCTGGTGTTCACCGACTTCCAGGTGTTTAACAAAAGCATGGGCGCCGGCGAAAAAATAAACGGCCGCGTGCTGCTCCGGCAGGATATTTCCGCCACGCAACAGATCACGCTGAAGTATAAAGAGAATGTTTTTTCCATCGGCTTTGCAGCGCTCAGCTACTTTCATCCTGAAAAAAGCCGCTACGCCTATATGCTGGAAGGCTTTAACCAGGAATGGCTGACCACCGGCGACGGGCAGCGCAAAGCGACCTTCACCAACCTGGACCCCGGCGATTACGTGTTCCGCGTAAAAGCATCCAACAATGATGGCGTGTGGACCCAGCACCCCCTGGAGCTGCGCATTAAAATATTACCGCCCTTCTGGAAAACGCCCCTGGCCTTTTTAATATATGGTGTGCTCATACTGGGCGCGCTGCTGCTGGCCAGGCGTTTAATGCTGGAAAGGGAGCGGCTGCGTTTCCGTATTGAGCAGGAACGGCAGCAGGCGCAGCGCATGCATGAGCTGGACGCGCTCAAGATCCGTTTCTTCACCAATATTTCCCACGAGTTCCGCACCCCGCTGAGCCTCATCATTACCCCGCTGGAAAAGATCATTAAAAACACGCAGGAAACAGGCGTTAAAGGACAGCTGGAGCTGATACAGCGCAATGCCCGCCGCCTTTTGAACCTGGTGAACCAGCTGCTGGACTTCCGTAAAATGGAGGTGCAGGAAATAAAGCTGCACACCACAGAAGGCGATATAGTAGCCTTTATACAGGAGCTCACCGCCTCTTTCTCCGACCTGTCTGAAAAGAAACAGGTGCGGCTGAACTTTCATACCTCCGTGGGCAGCCTGGTAATGAGCTATGATGCAGACAAAATAGAAAAGATCATCTTTAACCTGCTGAGCAACGCATTTAAATTCACGCCGGAGCACGGCCACGTAACAGTAGGCCTGCAACTGTCGGACGACGGCCGCCAGCTGATCATACAGGTAAAAGACACCGGTATTGGTATGCCGCTGGAACAACAGGAACGCATATTTGAAAGGTTTTTCCAGCATGAGGGGCAAGGCTCGCTGCTAAACCAGGGCAGCGGCATCGGGTTAAGCATTACCCGGGAGTTTGTGAAGCTGCACGGCGGCACCATTACGGTTGACAGCGCGCCGGAAATGGGCAGCTGCTTTACCATACAGCTGCCGGTAAAAACAAATGCCGCCCTGCCGGTACCCGTTACAGAAATAACAGCTGCCGGCGCGCATACGGTACAAACACCGTCCGCACCGGCGCCTGCACCGGTTATTCCGGTACGCACCGGCAAAAAACCGCTGGTGCTGCTGGTAGAAGATAATGAGGATTTCCGCTTTTACCTGAAAGATAACCTGGGGCTGCACTACCAGGTAGCCACCGCAGAAAACGGGCAAAGCGCCTGGAACATATTACAGCACTCCCTGCCCGACCTGGTGGTAAGCGACATCAGTATGCCGGTAATGGACGGCCTGGAGCTGTGCCGGCGCATACGGGGCAACCAGCGCACGGCCCACATTCCCATCATATTGCTCACGGCCCGCACTACGGAGGCCGACCAGCTGGAGGCGCTGGAACGGGGCGCTACCGACTTTATTACCAAACCTTTCAGCTTTGAGGTGCTGCTGTCCCGCATCCGCAACCTCATTGCGCAGCAGGTAACCCTAAAAAAATCGCTGCGCGAAAAAATTACCGTCAATCCCAGCGAAGTGGCCATCTCCTCTGCCGACGAACAATTTATACAACAGGCCCTCCAGGTGGTGGAAAAACACCTGTCGGATCCCGACTTTTCAGTGGAAGACCTGAGCCGCGCCCTGCACATGAGCCGCGTATCGGCCTACAAAAAAATATTATCCCTTACCGGCAAAACGCCTATTGAGTTCATCCGCTCCATCCGGTTAAAACGCGCGGCCCAACTGCTGGAAAAAAGCCAGCTTACCGTGGCGGAGGTGGCTTATGAGGTAGGCTTTAATAATCCCAAGTACTTCTCGCGCTACTTTAAAACAGCATATAACGTATTGCCCTCTGCCTACGGCCGGCAGCAGTCACCCGGCGGCGAAGCAACAAATGATACCCCATAAATAACCAAATCCTATACCTCTGCCCCGCGGGCAATCGATAGTTTTATGCATTGATCATTATAAGATATGCCTCGAAGAAACTATCAACATCGCCGCAAGCTGTACCTGACCGTAGAAATACTGTTGTATGCCCTTATTACCACCGGCCTGGTGCTGTTGCTATTGATATGACTATCAATAGCTTTTTACAAAACAATACCTGTCAGGTTAACATTTAATATACTTTCCGCTATCATTTGCATACCCTGGCGCCAACATGCGTTAACATAATCACCCCTAATCAAAAACATTCCGCTCCCCCGGGAATGGCGCAGGCAGGGTAGATTTGGAATTACGAATTATTCAATTACGAATTACGAATTGGTGTGCGGCTGAAGATGGTTGCGCACAGGAAAATACGATCAGGAGATTTTAACTATTACAATGGCAGGAGAAGAACAGCTGAACCAGGAACAACAACGCCTTTGCTTGTGACATTTCGCTTCAACAGCATTTCCCAATTCGTAATTCGTAATTGAACAATTCGCAATTAACTCAAGTTCCACTTGTATGATAAGAAAAACGCTCATCCCGGCATTGCTATGCACGTTATGTTCCCACATTGGTTTGGCCGGAAATGTAGAAAGACTTAAAGACGGTTTATTGATCCACCTGGAACAACCTGCCCCTAACGGTGCACGGCAGGTACAGCTGCAGGTAGTATCAGACAAAATTATTCATGTATCTGCAGGCCCCGGTGAAGATATTGCCGCTACACCCAGCCTTATGGCGGTTATTACCGGCTCTCCTGCCGTAAAATGGACCTCGGAGGAAAAAAACGGCACCGTAACGCTGAAAACCAGCGCGCTTACCGCCACCGTATCGCTGCAAACAGGAGAAGTAATGTTCCGCAACGCCGGCGGGCAAATTATTTTGCAGGAACCCGCAGGCGGCGGTAAAACCTTTACCCCCGTAACCATTAACGGCAAGGCGCTTTACCACATCCGGCAAATATTCAACTCCCCTGCCGATGAAGCGTTTTATGGCCTGGGCCAGCACCAGACCGGTTTAATGAACTACAAGAACCAAGATGTGGACCTTACGCAATACAACTCCATTGCCGCAGTGCCTTTCCTGCTCTCCAGCCGCCAATACGGTATTTTATGGGATAACTATTCTATTACCCGCTTTGGCGACGACCGGCCGTACGAACAGCTGGGCAGCTTTACCTTATATAATAAAGACCATCAGCCCGGCGGGTTAACCACTACCTATGCATCCCGCATGCACCCCGGCCACATATACCTGCGCAGGGAGGAAAACAAAATAGATTACACCTTCCTGGCCGACCTGCACAACATACCCGCTGCATTTCCGATGGATAAAGGCATGGTAACCTGGGAAGGATTTATATCGCCTGCGGAAGATGGGCTGCATAAATTTTTTATGACCGCCTCCGGCTATATAAAAGTGTGGATAGATGGTACCCTGGTGCTCGATAAATGGCGGGAGGGCTGGAACCCCGGCCCAACCGTATTTCAGCATGCGCTGCACAAAGGCCGGCAGCATGCGCTGAAGATAGAATGGATCCCCGAGTCGTCGCAGGCATTTGTATCATTGAAATGGCTGAGCCCTACCCCGCCTGCCCTGCAGGATAAATGGGCGCTCACCTCCGAAGCAGGCGAAAAGCTGGATTACTATTTCGTTTACGGGGATAATGCGGATGAAGTGATCAGCGGCTACCGCACCATTACCGGCCGCGCCACCCTGCTGCCCAAATGGGCTATGGGTTTCTGGCAAAGCCGGGAGCGGTATAAAACACAGGCTGAAATAGAGGAAACGGTACGGGAGTTCCGCAAAAGGAAAATACCGCTGGACAACATTGTGCTGGACTGGTCGTACTGGAAGCAGGACGCCTGGGGCAGCCAGCAGTTTGATCCCGCGCGCTTTCCCGACCCCGCCGGCATGATCAGCCGCCTGCACAACAAATACCATACGCACTTCATGATCTCTGTATGGCCGAAGTTTTATGAAGGCATTGAGAACTACCGCCTGTTTGATGAAAAAGGATGGCTGTACAAGCAGAATATTAAAGACCGGCAGCGCGACTGGATCGGCAAAGGCTATGTATCTACCTTTTATGATGCCTACAATGCAGATGCGCGTAAGCTGTTCTGGAGCCTGCTCAATAAAAACCTGTTCAGCAAAGGAGTAGATGCCTGGTGGCTGGATGCTACCGAGCCCGATGTGCTGTCGAACGCCTCTATTGCACACCGCAAGGCGCTCATGAACCCAACCGCCCTGGGACCGGCCGACCAGTATTTTAACGGCTATGCGCTGGCTAACGCTGAGGGCATATACGAAGGGCAGCGCCAAACAAAGCCGGACCAGCGCGTATTTATTCTCACCCGCTCGGCCTATGCCGGTATACAGCGTTATGCCGCTGCTACGTGGAGCGGCGACATTGCAGCCAGGTTTGACGAGCTGGCGCGCCAAATACCCGCCGGCATTAACTTCTGCCTTTCGGGACTGCCCTACTGGACCACTGACATTGGCGGTTTTTATGTAGAGGACAAATACGACAAGCCGGCCCCGCAGGGCGCTGCCCTGCAGGAGTGGCGTGAGCTGAACACCCGCTGGTTCCAGTACGGGGCTTTTTGCCCGCTGTTCCGCAGCCATGGCCAGTTTCCCTACCGGGAAATGTTCAACATTGCGCCCGCAGGCAGCACCGAATACGAGTCTATGCTGTACTATGACCAGCTGCGCTACCGCCTGATGCCTTACATCTATTCACTGGCAGGCGCCACCTACCATAAGAACTATACGATCATGCGCGGGCTGATAATGGATTTTGGAGCAGATACCGCGGTGCAGAACATAAAGGACCAGTTCATGTTTGGCCCGTCGCTGCTGGTAAACCCGGTATATGCCTACCAGGCCCGCAGCCGCCGCTTATACCTGCCGGCCGGCGCCGGCTGGTACAACCTGTACACCGGCGAATACAACGCCGGCGGCGAATACATTACTGCCAACGCGCCGCTAAGCCGTATGCCGCTGTATGTAAAAGAAGGCAGCATACTGCCCTTTGGCCCTGCCATACAATACACCGGGGAACGCCCGGCAGATACCATTACGCTGTATGTGTACACCGGTAAGGATGCGCAGTTTAACCTGTATGAAGATGAAGGCGTGAACTATAATTATGAGAAAGGCAGCTACAGCAACATACCGCTGGCTTATAATGAAGCTGCGCAAACGCTTACTATCGGCAAAAGGGAAGGCAGCTTCCCAGGCATGCTGCAGCAAAGAACTTTCCGCATAGTAAAGGTGGGCCGCAACAATGCCGTAGCGCTCAATTTCAACCGGCAAACAGATCATGTAGTAACATATAACGGTCAGGAAAAAACGGTGTTGCTGCAATAGCAGCGGCGCCGTTATTACCCGCAAACTAAAACCACGATATTATGAAAAAACAATACCTGCATACCTATGCCACTTAACGGGGAACAATCCACACTGCTTTACCTGGATAACAGGCGTTTCACATGAAAGTACAGGTGTGCTTCCATGCCGCTTCTAAAACAATCAAACAAGTTCCACATGAAATTTGCTTTGGCTCATTCCATGTGGCCTTTGAAAAATTTAAACAGTTTCACATGAAAAATGCGTACAAAAAATCTTCTATCCATGGGCTCTACAGCCTCCTGCTCCTGGCACTGGTACTGGCCGGGTACAGCGCTGCCGCCCAGGAAAGCAAACATCCGCTAACCGGCAAGGTAACGGATGCCAAGGATAACAGCCCGCTGCCGGGCGCCAGCGTAGCCGTAAAAGGCGCTACCAGCGGCACCATTACCAACGGCAACGGCGAGTTTACCCTGCAGGTTAACGATACCGACTCACTGGTGGTTTCACTGATAGGATTTAATACACAAAGCATAGCCGTTAAAGGCCGCAGCAGCATTACCATTGCCCTGGAAGGCGGCACTACCGGCCTGGATGAAGTGGTGGTAGTGGGCTACGGTACCCAAAAAGTAAAGCTGAACACCGGCGCCATCGGCCGCGTGAACGGCGCTGCGCTGGAAGAAACGCATACCCTGCGCGTTGACCAGGCTTTACAGGGGCAAACCGCCGGCATACAGGTAACTTCCAACTCGGCCCAGCCGGGTGAAAGCATGAAAGTGCGTATACGCGGTACCGGTACTATCGGCAACTCTGATCCGCTGTATATTGTAGATGGGGTGCCTACTTCAGACATCAGCTACCTGAACGCATCGGACGTAGCCTCTATGGATGTGCTGAAAGACGCCGCCTCCGCCGCTATTTACGGTTCCCGCGCGGCTAACGGCGTAGTGATCATCACTACCAAAAAAGGCCGTAAAGGCAGCATGCAGGTATCTTACGACGGTTTTTACGGCGTGCAGAACCCGGCCCGTAAACTGCCATTACTGGATGCCCATGAATACGCCATTGTAATGAATGAGGCAGCCATCAACTCCAGCCGCGCGCCCTACTTTTCGGTGGAACAGGTTAACCAGCTGGGCAAGGGCACCGACTGGCAGGAAGCCGTGTTCAATAAACACGCCCCTACCCAAAGCCACACCGTTAACGTATCCGGTGGTTCTGAAAAGTCCGTGTACTCGTCCTCGTTATCTTATATGAAGCAGGACGGTACTATCGGCTTTAAAGGACAGTCACAATATGAGCGCCTCGCCTTCCGCCTTAGCTCCGAGCATAACATGTACAAGGATGTAGTGAAGTTCGGCGAAAACTTCACCTACACCCTTTCCAATAAAAGAGGCGTTGGCGTAGGTAATATTTACGGCAATACCATGCGATCTATTGTAAATGTAAGTCCGTTGTTCCCGGTGTATGACTCTGCCGGTAATTATGCAAAATCCGCCTTCAACCCGGATGAAGCAAACCCGGTCGCTTTAATGGACTACCAGAACCAGAACAAAAACAAAACAGACCGCATACTCGGCAATGCCTACCTGGAAATAATGCCCATCAAAGGATTGAAGCTGCGCAGCGATTTTGGCCTGGACCTCAACTATACCACCGAAAACCGTTTTACGCCGGTTTATGACCTGGCTACCAACGTAGTGAACAACCATTCCCGCGCTTACATGGGTATTACCCGCAACAGCACCTGGAACTGGGATAACACCATCTCTTACCAGCACGATTTTGACAAGCATAGCGTTACCGTGCTGTTGGGTACAACCGCCAACGAGAACAATGTGTTTTATGTGAACGGCTATAAAGAAGATGTAACCATTGCAGACCTGGACCACAGTATCATTGACAACGGCACCAATGAAGATACCAAGCAGATATACGGTAAACGCAGCGAAGATGCGCTGCTCTCCTACTTTGGCCGTATCAACTATAACTACGCCGAAAAATACCTGTTCACGGCCATTTTCCGCAGGGACGGCTCTACCCGTTTTGGCGCCAACAACCGCTTTGGTAACTTCCCGTCTTTTTCCGCCGGGTGGGTGGCCAGCAATGAAAAATTCATGCAAACCAACTGGCTCAACTTTTTGAAAATACGCGCCAGCTGGGGCCGTAACGGTAACCTGCCGGCTGTATATGCGTATGATAACATTGCCACCACCAGCTACCTGTATATGGCCACCATCACCTCGGCCTACCAGGATTATTACTTCGGGAATAATGATGTAAAGTTCACCGGCTCCTCACCGGACCGCGTGCCTAACCCGGACCTGAAATGGGAAACCTCCGAGCAGCTGGATGCCGGTTTTGATGCGCAGCTGTTCAAAGACATCAGCGTTACATTTGACTGGTACCGCAAAACCACCCGCGACTGGATCATTACCGTGCCCGTGCCTGCCATAGCCGGCACCAAACCGCCTACCGTGAACGGCGGCAGCGTAAGAAACCAGGGTATAGAAGCGGCGCTGGGCTACACCCACCAGTTTGGCGATCTTTCTTTTGGCATTAATGGCAATGTTACTTTCAATCAAAACAATGTAATAGACATACCCAACGCAGAAAAGGTGATCGTAGGCGATGCCAACGTAACCTTTGTTGGTATAGATGAAATATTCCGCACACAGGTGGGCCATCCCGTAGGTTATTTCTACGGCTTAAAAACAGCCGGGATATTCCAGAACGATGCTGACGTACAAAACTACACCGGCAAAAACGGGCTGGTACAGCCCAATGCCAAACCAGGCGACGTACGTTTTGTTGACCTGAACGGCGACGGCGTAATAGACAGCCGCGATAAAACAGAGATCGGCAACCCCAACCCGGATGTGTCTTACGGCCTTAACCTGAACCTGGGCTACAAAGGCTTTGACTTTTCCGTGTTCCTGTACGGCGTTTCCGGCAACCAGGTGTTTGACGGCATCCGCGACTACTCCCGCCCCACCAGCAACTACACTACGGAGATACTGGGCCGCTGGCACGGAGAAGGCACCTCAAACCGGCTGCCGCGCATGACCCTGGGCGACGACGCCAACCAAAACTGGACCCGCTCGTCTGACCTGTTTGTGAAAGACGCCTCTTTCCTGCGTGTAAGGAGCATTAACCTGGGCTATGATTTCAAGAAAGGGTTGTTCCCGCGTATACCGTTTCAACAGTTACGGCTATACGTATCTGCCAGCAACCTGTTCACCTTTACCGGCTACAATGGTATGGACCCCGAGATTGGCTATGGTCCTTATCCCTGGGCATCCGGTATAGATGTAGGCACCTATCCGCAGCCTAAAACCGTGATTGTTGGCATAAACGCCCGGTTCTGATCTGTAAACCAAGAAAAAACATTAGGATGAAACAATTTTTTGCAGCAGCTATCATATTAACCACCGCCCTCTCCTGCAGTAAGAGCTTCCTGGAGCGGGAACCTATAGACCGGAAGGTGGAAGAAACTTTTTACAAAACGCCGCAGGACGCGCTGGAAGCCCTGGTGGCAGCTTATGACGAGCTGCAGTACGGCGACTTCGACAACATACAGCTGGTATCTGAAATAGCCAGCGACGACTGCTTTGGCGGCGGCGGCGAGTCAGACATCGTATGGAAACGGTGGGACCGCTTTGAAAACGACAACAATACCAACCTGGGTAACTGGACGAAGTACTACACAGGTATTTACCGCGCCAACCTGGTGCTGAGCAAAATGGACGGCGTGAACTGGGGCAGCGATACCACGCTTAAAACCCGCTACCTGGCAGAAGCGCATTTCCTGCGCGCCTATTATTATTTCGACCTGGTGCGCATGTTCGGCAATGTGCCGCTGGTAACCACGCCGCTTTCTCCCGACCAGTATAATGTGCCGCAGGCCAATCCTGAAGATGTGTATAAGCTCATAGCTTCCGACCTGCAGTTTGCAGCAGAAAAGCTGCCCGCCATTGCCTACAGCGGTATTCCGCCGGCAGAATACGGCCGTGTTACCAAATGGGCCGCAGAAGCGCTGCTGGGCCGCGTATTCCTGTATTACACCGGCTATTACGGGCAAAATGATATAGGCGGCATTGTTACCAAACAGCAGGCGCGCACGTATATAGATGACGTGATCAACGCCAGTGGCCACAACCTGGTAGACTCTTTTCCCCGGCTGTGGCAGGCATCCCTTTCAAGCTTTGCAGGTGAAGACAACATAGAAACCGTATTTGCCATCAAGTTCACCTACAAAGGGCTGGGCGACTGGAATAAGCATGACGGTAACCGCATGCAGGTAATGATCGGCTTCCGGAACGATGCTGTACCGCCCTACTACAAAGGCTGGGGCGCAGGCCCTGTTAACCCAAAACTGTGGGCCGCCTATGAGCCGGGCGATACGCGCCGCGCCGGGTCTATTATTTCAGTGGAAGCAGAAGGGCTGAGCTACGCAGCCGTTTACCCGCAGAAAACCGGCTTTATGTGGAAGAAGTACATGCCCATGATGGACTCCAAGGCAGAAGATTACAGCGGCGATTTCCAGATAGATAACTTTTACGACTATGTGGCCATCCGCTTTGCAGATGTGCTGCTGATGGGCGCGGAGCTGAACCTGGACGGTGACCTGGGCAAAGCGCAGCAATACTATGACCGCGTGCGCGACCGCGCTTTCCTGGACCAGAACCACCGCAGAACGCTTACCCCGGATGCTGCCGGTAAAAAGCTGATCATGGATGAACGCCGCTTTGAGCTGGCGCTGGAAGGGCATCGTTACTGGGACCTGCTGCGGCAGGGCATTCCCACCGCCAAACAAGCCATTGACAACAGCAGCAGCGATCCGCAGTTCAGCGTAACCTTCCGCCCGGAAACAAAAGGACTTTTCCAGATACCGCAGCAGGAGCTGAACCTCTCCAACGGCAGCCTGCAGCAAAACCCCGGATGGAACCAATAATGATCAACCAAAACCAAAAGCAATGAACAAGTATTTGCAATACATTATTATCAGCTGCGGGCTGCTTTGCATGCTGGCAGCCTGCGATCCGCGGGAAGACCGGGATGTGCTGCCCGCTCCGCTGCAAACAAAAGACCTGCAGTTTTCCGTAACACAGCAGCAGGGGCACGATAACATCGTGTTTCTTGAAAATAAAACACAGGGCGTTATTCCTTTCTGGGATTACGGCACCGGCATTTCCAACAAGGCAAAAGATACCATTAACATTCCTTTTGCCGGCACTTACTACATCAAATTTGTGGCTTACACCGGCGGCGGCCCCGTGCAGGACTCCGCCAAGATAGTTGTATCACAAAACGACCCCCAGTATTTCAGCAGCCCTATGTGGAACCTGCTCACCAACGGCGAAACAGGTAAAACCTGGGTATGGGCCATGGACACGCCCGGCGGCGCGCCGTATGGCAACGGTTCCGGCGCCGCTACTGCGCCGGAATGGTGGAAGCCCACACCGGCCGATGTGATCTCCTGGGGCGTTGCCAATGATGAAATGACCTTTGACCTGAACGGCGCTGCCAACTACACCAAGGTTACGCCCAAAGGCACAGAGAAAAGTTTGTTTGTGCTGGACACGCTGAATAAAACACTCAAAATACTGGGCTCGGACATCAGCAACGGCGCCAAGATCACGTATGTAATAGTAACGCTGAACGAGAATGAGCTTACACTGGCCCAGCAGGGCGATGGCTGGCGCAACCTGTGGATGTTCAAACGCAAAGGATTTAGCTATTAAAGATTGTTTTTAGTGCACTAGGTTTTAGTTTAAATAATGAATAATGCTAAACCGGGGTTATCCAGCCCTGGTGCCATTTAACACGTTACGAATAGAATAAAAAGGCCCCCCGGTTTTGCCAGGGGGCCTTTGGTATTTTATTAATATGCTGCTACTCTCTTTTTAACGGCACCAGCCGCACCGGCCCCAGTAATCCCGAAGGTGCCGGCGCCCACCCTGCCGCGGAGAAAGGCTGGTAAAATACATTTACAAAATTGATCTCGTAAAAAATGCGCCATTGCTTACCCTTCCTGTCGTAATCGGCTATACGGTTTGCCGGCAGGTTCGCCACTTCCACTTCCAGTACATTTTTTCCCGGTTGCAGGTATTTACCGATGCGCGCGCTGAAAGGCAATGCCCACAAGGTATCTGGCCGGTGGCCGTTAATAGTGATACACGCGCTTTCACGTACATCGCCTAGCTCCAGCAGCCAGTCATCTGCGGCAGTGGCAGGCTTATTAAAGCTGATGCGGTAACGCGCCGCGCCAGCATAAACCTTCGCTGCGCTGTCCGGCAGCTGTGTCCAGGAGTATAAGCTGTCCAGTGTAAAAGTTTTTGAAATGGCAGGCGTAGTATCTGTAAAAGCCAGCTCCCACTTACCGGTAAGCGGTTGCGCTGCGCCGGCCTGCTTCCAGTATGCCCAGGCAGGGCCTGTTAAGCTGCTTGCCGTACCTGCGGTTTGTACTACCAGCGATGTACCTGCTTTTAGCTGCAGCCGCACCATGGCCTTACCATCCTGCTGCCGCAGCTGCGCCAGGCCGCTGTTACCTGTGTACGCATCAAACAAAGCAGCAGCGGCGGCCGGGGTGCCCAGGGTTATCCAGCCGTCAAAATCATGATCCTGCTGGTTGGCGATCATATAATAGTGACCGCCTGCATACCTGCGGCGCACAAAACGCAGGCCTTCATCTACCATGCTTTCCCGCGATACCGGCAGCAGCTTTTCCATGTCAGCGGTTGCAGTAGTTATAATACGGCCCTTGCCCAATGGTGTTACCTTACCGGTAAAGGCAGCGGCGCCGCATGCCCGCTGTAATTGTGCAAACGCCTGCCTGCGTTCTTTTAGCTGTTGCAGCCCCGGCACGTCTTTGGGAAGATGATCTAAAAATATTACGGTGGCCCCGGCCCTGGCAAGATCAACCAGCTGCCGCATAACCGGCAGCGGCATGTAATGGCAGGCCGGTACCACAATGGTGCGGTAATGGTTGCCGGTGGTATGTATTGCCCCGTTTACCTCGCTGGTTTGCAATAGCTGCCGGTCTGAAATAAAATCAACGCCATAGCCTTCGTTTACCAGTTTGGCAGCGGCATCGTAGAAAGGAAAGGGCTTCATCCATTCCGCTGTTTTGCCGATCACAAACTGGTAATAACGGTCGCTCATGGGCGATTGCCATATATCGTACACCGGCCAGTATAAAAGAATATTGTTGTCTGCTTCACCTGCCTGCAGGAAGGATTGCGTGCGCGTAATGTACTGCGTAAATGCGGGCATGTACCGCCAGAAAGTGTTGTAGGGCGAAAACTCCACCGATGCATAGAACAGCCATCCGGGCCAGGGCGCGCCTTTGGGTGAATACGGCGTGCCATGGAACAGCACATGGTTTACGCCGCTCAGGAGCAGGTTATCCAGCTCGGGGCGGCAAAGCGATAAAGGTGTCTTAAAATGTTCCGTAAGCCAGGTAAAGGTTTCTGCAGACACATATTTTTTCCCTGTTACATGCGCCGCGGAAGTGGCAAACTTTACCATCAGCGGGTTGGACTCCGTATGGCGGATCTCGCTACTGTCTATATGCAGGCCCGGTATATTAAAATGCGTAGTGCCGAACGACTCGCATTCCGGCACATCCACGGCAGCATACAGGTCCAGCAGGTTGGCAGGCGAGCCGTGCGCCTGGTTGCGCGTGGTGCTGCCCATGATATGCGCCCAGCTGACCCATTGCTGCGTGAAATTTTCCAGCAGCATATCGGAAAGGGTTACACGATAATCGTTCACCACGCGGCGCACGGTATCGGCATTGCCCTGCCCCAGGAAAGCAGGCAGGTAATCTTCCAGCCGGTAGCCCCGGCGCTTTGCAAATTCCTTTAACAGATCGGTGGACCAATCTGCGCCAAACACTTCATACGAGTCGTTAAAGAAGCTATGCGGCGGCGGTGTATGCGTGCTTTTAAATGCATTGGTAAACCGCTGCAGGTATGCCGTTACCACGGGTTTTGAAAAGTGGTCCATTACCCATCCTTCGCCGCCGGGCGAAGCGCGTTTTACCTTTTGCCCGGTTTTACCGTTGAACAGCGCTATCAGCTGCCAGCTGCCTGCTGGCGCTGTCCACTGTAACCTGCCGGCCTCATTTACTTTGGCAGTAAGGTTTACCCGCCGTCCCCCCGGTCCATATGCCATGAGCACCTGCAGCGGTGCAGGCAGCCGCGGGTCCTTTACGTTTGCGTGTATTATTTCTTTTAACGACTGCCCGCCCTGCAAATGATATTCCTTAAAGTACACTTTCCCTGCCGCATCTTTCAACGGGATGTTAGGACCGCCAAAAGGCCAGCCCGTGCCGGTATTCATATCCACGGTAATACCCAGGCGGCGGCCTTCATGCCGGGTGTAGCCCAGCAGTTGCATCCAGCGCGGTGATAAAAAATCAACAAATTTATTTTCAAATCCCCTGACGCCATAAATGGGCGTAATCTCTACCCCCGCTATCCCGGCCTGCTGCAGCGCCTGTAAATTGTATGCCAGGCCGGGCGTATCTACCGCATTGCCCAACCACCACCAGCGGGTCCAGGGGCGGGTTTCCGCGGTAATGGATGGCCATTGCAATACCTGCTGGCCGGTACAAAAACAATAACAGCTCAATAAACATGCGGTCAAAAATCCGGTCCTTTTCATAACGGGTAATGGTTGTTATTTTATGCGGAAGATGAATGCCGAAGCAGTCATATACTGCCCGCCCTGCGAAGCGGTGAACAGGTAAGCGGGTTTACCGTTGTGCATGAGCAGCTGCGGCCGTTCAAAGCGGCCATAACGTTTCAGGTGCGGAGCCGGCGGCGGCTGCTGTATGTAATGGGCAGCATTGTAAAAAGCAATGGACGGAAACGACCAGCGAAGCCCGTCTTTAGCATCCATGTACAAACCAACATCCTGGCTATATACGCCCATGTCGCGCGCCAGCATTTTAAACCGGTCCTGCTCATACCACACAAAAGCATCTTCCAGCTGTTTGTTATCCCCTAATTTAGAAAAATCGATCAAAGGATTACCGGCATATTTATGAAAAGGGCCTTCCGGCTTTTGTGCAATAGCCAGGCCGTACTTACGGTTGCCGCGGATGGCCTTGCCCTTATCCCGCTCATATTCCGCCGTGTTCCAGGACTTATAGTACAGCCAGTATTCCCCGTTGGGGTGGTGCACCAGCGACGGATTGGTAGTACAGTGGTCGTCCCAGGCGCCGGCGGACCCGGGCTCCAGTATGGGCGCATCGCTGCGCTGCCAGGGGCCGTTAAGGCTGCCGGCAACGGCCAGGCCTATACGTTTCGTATTGGTTTTGCCGTTGGCATTGCCCATATAATACAGGTAATAGCGGTTACCCAGCTGCCGGATATGTGGGTTATGACAGGTGGTGGCATCCCAGAAGCCGGGGCCACGGGGCGCCAGCACAGTGCTTACGTATGTAAATTTGCCCTCCGGGTGGTCGGCCACGGCATGTGCAATTTCCGACCCGTTGATCCAGCCGCCCATGCCTTTGGCAGCCCGCCAGCGTGAAAAGAACACATGAATTTTGCCGTCCGGTCCTTCAATGGGACTGTTGCACCATACATACCAGCCTTCCATTTCCAGCGCACGGCCTACGGGATGCAGGCGTTTGCTGAATTCAGATACCGGGTCTTCCCACCTGTAGTGCGCCAGCAGCTTAGCGCTTATTAAAGCGCTGCCAAGGCCGGCGATAAAGGTTCTGCGAGCGATCATAGTCAATTACGAATTATCAATTACGAATTACCTCAATACCCCGCATTCTGCTCATACAGCCCGGGTTTAATATTCATTTCTGTTTGTGGAATGGGATATATGATATATTCCGTTTTCATGGGCTTCATTACTTTTTTATCATCCTCCTTCGCCATCCACGCATTCATCACTGTTACTACTTTGCCGGTACGCACCAGGTCGTGCCAGCGCAGCCCTTCCGCAGCAAACTCGCGGCGGCGTTCTGCCAGCAGCATATCTTCATTTACGCCGGTAATGCCTGCCAGGCCGGCGCGTGCGCGCACCTGGTTCACAATGCCGTCTATCTCCGCCTGGCTGCCACCGGTATGCAGCAAGGTTTCTGCATACATCATCAGCACATCGGTATAGCGCAGTACGGGCTGGTTAATGCCCCAGTCGCGCAGGTCTACGCCATAGCGCTTGGGGTCCAGGAACTTTTTAAAATAGTCCTGGTTCACAAAATTGCCGTTCTCGTCGGTATATCCCTGCAGCACGTTAAAAGTTAAACGTACGTCATTTGTATCATAGGCGCTCACCAGGTCATTAGATACGTACTTAAAATCATTCCCGCCGGCTACAGGTATTTTTTCGGCGCGCATATAGCCGCCGGGCAGCATTTCAGCGGGTATTACCGTACCGGTGCCGGTGCCGCCGCTTTTGAACTGTATCTCAAACACCGACTCGCTGTTGTTCTCATTATCATAACTGAATATTTGCGGATAGCTGTTGATGAATGTAAAGCTGCCGCTGTTAATGATCTCTTTCAGCAGGTCGCGTGCTTTGGCGTACTCGTTGGAGTTGAGCACAGGGCCTTTATCCAGCAGCACAGGACCTGAGCGGGTAAGGTACACGCGCGCCAGTATGCCTTTGGCGGCGTATAAGGTAGCGCGCCCCTTGCTGCCGCCGCTATAGGAAGCCGGCAGCAGCTGCGCCGCGCTTTCCAGGTCGGCAATAATAAGATCGTATATATCCTGTACCGGTGCGCGTGGAATATCCTGCGCATCGGTAGCCGTTACCAGGTGATCTATTTTAGGCACGCCGCCGAAAAAACGAACCAGGTCAAAATACATCAGCGCGCGTATAAATTTTGCCTCCCCGGTAAACTGGTTACGGATGCCCTCATCCGGTACTTTCTGCGCGTCAATATTGTCGAGCACCGAGTTACAGCGCATAATGGTATTATAGCAGTCGCTCCATGCGCCGGACATCAGGGTGTTGGACGAGTTAACCATAAAGTTGTTCACCGGGTTCCAGTCGTACGTGCCGCCCTCACCCGGCACATACATGTTATCTGACCGTACTTCCGATAAAAAGAAATGGCGTGTGGGATAGGTAGAAAGGCCGTTGTAGGCCGCATTCACTGCCTGCTCAAAGTCCTGCTGGTTGCGGTAAAAATTAGCTACGCTGGGATCAGAGATCGGTTTTACATCCAGCTTATCCGTGCAGCTTAATAACAGCAACGGCAATACGATAACAAGTAATATTTTAGGTAACTGTTGCATAGGATCAGAATGAAATGTTAAGACCAAGAATGTAAGATTTAGCCAGGGGAAAAGCGCCGTAATCGTCGCCGGAGTCGTTGATGGCTTCCGGGTTAAAGCCGCCGTCATAATGATCTTTTCCCCACACATTTTCGGCCGACACATAAATGCGCCCGCCGTTCACCCCGGGAATATGTTTGAGCACGCGCGACAGGTTGTAGCCCAGCGTAACGGTGCGCAGCCTGAAATATGCGGCGTTGTATAGCCAGCGGGAGTCTTTGAGGCGGCCGTATTTAATGGGGTAGGCTTTGGGCACCATGCCGTTGCCCGGGTCAGCTTCCGAACGCCAGCGGTTGCGCCATATGCCCAGTGAATTATCTGAAATACCGCTGCCCTGGCGGTCAATAGCCCGGCCAAAAGTGGAGTAGATCTTGTTGCCCCACTGCCCCTGGAACAGGAAGCTAAGGTCAAAATCCTTATAGTTAAAATTATTGGTAATGCCCCAAACGTATGTAGGATCGGGCTGTCCCATGATCACCGCATCGTTTACATCAATCACTTTGTCGTTGTTGGCGTCGCGGTATTTGGGATCGCCGGCTTCCTCCCCTGCTATAATTGGGCTGGAGGCCGCTTCCGCAGCAGTTTTCAGCACACCGGTTGTTTCCAGCACATAAAATGCGCCAATGGGCTGCCCTACGGTAGTAATATGATGACCCATGTTATCAAAGTTGCCGAAGATAATGGGCGTGTTGTTGGGCCCCAGCTGCAGCACTTTGTTGGTATTATGGCTCAGGTTAATGTTGGTGGTCCATTCCAGCTTGCCGGTAAGGTTACGGGTTGAGAGCTCAAACTCCCATCCTTTGTTTTGCACTTTGCCGATGTTGGTAATGGCTGTGCTGAAGCCCGTAACAGCAGCTACCGGCACGCTCAGCAGCAGGTCGGTATTCAGCTTGCGGTAATAGTCAAAGGAAGCAAAAATGCGGTTATCAAACAGGCCCAGGTCCAGCCCTGCGTCAATAGTTTCAGACTTTTCCCAGCCCAGGTCGGGGTTGGGAATATTGGTAGCGGTTTGGCCTTTTACCAGCGCGCCTTCCCCGGTGCCTAATACATAATTGGCAAAGCCCAGTAATCCTACCTGGCTGAAATCGCCGATGTTGTTATTGCCCGAAAGGCCCCAGCTGCCGCGTAGTTTCAGCTCGCTTACAGCGCTTATGCCTTTCATGAAAGGCTCTTCCAGCACGCGCCAGCCCGCCGATACCGCGGGGAAAACGCCCCACTTGGTGTTAGCGCCAAAACGGGAAGAACCATCCCGCCGCAAAGAGGCGGACAGCAGGTATTTATCCCGGTAACCGTACTGCACCCTGCCGAAATAAGAAATGAGCACGTTCTTGGTTTCACGTGTATACGTTCCCGATAGGGTAAGCGTGGTAGCGCCGTTTAATGTATAAATATCATCCGTGCTGTAGTTGGACCCGCCGATGCGTGCTTCTTCAAAATTGGTTTGGTTGTAGGAATAGCCGGCAACCGCTGCTATATCGTGGTTGCCCAACCGTTTATTGTATGATAGCGTATTTTCATTTACCAGCGTGGTTTTCCGGTAGGTGCGGGACGAGCCGGTACCTGCGTTGCCGTTCCGGATAATGCTGGGCGAAAATGCTTTACGGCGGTAATCGGAATTATCCAGGTTCAGCGTGGATTTAAATACCAGGCCATCCAGCAGTTTATACTCACCATAAAGACTGCCCAGCGTGCGCAGGGTGCGCTCCTCTCCCATTTGCTCGCGCAGCACAGCCACGGGACTAACGGTGGAGCTGGCCCAGGCATAGCGCGCATTCGGCACCACGCCGGTTTCCAGGCCTACGCTGTCTTCCACAATAGGCGTGGCGCTTACCGCTTTATGCAGCTGCTGGTCTTTTCCTTCCGCACCGGGGTCGGTAACCACGCTGTAGGAAGGCGCCAGGTTAAGGCCCAGGTTAATACGGTCGTTCACTTTAAGGTTAATGTTGGAGCGGAACGAATATCTTTTATACCCGGTATAGATTACAATACCATCCTGGTTCAGGTAGTCGCCCGAAATGCGATAGGTGATCTTATCCGTACCGCCGGATGCGGCCAGCTGGTAGCTGTGCACCAGGCCTTTGCGGAACAGCTCATCCTGCCAGTCAACATACCGCAGGCCGGGATGTCCCGGCTCATACCAGCGCTCATCATAGATCTTTGAAAAATCAAAGCCGCCCAGCTTTTGCCTGCGCTGCGCCGGGTTGTCGGTAGCCAGGCGGCCCAGCGCGGGGTTTACATAATTATAGTCAATGATCTCGCGGGCGCGGTCTATCCAGTCTTCGGCCGACAGCACATCCAGCTTTTTCAGCGTTTCCTGCCAGCCCACATAAGTATTGAACTCCATGCGGTTTTTACCGGCCTTGCCGGATTTGGTGGTAATGATCACCACCCCGTTGGCAGCGCGGGAGCCATAAATGGCGGCTGCCGACGCATCTTTCAGCACCTGTACGGAAGCAATATCATTCGGGTTAATATTATCGAGCGCAGAGCCTTGTGCAAAACCGCCGCTGGCGCTGGCGCCCGATACGTCCAGCGGAAAACCGTCTATCACATACAGCGGTTCTGTACCGGCATTAATGGAGCCGGTGCCTCTTACCTTTACCTGGAAACCTTTGCCCGGCGCACCGCTGATCTGCTTTACCTGCACGCCGGCCATTTGCCCCACCAGGGCCTGGTCTACCCGCGCAATAGGCCGCTCGTCCAGGTGCTGCGCATTCAGCGTGGCAATGGCGCCGGTTACATTGGCTTTCTTTTGTGTGCCGTAGCCTACCACCAGCACCTCGTTTAAGCCCTGGTTGCTTTTCTGCAAACCAACATAGCTGGCACGTTTACCCGATACCGTTACTTCCCTGGTTTCATAGCCCACAAAGCTGAATACCAGTACAGCGCCTTCTTTTGCAGTAATGGCAAAGCGGCCGCCGGCATCGGTAATGGCGCCTTTGTTGCTGCCCTTTATGCGAACGTTCACACCCGGCAGCGGCGTATGATCCTGCTCATCCAGTACCTGGCCGGTAACGCGGTCATTTGTTTGAAAAGCATAGGTAAAGGTGTGCGCCAGCAGCAGCATGCCGCACAGCAGCCACCTGTAATTGTGGATTGTATCGTTTTTCATTGTTGCGGAATTTTTTGTATGGTCCCTTTTAAAAGAGTAAATAATACAGCAGCACACAAACAAGGATGAAAGCAAGTATCAATAGCTTTTCCAGCAGTTGCAGCCTTGCAATGCGTTTCATTTCCTTTTGGCGGTTATCGTTAAGTGGCTCCATGTTCAATAGCACTGGCACAGCGTGCAAATTAGCCACTGGCGCTGCTCCCAGCCATGGAGAATTGTACAATTGCATGGAAATATCAGCAAACCATGCCGGCCGGCTAATACTGTATGATAATGCGGTTTTCATTATCAGCAGGCACCTGCTGTACCTGCAATATGCCGGCGGTGGCGTCATAATTCCATTTACTGCCGCCGTTCACTGACCGTGGTTTTACCTGCAGGTGCACTTTCAGCTCAAAGTATTTTAACGGGCTGCGGTAGCTGCCGCCTGCGGGGTTTATAGTGATCTCCATAGTGTTTTGCAGGGTTTGCTGGTGAATGCGGGTAACGGCAAACTGCCCCTGCCGGTAAGCCAGGCTTTTGCCGTCGTCTGTATACAGGCGGCAGGTGGCGCTGTCGCCGGGATATATGTTCAGTGTAAGGGTATCTATGGTTCTTTCCCCTACATATTGCAGCACGGGCTGTGTGGGAATAATGCTGCCTGCTTTTACAAACAGCGGTATTTTATCCAGCGGCGTAAGCACGTTCAGGTATTGCCTGCCGGTGTAGGCTTTGCCGGTCCAGTAATCTATCCAGGTGCCGGCGGGCAGGTACACCACGCGGGTGGCTGCGCCCTTTTGCGTTACAGGGCACACCAGCAGGCTGCTGCCCAGCAGGTACTGGTCCGTAATATCATACACATTCACATCATCCTGGTAATCCAGCACCAGCGCACGCATGAGCGGCATGCCGGTAGTGTACATTTCATATGCATGGTTATATAAATAAGGTAACAGCTGGTAACGCAGGCGGGCATATTGCTTAAAAATGGCCAGCGCTTCCCGGCCATAGTTCCAGGGCTCTTTATAGCCGGGATGGTCCATGCCAAACAGCAATGCAACCGGGCTAAGCATACCAAACTGGCACCAGCGGATGTACAGCTCCGGGTCGGCCGGGTGCTCAAAACCGCCCATGCAGTGCGCCCAGTAGCCTACGCCCGACAATCCTATGTTAAGACCGGCTTTTATTACCGGCTCAAAATACTGCCACTCGCTGGGCCAGTCGCCCGCAAAAATAAAGGGGTAACGCTGGATGCCGGCATATCCTTCGCGCGTTTGGTTCATACCACGTAAATGGTTATACGCTGCAAACTGCTCATAGGCAGCTTTGGCATATGCAATGGGAAATACGTTATGCAGGCCAAGGGCTTTTGCATCTGTAGGCCCTGTTTTATTGCTTTCATTGGCCAGGTGGCCGAATGCGCTGCCCTCATCTGTTTTAAAGAACCTGGCGCCCATGCCGGCCACCTTCATGGCGGCATGCTGCCACCACCAGCGTACGGCGGCACTGTCAAAAAAATTCACAAACTCGCCGGGGCCGCCGGCTTCCGGATAGGTGTAGCCGCCGGCAGCAGCGCTATCTAACAGGTGGTTATGCAGCCCGTTATCCAGGCGGGGACGTATATGCAGGCCCACCATATTATAATGCAGGGCATACAGGCTGTCCATCATGGCGCGCGGATGATGGAAGGTTTCTCGCCACTCAAAGCTGGTAGCGCCTTTGCCGCCGTTTTTGCCGAACAGCCGCCAGGTAGAGTCCAGGAACAGGATGTCTACCGGTATGCCCAGCGCACGGAAGCGCCGTGCCAGCGCCAGCACATAGGCGGCAGAAGTTTGGTCCTCATGCCCCCAGGTGCCGCCGCTGTACGTGCCTACATGCAGGCCCATGGCAAACAGCGGCATCAGCGGGGAGCGGCCTGTAAGCAGCGTGTATTGCTCCAGTATATTGGCAAAGCGGGGGCCGTAGATAAAATAGTAATCCAGCTCCCCGTTGCTTTGGGTAGTGCTGAACGTGTATTGACCAGGGTGCGTATTACCCATGTCCCATTCGGTAGCAGCGGAGCTATGCAGGAAAATACCATAGCCGCGGGTGCTCATAAAAAAGGGCACGGGGCTGTAATTGGCCGCCAGTACATTGTATGCGCCGGTAATGTGCGGCATGCCCGTACCGCGGCCTACATTCAGCAGCAGCTTTTTACCGCGCTGGTCCAGGAAATCCATCCGTTCCCCGAAGCCAAAGAAATGCTCGTTTGGCTGCAGGGTTTTGGTGCAGCGGGCGGTATCGCCTGCAAAAGCCATTTCTCCGCCCGGCTGTGCCGATCCCGCGCACAGCAGCTGTCCGCCCGGTGTAAAAACATCTATGCTGAAGGGCTGCTTATTTACGGTTACCCGCAGCACCGGTGTTTGCAGCTGAAAAGCGGTTGCGGTTTCCGTTGCCTGTACAGGCACCTGGCTCCACTGGTACTGCGCCACCATCCAGGGTTCATTGGGCGCAAAGTTGCCGCTGCGGCTCATTCTTACGCGGAACAGGGCCGCTGTGCAAAATTCCAGCTGCACCCGGGCGCCGCTGGTGGTAAAATAAAAGGTGTTGCCTTTACGGGAGAAATCCTGCTGGTAATTACCCACCTGCGCCTGTACAACGGGCAGGCAATAATATAAGACCAGGCAAATTGTAAGGATCGGTTTTAACATAATTCCGGGCAATTGATACTGCAATGAAGAAGGTTACTGCGCAAAATTGCCGGTAAAACCGCGCCGGCGACATGGAAAAATTGACTTTATGCTGTAAAAATGTACGCACAGCGTGGCCAGTAGGAAAGCATAGGATGCATTTCACCAATTAAAATGTCAAATTCAGTACGCCGACTTCCACGTGTGGGCATAGCGCTTCTGCTATTGAAAAATCCGGTCCGGAACTTTATAAATTCCGTTATGAAACTCCTGAAATGTGTATTCACCATTTGCAGCAGCCTGCTGTTTGCCCAAACCCATGCCGCTGCCGCCGCTATCCGCCCCTCTATTCAAACCGGGTCAGAAAATAATGTATGCCTGGAGCAGCTGACCACCCACGATGGCCTTTCTCAAAACACGGTACGCTGTCTTTTGCAGGATAAAAAAGGTTTTATATGGATAGGCACTTTAAATGGACTAAACCGTTACGATGGCAGGAAATTTATTGTGTACCGGCCGGAATACGGCAACCCGCATTCCATCAGCGATACCCGCATCCGCGAGCTGCATGAGGACAGCCACGGCTTTATATGGATAAAAACATTTGAAGGGCGCTTTCACTGCTTTGATCCCGCCACGGAAGATTTTATAGCCTTTGCCAATAATAACGCCCCGCTTGCCTACGATCAGTATTTTGCCGCCGCCAATGGCGACGTATGGCTATACGGCCATGCCGGCGGATGCCTGCGCATACAGCGCCGCAACAATAAATTTGTTACGCAACGCTACACCCTGCCGGGCAGCAACCAGGTGAACTTTATTTTTGAAGATGCTGTGCATCACCTGTGGATAGGCACTACAAAGGCGCTGCACCAGCTGGATACGCAGGGTAAACGGCTGGCCGCCTTACAGCCGCCGGCAGGCGCCGATTTTATACAAACAATAGCCGGTAAGGAGCAGCTGTATTTTGTTACCCGCAGCAATGGCGTGTTTACCTATCATTTACAGCGCCATACTTTTAGCGCACAGCCGCTAAGCAAGCCGCTGCCGCTTACCGGCGCTGCCCTGCTGGATCACCGGCGGCTGCTGTTGGGCACTCCCGGTTCCGGCGCCTGGGTGCTGCAGCTGGCCACCGGCCTGGTAACGCCGGCTGCCACGCTGTTCGGCGAAAACATACCGGGGCATATAGACCTGGTTAGCAATCATCCCGGGACGGCTTGGATAAACAACCACTCCGGCGCGGTATGGTATTATGATACGCTGCTGCTGCGGGCCAGGCGCTTTAACCTGGTGCCTCCGCAGGTGATGCAGCGGGTAGATGATGACCGTTTTACCATTCACACGCCGGATAACGATAACACCTGGATCACCACTTACGGCGGCGGCCTGTATTGCTATAACCGCCGTACAGATACGCTCCAGCACTTTGCATACAATGCCGGTAATGCCAACGGCCTTAGCTCCAACTACCTGCTAAGCGTGCTGGCCGACCGTTCCGGCCTGGTATGGGTAGGCACGGAGCATACGGGGCTGAATAAGCTGATGCCCCAGTCTTTTACGGTATCGCACTTTTACCCGGACGTCGGCGCTCCCAAACATTACAGCGCCAACATTGTAAAAACGCTGTTTGAGGACAGCCGCGGCAACATATGGGTAAGCACCAAGAACGGCTCCCTTACCTTATACAACAGCCGGCTGCAACAGGTGCGCTCCCTGAACCACCTGCTTCCCCGGCAAAGCCCTAATGTATATTGCATAGCCGAAGATGCGCAGGGCTATATATGGCTGGGCACCAAAGGCCAGGGCCTGTATATTACGCACTTAGACTCGCTGCAGCGGCCCGCCCGGCATTTTACATTGCCCGACCCCGCAGGCGGCAGCGGCAAGAACAACCTGGTGTACACCCTGCTGCGCGACCGGCAGCAGCGCATGTGGATAGGCACGTTTGGCGCAGGATTTAACCTGGCCGAATACAAAGGCGGCAATAACATTTCCTTTACGAATTTCCTGGGCACGCATGAAACGCTGAAGGATATACGCTGTTTAATGCAGGACCATACCGGGCAAATATGGGCCGGCACCAATAACGGCCTCCTTGTTTTTAACCCGCAGGTGCTGCAGCAGCACCCGGATGCTTACCAGGTGTACCGGTCCGACCTGCAAAATCCCAACGGCCTTACCAGCAACGTAATTAAAACCGTTTGCGAAGACCATCGCGGGCGTATATGGGCCGGCACCTATGGCGGGGGCCTTTGCCGGTTTATACCGGCCACGGATAAACGCGGTGCGTGCTTTAAAACCTATACCACGCAGCAGGGCCTTTCCAACGATATTGTGAACGGGTTGCTGGAAGATGAGCAGGGCGATTTATGGATCAGCACAGAAAGCGGGCTTACCCGCTTTAACCCCGACAAAAATACCTTTGAGGTGTTTTACTTTTCAAACAGCACGCTGGGCAACCTGTTTGCGGAAGCCTCCTGCTGTAAACGGCGCAACGGCCAGCAGCTGTGGGGCAGCATGGACGGGTTTTACAGCTGCTATCCCGCCTGCATGAAAACAAGCGAGCAGGATGCGCCCGTGGTGCTTACCGGCTTTAATATTGCCGGCAGCCCGCAGCACGCAGGCAACCTTTCCATAACAGCCGCAACGGCCATCACCCTGCAGCCTAACCAGAAAGTGTTTAGCATCGAATTTGCATCGCTGGCGCTGCGTAACCCGCAAAAGAACAAGTACACCTATATACTGGAAAATTATGAAGAGGCGTGGAACACACCAGCCAGCTACAATATAGCCACCTACCGGAACCTGCCGCCGGGAGATTATACGTTCCGTGTAAAAGGCACTAATAACGACGGCAGCTGGAGCCGGCAGGAAGCCAGCATACGCATTACGGTGCTGCCGCCCTTCTGGCGTTCCAACGGCGCATTTGTGCTGTACGCCTGTATTATACTGACGCTTATAACCGCCATCCGCATTGTGCGGCAGCGTATTTACCGCCTGCAGCATGCGGTGGCGCTGGAAAAGGAGCTGACAGAGTACAAGCTCAATTTCTTTACCAACATATCGCACGAGTTCCGCACCCCGCTTTCCCTGATCGTGAGCGCCATGGAAAACCTGCTGCCCGGCAAACAAAGCGCCTGGCAAACCGGCAAACACCTGCACATTATGCAAAAAAATGTGCACCGCTTAATGCGGCTGGTGGATCAGCTGCTGGACTTCCGTAAAATACAGCACCAGCGCATGAAGCTGCAGCTGCAGGAGCTGCCTGTTATCAGCCTGCTGCAGGAACTGTGCGACAGCTTTAACGACCTGGCGGAACAAAAACATATACAGCTGCAGTTCCACAGCAATGTGCAGGAATATATGATGTGGATAGATGATAACAAGCTGGATAAAATGTTATATAACCTGTTATCTAATGCGCATAAGTTTACGCCTGCAGGCGGCAGCATTACCGTAAATGTAATAGTGGATGAAGCCGCCGGCAGCTTACAGGTGCAGGTGTCGGACACCGGCATTTCCATACCGGAAAGCCGCCGCGACCAGATATTCCAGCGCTTTACACAGCTCAACAGCGCTATAACGGGAACGGGCATAGGATTATCGCTTACCAGGGAGCTGGTGCTGCTGCATAAGGGGCAGATTGATTTTCATAACAACCCCGGCGCGGGTGTAACCTTTACCATCACCCTGCCGCTTTCCAAAACCGCCTACAGCGCAGACGATCTTGCAGCGCCGGGGGCAGTAAGCGGGCAGCCGTCCATACCCTGCCCGCCGGCCTACATAGCCGACGAAGGCGAAATGGAGCTGCCGGAGCCTACCTCCCGCTATAAAATACTGGTAATAGAAGACAATCCTGATATTTGCGATTACCTGGCTGCCCGGTTAAGCCAGTATTTTCATGTGCACACCGCCAACAACGGGCGCGAAGGACTGGCGCTGGCAATAGAAACGGCGCCGGACCTGGTGGTATGCGATGTAATGCTGCCGGAAATGAACGGCTTTGAAATTACGCGCCGCATCCGCAACGAGTTCCAGACCTGCCATATACCCGTGGTGCTGCTCACCGCCCTGTCGTCCGGCGAGCACCAGCTGCAGGGCGTGGATGCAGGGGCCGACGCCTATATAGCCAAGCCTTTCAGCACCCGCTTTCTGCTAACCAATATTATCCGCATTATTGAGCAGCGTGAGAAGATCCGCAAACGTTTCTCCAACGACCCGGGCTTTTTTGAAGTGAATATTGCGGAACATGAGGCCGACCGTAAGTTCCTGGACCGCCTGCATTTTATTATTACCCGCAACCTGGATAATACGCAGTTTTCTGTAGATGAGTTTGCGGCAGCCGTAAAGCTGGGGCGTACGCTGTTCTATAAAAAGGTAAAGGGGCTTACCGGTTATTCGCCTAATGAATACATGCGCCTGGTGCGGCTGAAAAAGGCGGCTGAGCTGCTGAATACCGGCGACTATACCGTATCTGAAGTAGCATATAAAGTAGGAATGAACGACCCGTTTTATTTCAGCAAATGCTTTAAGGCCCAGTTTGGCATACCGCCATCGGCTTATCTGAAAAAGGTTAAGGCGGGATGATGGATATAAACAAAAAAGCCTGGCAGATATTACAATCTGTCAGGCTTTATCTTTGAGCGGAAGACCGGGCTCGAACCGGCCACCCCGACCTTGGCAAGGTCGTGCTCTACCAAATGAGCTACTTCCGCGTTATTTAAAGAACTTTAGTTATTTATGGGCTTTTACGCCTGCTTACTTTTGAATTTGGGATTGCAAAAATAAGGCAATATTTGAAATAACCAAATTATTTGTACTTAGGATTGTATAAAGTGTTCTCCGGTACAGCAACCTCAGGCTTGCCCTTGTAACGGTGCTGGTACAGCTTGTAGGAGGCCCCTAACAAAAAAGCCAGCGAGCAAAATATCATCACATAAAAAAGAAAGCGGGAAGAGCTAACCCAGTCGCGGGAAAAATCATTCTTGTTTTCAACAGTATTCTGTTCCATATTTATCCTTTTGGCGTTGCAAACTTACATTATGTGAAATAATAATCAAAGTAATATTTGAAAAAAGCTGAAGGCAAAAAGCGGAAATCTGAAAGCCGGGAGCTGAATGTGCGAAACGGCAAGTGTGGATGCGGGGAACAGGAAACGCGGAACGCCAGGGCCGGATAGTGCGCAGAATGCCAGTAACTTAGGGCAGCAAACATACAGGTGTTTTTACCAGCTATTTTAATATAACATAGTAGCCTGGCTCTTTTTGCTTTGTGCTTTCTGCTTTCTGCTTTCAGCTTTTTGCTTTTTACTTTTTGCTTTCCACTTTCAGCTTTCAGCTTTCAGCCTCTTTCTCCAGCTCCGAGAATTTTTTACGGCCCAGGAAATAGTAACGCCAGATCATGATGCCGTGAAAAACACCCTGCATGTCCAGCAGTTTTTTCCAGGGCAGCTTGTCCTGTTTCAGGTCATATTTACGGCGCCATTTATGGTAATGCCGGTAGGCCCGTATAATAGCCGCCATATCCTTTGGCTTGCCGGACACCAGGCTTTTCACGCCCGCCAGTATATCCAGGAAAACGCGCTGGAACAACACTATCCACCGGTCGGCCGGATGCAGGTTCTTCCACAGCATCATCAGGTTATTGCGGAAGTTCAGGTACAGCTTGCGCGGGTTGCCCTGCGGCAGACTGCCGCCGCCTACATGGTATACCAGCGATTGAGGGCAGTAGCTGATACGGTACCCCGCCCGCTGCAGGCGCCAGCAAAGGTCCACCTCCTCCATATGCGCAAAAAAATCGGCATCAAAGCCGTTCACCTCATGAAAACACCTGGAGCGGATGAACAGCGCAGCGCCGGTTGCCCAGAATACATCCTGTGCATCATCATACTGGCCGGTATCTTTTTCAGTGGTGTACAATATGCGGCCGCGGCAAAAGGTATAGCCCAGTATATCCATCCAGCCGCCGGCGGCACCTGCATACTCGAACTCATCCCGCTGGTAATAGGCGCGCAGCTTGGGCTGGCAGGCAGCTACCTGCGGATTTTGCTGCAGCAGCGCTACTACCGGCTCTATCCAGCCGGCCTCCACCTCCACATCCTGGTTCAGGAGCACATAAATATCGGCCTGCACGTGCCGCAGGGCCTGGTTATAGCCGCCGGCAAAACCGTCGTTGGAAGGGTTTTGTATGATCTTTACCTGCGGAAAGTGGGTTTGGGTAAAGGCCACGCTGTCGTCGGTAGAGGCATTGTCGGCCAGGTAAAGTGCCAGGTTGCCATAGGTTGAACGGCATACTGAGGGCAGGAACTTTTCCAGAAATCCCCTCCCGTTCCAGTTAAGAATAACTACGGCAACTGATGGCAATGCGGACAACCCGTATTCGTTTAGGCGTGATGAATTATTTGTATTTGCAAATAAATCTTTTTGCGATTGCAAATATAATAGAAAAGTCCATAGTCCATAATCCGTTGGGGGGCCCCTGCCAGCCGGTACCATTAACCGCCAACACAAGATTTATATTAACTTAGGGCCAAATGTTTAAACAGTACATAGGCTGGAAGTTTGTATTGGTTTCCATGGCGGTGGTGATTATTGTAGCCACCATCTGGTTTGTAAGCAGCTTGTCTCAACGCATACAGGAAGAAGAAACCAAAAAAGTAGCTACCTGGGTAGAAGCCAACCGGGAGCTGCTGCAGGCGTCCGCAGACGCCAACCTGAACCTGGCCGTGGAAATTGTAACCACCAATACCACCATTCCCCTGATACTGACCGACGAAGCCGGGAATATTATTGACAGCCGTAACCTGGACACGCTGAAGACCAGCAACCCCCGCTACCTGCAGGACCAGCTGGAAACGTTCCGGGAAAAGCACCCTCCTTTTATCATGGAGGTGGATGCCAAACAAAAGATCTACAATTATATCTATTACGGCGACTCCCTGATACTGAAGCAGGTGCGCTACTACCCCTACATACAGCTGATAGTGGTAACCCTGTTTATAGGGGTGGTGCTGTTTGCGCTATCTTCCACCAACCGGGCTACCCAAAACCTGGTATGGGTGGGGCTGGCCAAGGAAACAGCCCACCAGCTGGGCACTCCCCTGTCGTCGCTGGAAGCCTGGCTGGAGATACTGAAGGAGAACGACGATAACGCCGGTATTGCAACAGAAATGGGCAAGGATGTAGACCGCCTGAAGCTGATCACCGACCGCTTTTCCAAAATAGGCAGCGTGCCCAGGCTGGAGGAAAAGAATGTAGTGGAGCAGATAGAACATATGACTGCCTACATCCGGAAAAGGGCGCCGCAAAAGGTGCAGTTTACAGTGCACGCTAAAGAAGCAGATATGCCCGCCATGATCTCGCCTCCGCTGTTTGACTGGGTAGTGGAAAACCTGCTGAAAAATGCCCTGGACGCCATGGAAGGCAAAGGCGCCATTGATATTTACATAGAAAACCACGCTACCGACATCACCATAGATGTAACAGATACCGGCAAGGGCATTCCCAAGCCGTATTATGAAAAGGTGTTCACGCCGGGCTTCAGCACCAAAAAACGGGGCTGGGGCCTGGGCCTGTCGCTGGCCAAGCGTATTATTGAGGAGTACCACAAGGGGCGGCTGTTTGTAAGATCGTCAGAAGTAGGCAAAGGCACCACCTTCCGCATTATACTGCGTAAATAGCCGGCACCCATAATAAATTTGTACATTCTCAAAAACAGATTATTTTTGCAGCCACTTCAAGGCTTGCGGCGGTGGCGAAATTGGTAGACGCGCTACTTTGAGGTGGTAGTGCCTGAAAGGGCTTGGGAGTTCGAATCTCCTCTGCCGCACCTAAAAACGTCATAATGATTTTATCGTTATGGCGTTTTTTTATTTTAGGGCATAACGGCGCCCTAACCCGGTTTCGCAGGCAAAGTATTGCTATTTTACTGTGACGCCTGAAATACTTGTTCCTGATTTTTTTATTTTGGCATTTTAGCACCCCGTGCGTCAAAGTTCAAAACGCCAGTGTATGAGTGAACATCATGAAATATTAAGGCAGCACCTGATAAACTTTGCAGCGCTCACACCCAAAGACATCACAGACAGCTGGGCCTATTGGAAAAACCGCAAAATAGGAAAAGGCGACTTTTTTAATATGCAAAACGTGGTTTGTAATGACCTGGGGTTGGTAGTGAAAGGAATTTTCAGGATTTATTACAATGATCCTATAACCGACGAAGAAAAGAATATTTTCTTCTTTTCCGAAAATCAGTTTATTGTATCATTCAGGAGCTTCATCACCCGTTATCCCTGCGTATATTTCATAGAAGCATTGGAGGACTCTGAAATAATATATATCACTTACCGTGATTTAAACAGTTTGTACGACACGCATCCTAACTGGAGCAAATTCGGGCGGCTGCTGGCGGAGCTGTTTTTTAACCACTCCCAGGCCCGGACAGAGGATTTCCTGTTTTACTCACATGAAGAGCGCTATATTAAATTGCTGGAAGAACACCCTAATATCGTAAACCGCATCCCGTCATACCATATATCATCTTACCTGGGTATCACTAATCCTTCGTTAAGCCGCATTCGTAAGAGAATTAACCGTTGATTCCTTACTGTGGTTTAACAGGTCGTCCGCTTCTTACCGGGCAAAGTGCAAAAAAGTTATTTTGAATTAACTTAAGTGAATATTTCCCATTTTTTTTCTCCAAAAATTCGCAGAAAAAATAACATATGGGATTATCAAATTTGGGCATTTTCCATACCATCATCGGTATCATTGCCATTGCAGCAGGATTAACATCTTTTGTAAAGCATGCCAGGATCAATCTTGCTAACACATCCGGTAAAATATATTTTTACGGAACAATCATAACTTCATTAACCGCTTTAGGGCTTTCAAAGCACGGAGGCTTTAACGCAGGGCACGTTTTTTCACTATTCATTTTAATCCTGGTTATAATTGCCTTTTTTCTTTATTACAGGATGGGACAGCATAACAGGGCCCGTTATTTTGAAAACTTTCTTCTGTCGCTCAGCTTTTTTCTATCCCTGGTTCCTACGGTTAATGAAACACTCACCCGTATTCCACCCGGGGAACCTTTAGCCCAAAATAGCAGCGACCCTTTGATAGGGAAAACACTGCTTGTAATTTTTATACTGTTTCTTGCAGGTTCGGTTTATCAATTTATCAGGCAAAAAAGGAGTAATAGAAATTCATCGGGAGGTAATATGCCTGTCAAATAAAAAATACAAAGGAGCTATTTCTGAAGAAATAGTTCCTTTGGTATTTTCAACCACCTCCATTCCGCACTTCAATACACTAACCAAATTTCCCTCCCTATCACGCACGGCATTATTGGTAACCTGCCCGGAAAATAGTAATTTTCTGAGCGGCACTATCCGTACCCCGGCATCCAACCACCTTTTTTTGATGCCCGTGGCGCCGGCACAGTACGTTATCTATCGGTTAAATAATATTTCAAGGGGATAAGTACCAGAGAAATTTTTGCTAGTTTGCAAACGGTATAATAAACCCGTATAATAGTGGCTGACTATTCACCCTACGACGAAAAAGAGCTGTTGCAACGCATGGCCAGTGACGACACTAAGGCCTTTGCGCGGTTAATGGACCATTATTCTCCAATGGTATATGGGTACCTGTTAAGATTTGTTAAAGATTCTTTCCTGGCGCAGGAGCTGGCCCAGGACGTATTCCTGAAGATATGGAACCACCGTAAACAGCTGACGGGGATAGAAAATTTCGCCGGCTACCTGTACGTGGCGCTAAGGAATACCGCCGCCAATGCATTTAAGGAAAAACTCTATAAAAACGATGGGCCGCCTACCGATACCATTGCCTGCGCAGCAGCCCCCACTGCTTCAAAGCTCGAATATAACGAGCTGGCTGATACACTTACCAGGGCTATTGACCAATTGCCGCCGCGCAGGAAAGAAGTATTTAAGCTGAACCGGTTTGAGGGCCTTACCTACGAAGAGATAGCCAAACGGCTGAATATAGCAAAGAGCACTGTTAAAGATCATATGATCGAGTCGCTCCTGTTCCTCAGGGAGCACCTGAAGAAAAGCTGGATGCCGTAATACCTCCCCTATAAGCTCAAACGTATTAATAATAAAAAAATATCTCGCAGCACCCCACCTCCCCTTTTAAAATCTTGTCTATACCTATAGTCATGCCATTTCAACCACTTGAATACTATATCAACAGTTATCTCAGCGGCTCTATTACGCCTGAAGAATGGGGTGAGCTACAGGAGCTCTTAAAGGATAGCAACAACTGGCAGGAGCTGAAAAAGCTGATGGATATCCAGATAGCTGAGTATGCCTTGTCGGAGCCGCTATTTCCACGTATGAAAGATGCCATTAGAAAAGGTGTGCTTGAAAAGATCGCAGGGGACGAAGCAGCCGGCGCCCCTGAAGAAAACCTGGGAAAAACCAGGACCGTTGCGCTTAGGCGCTGGTACTGGGCTGCTGCCGCAGCCGTTCTGCTCACAGGTACAGCAGCGGTCTATTATATGGCTGGCAAAAAGCATACACCACCACCGGCTTTAGTCCATCATCAGCCTGCTGACATTGCACCAGGCACCAATAAGGCGGTGCTTACACTGGCAAACGGTTCAACGGTAAGCCTGGACAGCTCCGGGGCCCGTGTTATTGCACAGGGACCAGCCGTTATCCGCCAGCAGGGCGGGCAGCTGCTTTACGCGGCTAAAGGAAATTCCGGCAACATCACCTATAATACACTGAATACGCCGCAGGGCGGACAGTTCCAGCTGCAGCTGTCAGATGGTACACGGATATGGCTGAACGCCGCCAGCTCCATCACCTATCCAACGGCATTCACAGGCCATGAACGGAGAGTGGCGGTAAAGGGAGAAGTTTATTTTGAAATAGCGCCATCCGCAAACACGCCTTTTATTGTGCAGGTAGATGACCGCGCAGCCATAGAGGTATTAGGCACTGCTTTTAATGTAAATGCATATAAAGATGAAAAAAGCCTGGACGCTACCTTGCTGAACGGCAGCATAAAAGTGAACGGGGTGGTGATAAAGCCGGGACAGCAGGCGCGCATACAGCCGTCCAGCGAGATCCGGATAGTAAAGCAGGCGGATGTTGTCAAAGCCCTGGCCTGGAAGAATGGGCTTTTTGATTTTGAAGATGCAAAGCTGGATGAAGTAATGCGCCAGCTGGCGCGGTGGTATGATATTGAAGTATCTTATGAAGGCGATATTCCTGATATTGAATTCATTGGGAAGATCAGCAGAAATTCTTCCCTAAAAGGAGTATTAAAAGGACTGGAAAGAATGGGGGTTCATTTCCGGCTGGATGAAGGAAGAAAACTGGTTGTCATAAAATAAAGCTTTCCCCCAATGCGGGAAGCATCGGTGAATAAACGATAACATAAATAAAGCAACTGTGGCTGGTGGCCCGAAAGGCGCCACAGGCAGGGTATTGCCCGTAAGAAATGGGACAAAAGCTATCGGCCGACTACTATATAACGTTATGAAAGTGCCACAACAAATGGATCAATCTTTTAGCAAACAGATATTCAAAATGTGTTCAATGTTCAACGTTCAGGGGGGCGTATCTCCGCCACGGGAAAAGCCACCCAGTTGGTACTAAAAAACGGACCAGTCAAAAAAAAACCGGAAGTGCTTGGACCCACCTCCGGCGAATAGTTTGGCCGGTTCAAATCGAGTGCTGAATTCTCTTTTTTCACTACCAAACCTTGCACAAATTATGCAAAAAAAAGTTACCCGCCACCGGCCTGGCCGGGAGGGGCATCTGTGCCTAACAAAAATCATTTTGGTTATGAAACTAACCATTTTCCTGATGACAGCAGCTCTCCTTCAGGTGCATGCGGGCAGCATGGCCCAATCCATCACGATGTATGGAAAGGACATTTCCCTGAAGCAGGTATTTACTGCTATTGAAACGCAAACAAGCTTTGTTGTTTTTTCTTCCAAAAACGACATGCAGCAGGCAAGGCCGGTGTCCCTGTCTGTTTACAACATGCCGCTGACAGACTTCCTGGACCTGGCGTTAAGGGATCAGCCGCTGGACTATTCCATTGACGGCAGAACCATTTTCCTGACCAGGAAAGCGCCGGGAACCGGCAATACGGCCAATAACAGGAACGGCTCAGGTGCATTGCATGCCGCCGCGGCCAATGCGCCTATCCGTGTTTCAGGAACCGTAACCGATACCCTGGGACATGTATTGATTGGTGTTACCGTAAAAGTAAAAGATGGTTCCATAGGCACCATTACAGACGAAAACGGGCATTACCACCTGGATGCCCAGCGCAACTCGGTACTGGTGTTCTCTTATATAGGGTATAATGTTATGGAGGTGCCTGTTAATGGAAGAAGCGTTATCAATGTAAGCCTGAAGAATACCTACAGTGGCCTGAATGAAGTAGTGGTAGTGGGCTATGGCACCCAAACCAAGGTTAACTTAACAGGCGCGGTATCTACTGTTTCCATAGATGCGCTGAAACAGGTGCCGGTTACTAACTTCTCCAATACGCTGGCAGGCAGGCTGCCGGGGGTAATAGCCGTGAACAGCAGCGGGGAGCCGGGCGAAGACGGCAGCTCCATTCTCATCAGGGGTAACCATACCCTCAATAACAATGCGCCGCTGGTGGTGGTAGATGGTGTGCCTACCCCCAGTGATATACTGCAAAGGATCAATCCTCATGATATAGAGAACATAAGCGTGCTGAAAGATGCTACCGCTTCTATATATGGTTCTGAATCTGCGAACGGCGTAATATTAATCACCACCAAGCATGGCCTGAAGAACCAGGTGCCGTTATTTAGCCTGAACATTAACCAGGGTTTTGCGCAGCCCACGCGTATACCTAAAATGGCTAGCGCTGTTGATTATATGACCATGCTGAATGAAGCAGCCATCTATCATGGCACCACACCGCAGTTCTCTGAAGAAGCTATTAAAGCATACAGCGATCCTAACCGGGATCCCTGGCTGTACCCTAATACCGACTGGTATAAAGAAGGCCTGAAAACATTATCGCCCCAAACCACCGGTAACTTATCCGTACAGGGCGGCTCATCCAACCTTACCTATTTTCTTTCCCTGGGAGGATTAACGCAGGATGGCTATTACAAGAGCAGCGCTACCAGGTACAACCAGTTTAATGTGCGCAGTAATATTACCGGCCAGATCACCAAAAACATTAAGCTGGGACTGGATCTCAGCGGGCGTAAGGAAGACCGGCATTTCCCCACCGTGGCTGCCGCACAGATATTCCGTATGCTGATGCGCGGCCGGCCTACCGATCCGGCTTACTTCCCCAACGGGTTGCCGGGACCAGACCTGTCAGAAGGTACGCAGCCGGTAGTATCAGGCAGCAAGCAAACAGGGTATGACAACAACCAGCAGTATCATATGACCGGCAACCTGTCATTGGATATTACTATACCCGGGCTCACCGGCTTTAACATCCAGGGATTGCTTTCCTACAACAAAGAGTTCCAGGAAGTTAAAGTATGGAAAACGCCCTGGACCCTGTATAGCTTTGACAAGCAGGCTTACATCAATAATGGCCAGAAGGATCCGGAGAAATTTTTAACGCCTTATTCTGCAGGCGCCACTGATCCTTCGCTGTCACAGTCCTACTACCAGCAGGAAAAACGGCTTGGCAACCTGGTAGCTAACTATAAACGCACCTTCGGCAGCCATAATGTTGCCATTATGGCCGGCACTGAAGTGCAAAAGTTTATGGACAACACCTTTAATGCCTTCCGCCGTCATTTTATATCCACCAGCATTCCGGAACTGTTTGCAGGTGGACAAGCGGACTGGAAGAACGGCGGTTCAGCGGCCGAAGGGGCAAGATTGAGCTACTTTGGCAGGGCCAATTACAATTTCAAAAACAAGTACCTCTTCGAGTTTGTAGGCCGTTATGATGGTTCCTATCTTTTTCCTGCTGATAAAAGGTTCGGGTTCTTCCCGGCATTTTCTGCGGGATGGCGTGTTACAGAAGAGCCTTTCTTTAAGAATAATGTAAAAGCCTTCAACGAATTAAAAATAAGGGCCTCCTGGGGTAAAACAGGTAATGATCTTACCAACCCCAACGACCTGGTGGAAGCGCAGCAATACTACAGCGGCTTTGGATTTGGCAGCGGGTATGTGTTAGGTGTAAACCAGGTAATACAGAACATTGCCCCCACCATTACCGCTAACCCGTATGTTACCTGGGAAAGGGCCAAGCAGTTTGACATAGGCCTGGACGGAGCCATACTGGATAATAAGCTCACCTTTACAGTTGACTACTGGAACCAGGAGCGGTCCGGTATATTGATCGCCAGGAATGCCTCTATTCCCAGGAGCACCGGCCTTACCCTTCCCAGGGAAAACCTGGGCATCGTAAAAAGCTGGGGCTATGATGGAAATGTAACCTGGACACAACAGGTTACGAAGGATCTGTCATTTAATGTTTTACTGAACCTGGGCTATTCAACAACAAAAATCGTTTTCTGGGACGAGCCGCCCGGTGCGCCTGATTATCAGCAGTCTACCGGCGGTAAGATAAGCACCGGTTTATATTACCGGGCCATTGGCGTGTTCCAGGATCAGAAACAGGTAGACGACTATCCCCACTGGTCTGGCGCCAGGCCGGGTGACCTG